>JBKEAD010000012.1:0-9393 GCA_047971915.1 Chthoniobacterales bacterium
TTTTGCCGCGGTCGTAGAAGGTAACCGGCAGCGAACTGCGTTCGCAAATATCGGAGTAATAGGCGAGCAGGCGGGTGGGGGTGGAATTCATCAAAAAATATGGCTGGGCAAGAACGGCGAAATCGGCTCCCCATTTTTTGGCGGAGTTGATGCGTTCCAGCACAAGGTTTTCGGAATTGTCGGTGACTTGGACGGCGATTTTCAGTTTTTTTTCTGAGCATTCGATGCTGTGAGTAACGAGATTTTGGAGATCGGAGGTTCGTATCCAGGGGCCTTCGCCGCAGCTTCCGCCGAGCATGACGCCGTCGCATTTTAGATCGATGTGGCGTTTGATCATCCTTTGTGTGGATGGTAAATCAATGTTGAAGTCTTTGGTGAAGGGAGTTGGCGTGGCACTCCAGATGCCGAGTTGTGAAGAGCTTGGATTCATATGTATGCAGGGAAGTAGGGGTGCAAAGAGAGATGGGGTTTATGATTGCTCTAAGCCATGAGGCACTTCGTTTTTGCAGACAATAGAAAAAAAGGAAGTGCTTATAGATTTTTTGGATTTTGTTTCGGAGATGGGGTGCTGCATAAAATCCCTTTTCACGGAGCAATATCTTATGAATAATGCGCGGGATATGTCCGGATTGTTTGAAAATTATGAATTAGGAGGTTTTTTTGATGAGATGTTTGATGCCTCGGGGCAGGTTCGTCCGCACTATGCTTTGCTAAAGGAGCGACTAGATTCTTTGGAAGATGGGGAATTTGACCGCAAGCGTTTGTTGGCTGAGAGCACTTATTTGGATCAGGGGATTACGTTTACGGTTTACAGTGATGATGAGGGGACGGAGAAAGTTTTTCCATTCGATGTCTGTCCGCGAATTATTCCGGCAGCCGAGTGGGCGCATATTGAGCGTGGTTTGAAGCAGCGGATCAAGGCCTTGAATCTGTTTTTGCAGGATATTTATCATGAGCAGCGGATTTTGAAGGAGAAAGTGATACCGGAAGAGATGATTCGTTCGGCAAAGCATTTTCGCCCCGAAATGATGGGCCTGAATGTTCCTAGAGATATTTATATTCATATTTGTGGTTCGGATTTAATCCGTGATGACGATGGAAATTATCTTGTTTTGGAAGATAATGGGCGTTGTCCCTCCGGGGTTTCTTATTTGCTGGAAAACCGTGAGGCGATGAAGCGTGTCTTTCCGCGTTTGTTTAATCATTATCCTGTTCGGCCTGTGGCTTCTTACCCGCAGGAGCTGCTTTCGGTTCTGCGTTATGTTGCGCCAAATCCAGATGATAATCCGACGGCGGTTCTCTTGACGCCGGGGATTTATAACTCGGCCTATTTTGAGCATTCTTTTCTGGCCCGTTCGATGGGGATTGAGATCGTGACCGGACCGGATCTTGTTGTGCAGGATCATTTTGTTTATATGAAAACAACAGCGGGATTGCAGAAGGTGGATGTTATTTATAGGCGGCTTGACGATGATTTCTTAGATCCCACGGTTTTTCGGAAAGATTCCGTATTAGGGGTTTCGGGTATTGTGGAGGCGCAGCGTCGAGGCAATGTCAATTTAGTTAACAGTATTGGAACAGGGGTGGCCGATGATAAAGTTATGTATTATTATGTGCCTAAAATGATAGAATTTTATCTCTCAGAAGAGCCTATCTTGCCGAATGTGGAGACTTACCTCTCAGCTGAAGATAAAGATCGATCTTATATATTAGATAATTTGGAAAAATTAGTTGTTAAAGCTGCGAATGAAAGTGGAGGTTATGGCATGATGATCGGGCCGCATGCCACGCGTGATGAAATTATGAAATTTCGCGATGCGATCAAAAGTGATCCTCGTGGTTATATAGCGCAGCCTGTTATTCAGCTATCTAGAAGCCCCTCATATTGTGAGGGTTCTGTGGAGGGGCGTCATATTGATTTACGTCCGTATATTTTATGTGGTGAAAAAACAACCATCATCCCCGGAGGGCTTACGAGGGTTGCCCTTAAAAAAGGCTCGCTGGTCGTTAACTCCTCGCAAGGAGGAGGAAGTAAGGATACTTGGGTTCTTGATTAAATGGAATATCAGCAGTCTGCTTAATTTTTTAAAAAACTTTATAATTAATAATATATTATGCTTAGTCGTGTTGCCGAATCTTGTTTTTGGATGAGTCGTTATATTGAACGGGCGGAAACGAGTGCTCGTTTGTTGGATGTGAATATGCAACTATTGTTAGATTTTGAAAATCAAGATCACGGAGTTGTTGATGCTGATACGAAACACTGGGTGCCGATTTTGGCTTCTTTGGAGGACCAAGAACTTTTTCAAGAACTCTATGGGGAGCTTACTGCGGAGAGTGTTCAAGAATTTGTTGCTTTTGAGCCTAAAAACCCGAATTCGATTTATTCGTGTATTGGTCGTGCGCGTGAAAATGCCCGCACGATCCGTGAGCAAATATCGAGCGAAATGTGGGAGCAGTTGAATCGTCTCTATCTTGGCTTGCGTAGTTCTTCGGCACGGGTTGATTTTCGTAATAATCCTTCGAATTTTTTTCAAAGTATCGCTATCGGTTCTCATCTTTTTCAAGGGATTACAGATGCCACAATGACTCATGGGCTGGGCTGGGATTTTTTACAAGTTGGTAAATATCTAGAGCGTGCGGATTCGACTTCACGTGTGCTTGATATTAAGTATCACATCCTTTTACCGCAGGGCCAGCAGGTTGGGGGTGCTGTGGATTTGATTCAGTGGATGGCGGTTTTGCGATCTTGCAGCGCAATGGAGGCTTATTTGAAAAGTAAGGTTGGTCAGGTGACGAGCTGGCAGATCGCAGAATTTTTAGTATTGCATCAAAGCTTTCCTCGTTCGATTCGCTTTTGTGTGGATCAACTCGATCTAGCATTGCATCGTATTTCAGGAATGAATGCGGTAAGCTATGGGAATGAAGTGGAGCGACTTGCAGGGATGTTGCGCTCCGATTTAGACTATGCGGCGATTGATTCTATTTTTCAAATCGGCTTACATCAATATCTCGATTCGATTCAAGCGAGGCTTAATGATATATCTGGAAGTTTATTAAAAACTTATTGCCAGTGGCTAGAAATAGATTCTTCGGCGGCTTAAAAAAATGATTAGAGAACTGTGAAGAAAATTATTTTTTATGCCCTATCTATTCTATTATTTGCATTGCCCGTCCATGCAGAATGGGAGACCTTAGAGGGGTGTAGGCTCTTGCCGAATAAATATAATGATGGGGATAGTTTTCATATTAAACATAATGGCAAGGAATATATTTTTCGTCTTTGTTACGTAGATGCTGCTGAGACGGATAATTCTTTTAAGCTTCGCACTTCCGATCAGGCAAAATATTGGAAAATTTATAAAAAAGAGCTTTATATTCTCGGCGAATACGCAAAACAACGCTCGGAGAAATTATTGAAAGAGCCCTTCACGGTGAAAACCGACTGGACAGACGCTCGTGGAAATAGCCAACTCCCGCGTTACTTTGCCGTTATCGAAACCGAATATGGAGATTTGGGAGAGATTCTTGTTAAGGAGGGACTGGTGCGAATTTATGGTTATACTCCGAGGTATCCGGGTGGACTTTCAAGTAAAAGTTATGTGGAGAGGCTCCGAGATTTTGAGGAAGTTGCCAAAGAAAAAAAAGTGGGAGCTTGGTTGGGTAAAAAAAATATAACGATGCCTGCGCTTCTTGAAGCTGCTCCCGAGATTCAAACAAAAAAATCGGACGCTCTTTTTAAAAGTTATGCGGAACGCATGAAGGAGGGGCAAAGGCGTTAAAATACTATTCAGCGAAGAAATTAGTGAAGGAAAAGAAGCCGCCTCAATTCGGATTTTTACTTAAAAAGAGAATAAATGGCTTGCTCGTTGCTCATACGGCTTTATTTTCTCAAGCAATGCGACAGTCCTCAACCCTTGCCGCAATCGGCTTTGTTTTCCTCTGTGTTTTATCGACACAATCACTTTTTGCAGCCTCGACTTCGAGTTCAAGTGATTTTGAGAAGCGTGCCGACGAACTTCGACGTAAACAGATAAAAACCCTCCGCCCGGCGGTTATTTACTCGTCAAATCCGGGAAGCGGTTTTGGGCGTTACCCGTGGAAGCGCAATATCGTAACAACCGTTTTCTGGGTGGGCGAGTCCCCGACAAAAAATAACCCAACGCCGAATTACAAGAGTTCTTGGGATGCGAGTTGGACTAAAAACTACGGCGGCACGGACCATCCCGATCCCTCTCACCGACATAACTTTATTCCCAAAAAATTTGTGCCGCGTCAGAATCCTTTTTATGTCGCGCTGCCATTTAATGACGTGACACGTGGAAAGACAAAGCCGGAGTCACGCCGAGCCATTCCGTGGTTTCGCGAGGCATTTGAGCGCGAGGGCAAAAGCGTCTGCAAGGGGCGCTGGATTGCTATTCGCAAGGGACGTCGCATTTGCTACGCACAATGGGAAGATTGCGGACCTTTTCGGACAGATCATTGGCAGTATGTTTTCGGAAATGCTCGTCCGAAACCCAATCTCAACCAAGGTGCCGGGTTGGACGTATCCCCGGCGGTGCGTGATTTTCTTGGAATGAAAGGGAAGGACGTTGTGGACTGGAAGTTTGTAGATTTCAGTGATGTGCCTATCGGCCCTTGGTCCAAATATGGAAATAATAACACCTTTGTGCTGAAGCGGCGTGGCGAAAACCTGCGCGTTGTGGATCGTAATAACTACCGCAGTGCCCTTCGGCGTCGATGAGGCAGATTTTTAAAAGCATTCTTTTTTCTGCGGGACTTTTCTTTGCGAAAATGCTTTTTGTTTTCGACAATCTCTTTGCCCTGAGTCATCCAAATTTTTCAAATTCGGTATAGCATCGCGATGAGCAACTTTTAGCATCTGAGGAAATTTTAAAAAATAACATGAACGAAACGCCCACGCAGTCACTTAGTCAAACCGACGTATCCGCTCCCCGGCAGGCCGATTCTATTCCGCCCTCACTTCTCAAAGAAATGGAGGAAATGATAACGCATTACCCAGTTTCTAAACGCAGTGCATCGCTTCCTCTTTTGCATCTCTGGCAAAATCATTTTGGCTTTATCGACGAAAGTGGCATGGAGTGGATCGCTGCGAAGTTGGAGCTACAGCCCATTAATATTCTGGAGCTTGTCACCTTCTACCCTTGGTTTCGTCGTCAAGCACCGGGGAAGACGCACATTCGTGTTTGTCGGACGCTCTCTTGCGCCCTTGCCGGCGGCTATAAACTCCATGAGTCTTTTTGTAAGGCGACGAAGATCGACCCCGAGGCGGCTTTGCACCATCACGGAGAGGGGCTTCCGACCAGTGCTGACGGCGAATATAGTGTTGAGTTTGTGGAGTGCTTGGCAAGCTGTGGAAGTGCCCCGGTGTGTCTTGTAGATAACGATTTGCACGAGCGCGTGGACCCTGAAAAAGTTGATGAGGTCTTGAAGGCCCATACTTTAAAAAATCCAAAATCCAATCACTAATTTTTTTAGAATTTCTCTCACTATGAGCAACATTCATCCAACGCCTCACCCCAAAGAACGGCGCATTATTTTTGAAAACATCACCAAGGAGGGCTACACACCGCACATCGATAGTTATTTAGCTCACGGGGGTTATGAGTCCGCTCGCAAAGCTCTCGGCATGAAGCCCGCCGAAATTGTCGATACCATAAAAGCCGCGAATTTACGAGGCCGCGGCGGGGCCGGATTCCCAGCCGGGGTCAAGTGGAGCTTTATTAAATACGATGATGGCAAGCCTCACTACCTTGTCGTAAATGGCGACGAATCGGAGCCGGGGACTTTTAAAGACCGCTATATCCTTCACCAAGACCCACATCAGCTTATCGAAGGTGTTCTTATTTCTTCTTATGCTTTGAATGTAAAGCTCGCTTATATCTACATTCGCTGCGAATTTACACAGGCTGCCAAAATCGTCACTCAAGCGATCAACGAAGCCCGCGAAAAAGGATTTTTAGGAAAAAATATTTTGGACAGTGGCTTCGATCTCGACGTGTATGTGCATCAAGGTGCAGCGGCTTACATTTGCGGAGAAGAAACCAGCCTGCTGGAATCACTTGAGGGCAAACGCCCCTATCCGCGCATCAAACCACCTTATTTCCCCGCCGTGCTCGGACTCTATATGAAGCCAACGGTTGTTAATAACGTAGAGACGATTTGCCATGTTAAACACATCCTCCGTCTCGGACCCGAGGAATATACC
This sequence comes from Chthoniobacterales bacterium, assembly GCA_047971915.1. Classification (GTDB taxonomy): domain Bacteria; phylum Verrucomicrobiota; class Verrucomicrobiia; order Chthoniobacterales; family JBKEAD01; genus JBKEAD01. Next base: position 6,230 of record JBKEAD010000012.1, read on the forward strand.
AAAATGGGAACTCCGGGCGATGGTGGCACACGAACGATGTGTGTGAGTGGCGACGTGATGCGGCCCGGTGCCTACGAGATTCCTTGTGGCGGAGTGACCCTAGGCGAGCTAATTAACGACGTGTGCGGCGGCTTGCGTCCCGGGCGCAAACTCAAGGCTGTGATCCCCGGCGGCAGCTCAGCCAAGGTTTTGAGAGCTGATGAAAAAATAAAAATCAAATCCAAAAATGCCGACGGCACGGACTCCGAGCGCGAGGTCGGTATTCTCGATCTCACAATGGATGCCAGCACGCTAATGGCTGCCGGCACGATGGTCGGGAGTGGCGGCGTCATCGTAATGGATGACAGCCGCAGCATGGTCCGAGCACTGAATAATCTCAACCAATTCTACGCCCACGAAAGTTGCGGCCAGTGCACACCCTGCCGTGAAGGTAGTCTTTGGATGAGTAAAATGACAACCCGTATGCTCGATGGCGACGGAGTCGATCCCGATCCGAAAACGCTAAAAAATATCGCTGATAATATCGCGGGGCGCACCATCTGCGCCTTTGGCGAGGCTTGCTCATGGCCAACCCAGAGCTTCCTCAATAAATTCCCGGAAGAATTTGCTGAAGTAGCCGACGGCACCGTGCCGACCACGTTGTAATACCAAAAGTGGGCTGATGGTTCCGGTAAATTAAGCGTCAGCAAAACACCGTAGCACAGACAATCTTGTCTGTGACAAAAAGGTGTTTGATAAAGCACTATCTGTTATTAAAATCGACCGCAGTTCTTGTCCTGTTGGCCGCGATGTTTTTCTTCTTAAGAAAAAATTACTCTTCGCCAAGAGCCGTTTGAAAAGGCTCTGCGGAGAGTTCCCAGTCCGGGTTTTTTTCGGAAAAAAAGTCGAGGGCCCACTTGCTTGGGATGAGGGCAACGAGGTTTTGTTTATCATCGTGAGCAAGGGCGCAGCCGGTGGGAAGATGGGGGTGGGCGGGTGAGTCTTCGCGGAGATTTTTGAGCCACCGAGCCATTTCCCAGGGCGCATTTTCGATGCGGCATTCCGCAGCATATTCGCTTTCGAGTCGATAACGCAAAACATCGAATTGCAGGGGGCCAACCGCACCGAGCAGCGGAATGCGCTGGAGGGAGCCGACGACATCAAAGGACTGCACGACGCCTTCTTTCATGAGCTGCTCAAGCCCGTCGCGAAAGCGTTTGTATTTTGCCGTGCTGGGATTATGCAGAAAAGCAAAGCACTCGGGTGCAAAGCGTGGAATCTCGGCATAGCTCACATCGGGTCGCTCGCTCAGCGTATCACCAATTCGGTAATCATTATTGCCGACGAGACCGACGACATCGCCTGCCCATGCGGAGTTTACCGTCTCGCGTTCTTGGGCAAAAAGTCGCTGCGAATTTCCGAGTCGCACGCTCTTACCCGTGCTCGTGTGGATGGCGGTCATGTCGCGTTTGAACTCGCCCGAGACGATGCGGATAAAGGCGACATGATCTCGATGCTTGGGGTTCATGTTGGCTTGAATTTTAAAAACAAATCCGCTGAAAAAATCGGCATCGGGTTGGATTTCCTCGTCTTGGCTTTTGCGTGGAGCAGGTGCCGGGGCAAGCTCGATAAAGTGTTCGAGTAACAGTTGGACGCCAAAATTATTTGCCGCACTGCCAAAAAAAACGGGGGTAAGCTTGCCGGAGCGCACGGCGGCGAGATCGTAGTCGGCACCCGCGCCTTCAAGTAATCCGAGATCTTCGACGACGCGCTCGTAAATGTCGGGCGGTAATTTTTTTTGCACACTTTCGTCTTCAATATCGCTCACGGCCACGGGGGCGCGGTAGGCACCGCCGGGAGTTTTTTCAAAAAGATGGACCTGTTTGTGTTGACGGTCGTAGATACCTTTGAACTCGGGTCCGTCGCCGAGAGGCCAATTCATGGGCAGTGCTTCGATGCCGAGGACGCTTTCTAGCTCGTCGAGAAGCTCGAGTGGAGCGCGCGCCGGGCGGTCGAGTTTGTTGATGAATGTAAAAATCGGGATACCGCGCCGCCGACAGACTTCAAAGAGTTTGTAGGTCTGGCTTTCGATGCCTTTGCTTGCGTCGATGACCATAAGTGCGGCATCGACTGCCGTGAGCACACGGTAGGTGTCTTCGGAGAAATCTTTGTGGCCGGGTGTGTCGAGGAGATTGATGACGCAGTCTTTGTAATCGAACTGAAGAACGGTGGAGGTTACGGAAATGCCGCGTTGCTTTTCGAGCTCCATCCAGTCGCTCGTAGCGGCACGCTGGGTTTTGCGTGCGGTGACGCTGCCTGCGAGATTGAGAGCACCGCCGTAGAGAAGAAATTTTTCGGTCAGGGTTGTCTTACCGGCATCGGGATGGGAAATGATGGCAAAGGTTCGCCGTTTGGCGGCGGGGTGCTTGAGATTCATTGGGAAAGTTTTCAGTGTTAAGTTTTAAGAAGGTTGCAGATGCTCTTTATTCTTTAAAATTTCCGCTGTAAGAGGTGACGTGCTAGAGCGTGCAGGGTGGCGGTTTTTTTTTCGGAGCCGAAGGATTTGAGGCTGTGGATGGCCTGTTGCGTGAGGCGGTTGGCTTCTTTTTTTGCACCTTCGAGTCCGAGTAGGGCGGGGTAGGTGCTTTTTTGTGCGGCGATGTCTTTGCCGGCACTTTTGCCGAGTTGTTCGCTGCTTTGGGTGCAGTCGAGAATGTCGTCGATGACTTGGAAGGCTAGGCCGAGTCGATGTCCAAATTTTTCGAGAATGGCGATTTTTTTCGTCGATGCTTTTGCGGCTTGGGCACCGAGCTTGAGTGAGACGGCGATCATAGCGGAGGTTTTACCTTCGTGAATGAAGCGTAATTTGCCGCGATCTATTTTTTTTCCCTCGGCTTCGAGATCGGCGACTTGTCCGGCGATGAGTGCGCGGCTGCCGGCGGCACGTGCGAGATCGATGACGGAATCCGGCTGGTGTTTTCCAAGAATTTCGAAGGCCTGCGTGAGAAGTGCGTCGCCGACTAAAACAGCAATACCTTCGCCGTAAACTTTGTGTGAGGTGGGGCGCCCGCGGCGAAGGTCATCGTCATCCATGCAGGGCAGATCGTCATGAACGAGTGAGTAGGTGTGGATCAGTTCGACGGCACAGGCTGCGGGGAGAGCTTGTTTTTGCTCGCCGCCGCAAG
>JBKEAD010000067.1:0-2339 GCA_047971915.1 Chthoniobacterales bacterium
TAAAGCTTACATTTTCGATTGCGACGGGACGCTGGCCGACTCGATGCCGCTGCACTATCGGGCTTGGAAAAAAGCTGTGGGCGAGCATGGTGGAGATTTTCCGGAGGACCTTTTTTATTCCTGGGGTGGGCGTCCGACGATCCACATCGTGGATGATCTCAACAAGCGGTTTGCTTTAAAAATGCCGCTGGAGGAAACGGTGCGTCGTAAGGAAGATTTTTACCTAAAATTGATTCCTGAGGTGAAGCCAGTCGTTCCGGTGGTGGAATTGATGCACCGTTTTCATGGGACAGCACCGATGGCAGTAGCCTCGGGTGGGCATAGGGAATTAGTGAATGCCACGCTTGGTGCGCTGGGGTTGCTGGATTATTTTGATACGACGGTTTGCGCGGATGATTATGAGCATGGGAAGCCGTCGCCGGAGCCGTTTCTTCTTGCTGCGAAAAGAATGGGGGTGAAGCCGGAGGACTGCCTTGTTTTTGAGGATGGTCGCCCCGGGGTTGAAGCTGCCGTGGCTGCTGGGATGGAGTATGTTTTTATCCCGACGCCGGCACCAGTGGAGTAGGGGAGGCGGCTGTTTTTACCAATCCGCGTTTTTGCCGCGTGTATCGATGTGGGTGAAGGTGCGGTAACGTCCGACACCGCCGGAGAATTTTCCGTATTTATCTCGGAGAGAGCGTGCCGCCCGGGCGACTTTGCCGGGAGGACAGGAGAACTTTAGGTCGAGCGCGTTGTTTCGCAAGTGCATGGAGTTGCTTTTGGCACCGGGGCAAAGGGCGTTGTAGAGCGGCGAGCGGTAGGCGGATGCAATGGAGACGAGACGGCAATCGAGTTTGTCGGAGATGATATCGGCGACACGCAGTGTGGATGCTAGATTTCTCCACATGGATCTTGGTGGAAGGCCGCAACGGACGTTACGACGCACATTCATGTGGGGAGCGATGATTTGTTCGACGGTAATGTGGCGCAAGCGAAGACGCTTCAGAAAGACTGCGTAGGCAGGGAGATTCGGCCCGAGTTTTTCGCGCCATTCGATTGGGAGATTCAGGGATGCAAATTCGCGTGAAATATCACGTGAAAAAAAGGCACTGGCTCCTGTGGATGAGGCGATGAGGGCGGCTCCGGATGCGCCCAAAATACCTAAAAACTGCCTGCGTTGCAGCATTCTTGCGGGTTGGCTGCCGAGAGAATCGACCTGCTCGTCTGCATCTGTAATGATATTGCGCTCGTTGTTTTCGCCGTCCATAGAAAAAAGGAAGGAGCAATTAAAAGGCGAATGGCGAGACTTGCAAAGAATTTTTTGCTGATAAGAAAATTTTTTTGAGTGGAAAAAATTTTTAAGAGCACAAAGCGAAAAAATCTGCTAGCAATCACGTCTTTATGCCACTCATTGACAAACCACTTGCTGAATTAAAGGAATATAAAGGAATCTCCACGCAGCCCACGGATTTTGATGCGTATTGGGAACGCGCTTTAAAAGAACTCGCCGAAACGGATCCTGCCGTGGAGTTGAAAAAAAGCGATGCCTTAAAGCTGAAAAATACGGAGATTTTTGATCTCTATTTTACGGGTGTCGGCGGTGCTCGCATCTATGCAAAAGTGCTGCGACCTCGTGGGGCGACGGCGACTCCGGGCATACTTGTCTTTCATGGTTACAGCGGAAACAGTGGCGACTGGATGAGTCATATGCATTTGGTCTCGGAAGGTGCTACGGTTGTGGCGATGGATTGTCGCGGACAGGGTGGGCAGAGCGAAGATGTCGGTGGAGTGAAGGGAAATACACTCAAGGGGCACATCATCCGTGGTTTGGATGATCCCGATCCGGACAAATTGCTTTTCCGTCAGCATTTTTTGGATACCGTGCAGCTTGTTCGTGTGGTTTCGGAATTTGATTGGGTGGATGAAAATCGCTTGGGCTGCACGGGTGGCTCGCAGGGTGGGGCTCTCTCGCTGGTTTGTGCTGCGTTGTCGCCGCAGATTAAGCGTTGCCTCTCGATCTTTCCCTTCCTTTCAGATTATCGGCGAGTTTGGGAGATGGATATGGATAAGCGAGCTTACGAAGAGCTTGCGGATTATTTTCGTCGTTTCGATCCTCTGCATGAGCGCGAAGAGGAGATTTTTGAAAAACTCGCCTATATTGATGTCAGTCTTTTGGCTCCACGCATCAAGGCTGAAGTGCTGATGGGAATTACTTTAATGGACATTACCTGTCCGCCATCCACGCAGTTTGCGGCTTATAATAATATCTCAAGCAAAAAATCGAATCTGATCTATTACGATTACGGGCACGAAGGGCTGCCGGGTATTCAGGATGCGGGTTTGAATTTCTTTAGCGAGTT
>JBKEAD010000082.1:0-7979 GCA_047971915.1 Chthoniobacterales bacterium
TTTTCCGAAAACCGGCGAGCTATACGGGCGAAGATGTTGTCGAGATTTCGGGGCACGGTGGCGTCTTGGTGGCGGCGAAAATTTTGCAGCTTCTTTTGACAAAAAATCTTCGTCCGGCGGAACCCGGTGAGTTTACGCAGAGGGCTTTTTTAAATGGCAAAATGGATCTGACGCAGGCCGAAGCGGTGATGGATCTGATCCGTGCGCAAACGCCGCTCGCCCTGCGTGCAGCCGCCGAGCAGCTTGGTGGGCGGATTGGGGAGGGGATTCATGCTTTGCGCGAAATTTTGCTAGAGGCGGTGGCGCATCTGGAGGCGTTTATTGATTTTCCGGAGGAAGGAATCGATCCTGACTCGGGGCGGGTGATGCTGGAGCGGCTCGCCGGTGTAGAGCGTAGCATCAAGGAGCTTTTGGATACCGCGCAGGAGGGGCGAATCTTGCGTGAGGGCGTGCGGCTGGTGCTTTGTGGAGAGCCAAATGCGGGGAAGTCGAGCTTGCTAAATCGTCTGTTGGGGTTTGATCGGGCGATCGTGAGTGCCACGCCGGGAACGACGCGCGATACGATCGAGGAGCTTGCATCGCTACACGGAGTGCCTTTTAGAATCACCGATACAGCGGGGCTTCGGGAGAGTGTGGATAGTATCGAGATCGAGGGGATCGAGCGAGCGCGGCGGGTAATTGAATCGGCTGATATCGTCTTGGAGCTTCTCGATAGCACGGCTCCGGCGGAACAACGCGTGGAGGTCGAGGGTTGTCCAAAGCTTGTGGTTTGGAATAAAAGTGACCTTATGAGTGAGGCGTTTGCTCAGAAAGAGTTCTCTGCTGACGAGCTTGTGGTTTCATGCAAGACGGGTGAGGGACTGGATCGGCTGGTGGATTTATTAGTTAGGAAAGCCGGGCGGCAAGATGTGGCGAGTCGGAACTCGGCAGCAGCGATCAATGCGCGGCATCAGGCTTGTTTGCAGCGTGCGCTTGAGGCTTTGCAACATGCGATGGCAGCTCTCACCGAGGAGGTCGAGCCGGAGCTTATCGCGCTGGATCTGCGTGCCGCGCTGGATGCCGTGGGCGAGGTGGTCGGCGCGGTGGATAGTGAGGAAATTCTCGGGCGTATTTTTGGAAACTTTTGTATTGGAAAATGAAGAAACTATGAGTCTCTACAGCAAACTGATTCGCCCCGTGCTTTTTCGGCTCGATGCGGAAACGGCACATCATTTTACATTGCGGCTTTTGGCGGCTTTGTCGCGTTACCCGGGCTTAATCTCGGCGTTTGCTCCTCCAAAGGTCGAGCAGAAGCGCGAGGTTTTTGGGCTGAACTTTAGTAATCCCGTCGGGTTGGCTGCGGGGTTGGATAAAAATGGGGTTGCCCTGCCAGCGTGGGAGGCTCTGGGCTTTGGATTTATTGAAATAGGAACCGTGACGGCACTGGCTCAGCCGGGTAATCCGCAACCGCGTCTTTTTCGCTACCCCGAGCAGGCGGCATTGATCAATCGCATGGGCTTCAATAATGAGGGGGCAGATGCGATGGCGCGACGTTTAGCTGCTTGGAAAAAAAGTGGGCGTTGGCCGCGCATACCTGTCGGAGTCAATATCGGTAAGTCTAAGGTGACCTCTCTGGAAGATGCACCTGCGGATTATTTAAAAAGTTTCACCGCGCTTTACTCTTTTGCGGATTATTTTGTCGTAAATGTCAGTTCGCCAAATACGCCGGGGCTCAGAAAATTGCAGGATGCATCAGCCCTCAGGGAGATTTTGACTACATTGCGAAGCTCGGAAAAAACGACGACCCGCCTAAAGCCGATTTTGGTGAAACTAGCACCGGATCTGGAAGGCTCCGCGATCGACGAAGCCGTAGAAATGTCGGATGCGCATGGCGCGAGTGGCTTTATCGCGACCAATACGACTTTAGATCACAGCGGTGTGCCGAGTGAGCGAGATGAAAGTGGCGGCCTCAGCGGACGACCTCTGCTGGCAAATTCGACGAAGATGCTCAAGCAAGTAATTCAAAAAACCAAAAATCCGGTCATCGCATCGGGCGGGATCATGGATGCTGCTGCTGCGCAGGAAAAATTTTCTGCTGGTGCCCCGCTTGTGCAAATTTATACAGGCTTTATCTATTCCGGTCCGCAATTGATTTCCGATATTACAAAAAACGCTCCAACCAACTCCTGATTCCGATGTCTCATTCCGCCTGTATCATTATTCCGTCCTTCAAAGCCGCCGATGTTTTGCCCAAAACGGTCGAGCGCATTCCGGCTACTTTTTTTGAAAATGGAGGCAAGGCTGTCATTGTGAATGACGCCAGCCCCGACGACACGGGCAAAGTCGCCGATCAACTTGCCGAGCAATATCCGCACGTTTCCGCTTTGCATCATCCGCAAAATCGCGGGTATGGGGGCGCACAGAAATCCGGTCTTCACTGGGGATTGGAAAAGGGCTGCGATTCTTTTGCGATTGTGCACGCCGATGGTCAATATGCGCCAGAGCTTGTCGAGGAATTGCTTACTCCGATTTGGAAGGGCGAGGCTCATATCGTGCAAGGCTCACGAATGCTTGGTAGTGGAGCTTTAAAAGGCGGTATGCCGCTTTCGCGTTATTTGCCAAACCGTGCGCTCACTTTGCTGGAAAATCTAGCTTTTGGAACGTCGATGAAGGAATTTCATAGTGGTTATATGCTTTACTCTCGCAAGCTTTTGGAGGCGTTGCCCTTTGATGCGTTACAAAATAATTTTAATTTTGACGCCGAAATAATCCTCGTAGCACACCTTGCCGGATTCCCCTGTGCTCAACTTCCGATACCGACTTGCTACAGCGATGAATCATCCAGTCTGGACCCAATTCCGTATGGTATAAATGTTTTAAAGATGATTTTTGTGCATTTCGGAGGGCATTACCGAGCCTTGCTGAAAAAAAGCTCTTGATTTATTTCGAGTTATGCCTTGAAAGTGGCTCTTCCAATCACCGGAATGCCCCAAGGTATTTTTGATGAAATTGGATATTACAATGAATAAGATTAAAATTTTATTACTGGGTGCTGGTGGTTTCATCGGTGCAAACCTAACGGAAAGCTTGCTGAGAGATGACAACTTCGATGTCACTGCAATTGATATTGAGAGTGAAAAGCTCGAGGATAAACTCGCTCACAAACACCTGACTTTTCGCCAGCTCGATATTCGTGACCGTTGCGAATCGCTCGAAGACCTAGTCAAAGATCACGAGATCATCGTGGACCTAGTTGCTATGGCCAACCCGAGCTTGTATGTCACGAATCCGGTGGATGTTTTCGATTTAAACTTTACCGAAAATCTTCGAATCGCCGACCTTTGCTTGAAGCATAAAAAACGCTTGGTGCAGTTCTCCACCTGCGAAGTTTATGGCAAAACGGTCGCTAGCGTCCTTGGAAAAGATCCTTCGGAAATGCCTTTCCCATTCGAAGAGGACACGACTCCTCTCATCATGGGGCCGATCAAAAATCACCGCTGGATTTACGCCTGCGCCAAGCAGCTCCTTGAGCGCGTGCTCCATGCATACGGCCTCGAACACGGCATGAACTACACGATCATTCGTCCGTTTAATTTCATCGGCCCACGTATCGACTATCTTCCAAGTGAAAAAGCCGGAAACCCACGTGTTTTCTCGCACTTCATGAACGGCCTTCTCTACGGCACACCGATGAAGCTCGTGGACGGCGGCATCAACTACCGCGCCTACACCTACATCGACGACGCCGTGGATTGTATCGTAAAAATCATTCACAATCCGGGTGGTGTCTGCGACCGTGAAATCTTCAACATCGGAACTCCTGAAAACGAAGTAACGATTAAGGAACTTGCCGAAATGATGAAGGTCGTCTTTGACGGAGACTTCCGCCAAGACGGCGATCCAAACCCTGAAATTCTCAGCGTTCCTTCAGAAGAGTGTGATGGAAAAGGATACGAAGACTGTGATCGCCGCATTCCAAACGTGGATAAAGCACGCAATCTTCTGGGCTGGAAATCGAAGCACGACATTCGTTCCGTCTTGCACCACACGATGAAATACTTCGTCGATGCACACCGTGCAAAAGCAAAGGCTTAATTTCTAATTTTTAGGAAAATTCTAAAACTAAAAAAGGGTGCCGGTAGCAGGTGCCCTTTTTTACGTCTGGCAGCGGATGTGATTCAAAGTGGCCGAGTCGAAAAAATTTCCAACGGCGGTAGGGTCGCTTTGATAAAGCGACCGTGGGGTTCCGTTTCTCTTTTTCTTTTAGCTATCTGTCATAAATACTCTGATATCCAGCTTGGCATCTTTTGCTTTGTAGGACATTTTGGTGGGCGTGTTTGAGAAATCTTTATTCGGTCGGCACTTTACGACACGCAGTGGCATTGAGTCCTTGATGGAGGACTTGGGTGAAGCGTTGGCTGCCGATAGCGGAAACATCCGAATGCTTGGCGGTGGAAATCCGGCCTTAATTCCTGCTGCTGAAAAACTCTGGCGCAAACGGATGGAAGATCTGCTGACCGACGGGCGACGTTTTGAACAAATGCTCGGAGTTTACGACCCGCCAAAAGGGAATGCGCGTTTCGCTCAGGTGCTGGCTCGTGAGCTTAGCAAATGCTTTGGTTGCACGATTGGAGAAGAAAATATCGCTGTCACGAGCGGCGGACAGACAGCCTTTTTTTATCTTTTTAATCTCCTCGCTGGGGATCATGGCGCGGGGAGGAAGAAGCGCATTTTATTACCAATCGTTCCCGAATATATTGGCTATGCGCAGCAGGGATTCAGCGACGATTTTTTTGTTGGCGTCTTGCCGGAGATCGAGCACATAGGAGCGCACCGCTTCAAATATCGTGTAGATTTTGACAAGCTTCAGATAGACGATTCCATCGCTGCAATCTGTGTATCGCGCCCCACAAATCCGTCGGGGAACGTGCTGACGGATTCTGAAATTCAGCACTTGGATCGACTCGCGCGCGAGGCCCAGATTCCGCTCATCATAGACCATGCCTATGGGAAACCTTTTCCGGGAATCGTCTTTCGAGACATCGAACCAATTTGGAACGAAAATATCATTTTGACGCTGAGTCTTTCAAAGTTGGGTCTGCCCGGAACGCGGACGGGCATCGTCGTCGCACATCCCGAGATCATTCGTAGCGTGGTGGCGATGACCTCCATTTCCGGTCTTGCTAATGGAACGGTTGGGCAAGCTCTGGTGACGCCACTGCTTGAGTCGGGTGAAATCGAGAGCCTCGTCCGGAATCATATTGCGCCATTTTATAAGCGTAAGTCAGAAAATGCCCGGGCATGGGTGCAGCAGTATTTTTCCGATGATTTGGACTATCACGTGCATGAATACGAAGGGGCCCTTTTTCTTTGGATTTGGCTGCGCGGGCTACCCATCTCATCGGCTGAGCTTTACGAGCGTCTGAAGCAGCGTGGAGTTTTGATTGTGCCCGGACATTATTTTGGATTTGGCTCGGACGAGGCTGCAAGGCATTGCGACGAATGTATCCGCGTGAGCTTTGCGATGGAGGATTGCGTTGTGGAGGAAGGGATAAAAATTCTCGCTGAAGTGATCAGTGAGGCTTATCGTAATTCGTCTGGCACCCTTTAATTTTTCGCTTGTTCGAGTCCAAGTCGCTCGACAAGCGGGAAATATTTTTGGATTCTGACTAAAAGTCTGAAGGCTTGGATTCGCCAGCGAACGGGCCAGGTCTGATCCAAGCGACCTGCAAAAAGAGCATTGAGTGCACTGGGGATTTTGGACTTACTTTCCGTGTAAAGTAGGAGGTCGAAAAATTCCGGACGATAAAAATCCACGATGAGATCATGAAAGATTTTTATGTTGCGGCGCACACTTTTCTCATAAGCGAGCATTTCCGAGGAGAGCGGGGGGTTGTTTTTTTCAAGAGTCTTTAAAAGAGCTTGGGCCGCAGCTTTTCCCATAAACATGGCGAGGTAAACGCCTGATGAAAAAATGGGATCCACAAAGCCAGCGGCATCGCCAATTCGGATCAAGCGTTCGCTCACAAGCCGTTTATTTGTATAGGAAAAATCCACGATGGTTCGCAGCGGCATGGTCGGCTCGGCATCTTGTAATCGAACTTTCAGGGCAGGGCTTTCGTTTACGAAGGTTTGAAATAGCTCTTCCGGGGAAAGTTTTGTTTTTTTTAAAAGCGATTTATCAAAGACAACTCCGACGCTACACTTTTGATTTCCAAGGGGAATAGCCCAAAACCATGCTTGGGGGTGACGGAAAATCAGTGTGTCGCCAGCCTCGCTGCCGGGGAGCTCGGGCACGCCGGAGAAATGCGTGAACACAGCTATTTTTTGTAAATGTGGATTCAGGGTTTTGAGTTTTTCCCGATTGCCGGTAAAGTTATTTGTGCCGCTTGCATCGACGAGATAACGTGCCGTGTATGTGTCGCCGCCGCGAGTTTTTACGCTGACATTTTCGGGCAAAATTGTCCAAGCCATGATTTCGCAGTTTTCACAGACATCGGCACCACGGGATGCGGCTTGCTTTAGCAAGACTTGGTCAAAGTGGCTTCGCTGGACTTGCCAAGAACTGGTAAACTCGGTGAACGGGCTGTTGGTAAAGACAAATTTGGTGACTTTATTGCCATTCCATAGGCCGATTTGAGCACCGACTTTAGAGACAAATGCATCGGAGTTTAGTTCTTCCAAAACACCCAGTTCCTCGAAAATGGAGTGGTTATAAGGCAAAAGAGACTCACCAATATGGAAGCGTGGAAAGGAGGCTTTTTCAAAAAGCAAGACGCGCTTTCCGGCATGAGCCAGCAAGTTTGCTACGGTCGAACCCGCAGGGCCCCCACCTATGACGATTACGTCGTAGATGGATGAGGAAGATTTTTGGTCAAGGAGCAAAGTTTTTTAGGAGTCTTCTGGAGTCTCCTTTGTAACTTTCTCCGCTGAGTTTGAAAACTCTATTTTGAGTTTCTCGTCGAGAGCTTTGAGCCGTTGATCACGCTCTTGCTTCATTTTTTCAAAAAGTTCACGTTCTATTTTTCTGCGTTCTTCGAAGTAGCGTTTTATGAAAGCCTCTTTTTGCTCGGCATTTACTTTTAATTCTAAGCGTTCGATGAGTTGATCGATATGCTCAGCGACGCGTTTGCGTATGTCGCGACGTTTTTTGCGAAATTGCTCCTTTTCCTCTGGGCTGAGATTTTCCCAGTTTTTTCGGTTTTTATCGAAGTGCCGTTTTTCTTTTAGAGAGAGTTTTTTTAAATCACGTTCAAATGGCGGTGGCGGGATAAAGGCAGGGTCGCCCTGATGAGGTGGCCGTGGCGGCGTTTCTTCAGGAGCTTGGGGTGAGCCGTCTTCTGCTCGAAGTGAGAAGGGACCTAGCACCAAGCATGCCAAGATTAAAATGTTTGATAGTCGAGCCATAGATTTTGTTCCTCAGATGCTATAAGGCTGTCGAGATCGAGAATAAGGTCGAAGTCTGCGGTGAGCGAGTTGGGGATATTTTTGTTGAAAGCGATGTTTTTACTCGCCGGAGAGTCATTGAGGGCAAAAAGAATTGCCGCAGTTAAAAGCACGCAGCTTACTACAACAAGGCGAGCAGGCGTGCCAGAGAAAGCTTCTCCCCACCAAGCAAAAAACGGTGAAAAGTGAGCAGGTTTCTTTATGTTTTTTTCAAGATATTGGATTTCATTCATCACGCGATCCGTGAAGTTTGAGCTTGGTTTTGGGTGCTGGCTTTTGCCGAGGATTTCCCATAGCTCGTCATCATTGAAATCGTCTTTGAAAGGATTCTTTTGCATGGTTGCGGTGGGTTATGGTCTTAGAATTTTGAGTCTTAGAAGAGCAACACTGGTATTCAAATAAAGTTTCGTTTTTTTGTAAAGGGTACCTCCGAAACATCCAATACCACATCACCCGATCACTTCTTTTTGCAAATCCCGCAAAGTTCGTAAATCTCCCCACTCCGCCCCGCGCATCCCTCGCGCTCCCGTCTTCCGCTTCGGACCATAACGCCA
>JBKEAD010000093.1:0-7410 GCA_047971915.1 Chthoniobacterales bacterium
GCTCCTATCCACCTAAAAAACATCGCTCATCGCCCCCCGCTCACTGCCACCTTCAGCCAACGCGTAGCCACATGCTTTTGTATGGGACTCACAGGGTAGGGTCGTTTTGATAAAACGACCGCTGGAGTTTGGACAGTTGGTGGATGTAATTTAAGTAGGTTTTAAAATTTTTATTGAAAGACCTTAACTAAAGCGTCATCTTTTTGCGTTATGGACAATGACTCTATTCATAAGGCAGTTCTAGAAGCCGTTGAAGCTTCTCTTTCTGCTCAAATTAAAGCAATTCGCTCTCTTCGCCGCGCAAAAGAGACTTCAGGCTCCCAACTCCACTCATCCTCATCGTCTTCACGTAAAAAAGGTATGTCTCATTTAGATATGGCTCAGGATATACTTGTAGATGCGGCAGCTCCACTTCATGTTAATGAGATCATTTCACGCATTAAAAGGCGTTTCGGCGTTCGGGTGGATCGAGAGTCTTTGGTTTCAGCTCTTTCCAAACGCGTGGTTCGTCAGGACCGCTTTGAGCGCACCGGTAAAAACACTTTCGCCCTCATCAAAACCGATACCGCAAACACCTCATCCCATGACTGATTTCTCTTTTTCAGCCACTCCGCTGTTGGATTCGTTTCTGGAATTTTTGGAAAAATGGAGCCGGCTTTTTGTCAAAATCGCACCTTTTTACGAGCCGTGCGCTTGGCTTTGGCTTACGTGCTCACGCCGGGTCATCGTATGATTAGTCGCTTGATTTCTTCTTGTAAAATAGGTGTCAGGTTAAAAATTGTTCGCGCTGGAGTTGACGCTTGGGGACAAATCGAACGCCATCATTCCAATCCACCCGCGCTCCCGGTCGCAGGTGACTCACTCTAAAACCCTAAACGTTATGCTAAAAAAATCCTTGCGCCCTCCCATCTTGGTGCCATAATGGTTTCACAATGAATATAACAGTAAAGGATGTGCCTGAGGAATTGCACTTGCGCCTCAAGCAAGTTGCAGAAGAGAGCGGAAGAAGTGTGAATAAGCTTATTATTCATGCTCTTGGGCAGGTGATTCTGCCGCAGAGGACATCTAGAATGGAGCTTGTTCATAAGATTCGCGACCGACGAAGGAGCATGAAGGGGAATCTTTCCCTTGAAGAACTTCACAGCTACATAAACGAAGGAAGAGCGTGATCGTTGTCGATACGAACATTATTGCTTACTTTTTAATTAGGGATGAGCAATTCTCAGAGATTGTAGATAGCTTGTATGATGCAGACCCTGATTGGGTATCACCCCGACTTTGGTTGGACGAGTATTTGAATGTTCTTGTAACCCATGTGCGTAATGGGGGCATGGAGGCTCATTTGTCCGTTGAGTTGCTTTCGGACGCAATTGACTTGATGAGGGAGAGATCATTTGAGGTGATTCCAGACAGAGTATTGAGCGTTGCCAATCGTTTAAATTGCAGTGCCTATGATGCTCAGTATGTATCACTGGCAGAAGATATGGGTGTGCAGCTATATTCATTTGATAGGAGGCTTGTGCAGAAGTGCCCCGATATTGCACGCATACCAACCAAAGCATAACAAGCGGGTGGACACCAACGGCGGATCCGCCGTGAGTCGAAATCTTCCCGTGAATACAACCCCAATCCACAGTCGGAGGCACGCCGTCGGTCTGCTTGCTTTTCGCCTCACCGAGCATGTTTTGTTGTGGATAGGTTGGAGGATGTATTCTTCAAAAAGCCCACGGAAATCCTGAACGCATCAACTACTTTTGCAGATGGCCGATTCGCTGGATAAGTGAAGTCGCCTCCTAAGAAGCTTTTTTTAAAAAAATAACTCACACGTTTTGCTGAGCCATCTTTTCCGCGAGCGGCTTTGCATTTTTTCCATTTTATTTATGAAACGACTTTTATCTCTAGCTCTTTCTCTTTCTCTCTTTTCTCTTTCTCTGCTGGCTGAGCAGGTCGAGGATGCTCCCATTCTCGCACGGAAAAAAGAGGCCGAGCGTCAGGCTACTGCTCGTTACGTGCCCGACGAGGAAACGAAGAAAGAAAATTTTGCCCAGCGGATTCGGGAGCGTTTGAGGGTGCAGTTTTTCCTAAATTACGCAGACCGTGAGCCGCCATTTCACTGGACAAAATTGCCGATGAACTGGAATGCGGTCTCTCATCAGGGCGTGCTTGGTGCGGCACTCACAATCGAGGAAGATTACGATTTGCTGGCTCGTATGCTATCGCAGGCAGCCGTGGCGTTGCGGGTATTTCTTTCAGGGTTTGATGAGTTTTTCCAATCAGCGATTTGTTAATTTTTCGGATGGCCCGGCCAGTGGGCTTTTTAATCCTGCGCTTTTGGCGTATCTGGGAGAGCATTTATCAGACCCTCTGATTTCGGATTTTGCAACTGAAGGTTACGAATACATTTTGCAGGATGAATCCGCTGTAGCCGAGGAATGGTTTCGGAGTTTTTTAAATTTATCCCGTTTCATTTTACGTGCTCCGAAGATTGCAAACAGGTCGGATACTGCGCCTCGGCAGGATGTTTTTTTAAAAGACTATGGCGCAGTGATTACGAAATCGCTGGATGAGGCCGATCACCTTTGGGAGTTTGCAGCAAAGGCTGGTCACAACGCCGAACACCACAATCACAACGACTGCGGCAGTTTCATTTTAAATATAGATGGCCATTCCATAATCAGCGAAATCGGTGCGCCGGAATACGATGATGCCTATTTTAAAAGTGACCAAACGCGCTATACCTTTCTTGCGGCGCGATCCCTCGGGCATTCCGTTCCTTTGGTAAATCATTGCGAGCAAGCAGCGGGTGCGGACTATCGGGCCGACGTTTCGGAGTGTTTTTTTGATGATGAGCGCGTTCGTTTTGTCATCGATCTGACTCAGACCTACCCCGAGCAAGCAAACTGCAAAAGCCTCATTCGAACACTGACGCTGGATAAGCATACGGGAGAGCTTTTAGTCGAAGACGCCTTTGATCTGCATGGCCCCGGAGAAGTAGAGAGCATCCTCATGTTGGAAGCTCCGCCTTTGCAAAAAGATACTCAGATTTACATCAGCACGGGCAAAGCAGAAGTAAAAATTCAACCTCTGGACAAAACACGTTGCAAAAAAATAGACCGCTGCACCTACAGCGACCGTAGCGGTAGGCTGCAACACATTTATCGCATCCATTTCTCCCTGACTAAACCGATCACTCATGGGATGTTGAGTTACCGAATTTCAATTTGTGCGTTCAAATAAGGAAGATTTTTTCGAGCTAGTTTTTTTTATTCGGAGTGATAGCTTTCATTTTAAATCGTTATGGAAAATGAAAGCTCTCATTCCGGCAGTCACTGTTGTCCTTCAAAGGAAAATTCTGTGGCTGTTGCTGCTGCAAAGAGTGACTTGAAAAGCGGCTATTTTTGCCCGATGTGCCCGGGTGTTTTCTCTCCTGTGCCGGGAGATTGCCCAAAATGCGGGATGGCTTTGGAGGCAGTAAATCCAATTATTGACGGAGAGGAAGATGATAGTGAAATACGCGATCTAAGCCGACGTTTTTGGATTGCGGCTATTTTGACTCTGCCTGTTTTCCTCTTGGCTATGCTGCCAATGCTGCCCGGCATTGATGTCGGTGAAATTGTAAAACCTTCTGTCTCGCGATGGATTGAGTTCGCCCTGAGCACCGTGATTATTTTTTACGCGGGGGGGATTTTTTTAAAAAAGGCATGGCAATCGCTCCGTCACTGGAATCTGAATATGTTTACGCTGATTGGTCTGGGGGTTGGCGCAGCGTATCTTTATAGCGTAGTAGCATTATTTTTTCCCGAGCTTTTTCCTGAGTATTTTAAAGACGCGGCTCATGGACAAATCGGAGTTTATTTTGAGGCAGGGTCCGTCATTGTTACCTTGATCTTGCTAGGACAATTACTCGAAGCGCGAGCCAGAAGCCGCACGGGAAAAGCAATTCAAGAAATTCTCGCCCTCGCTCCAATCCAAGCGAATCGAATAAATGACGACGGCAGCGAATCGACGATCTCTCTCGATGAAGTTCAAGAGGGTGACCGTTTACGGGTGCGCCCCGGCGAAAGCGTGCCTGTGGATGGCACCATCCTTGAAGGATATAGTTCCTTAGATGAATCTATGCTCACTGGCGAAAGTCTTCCTGTCGAAAAAAACATAGACGATAAAGTGATCGGAGCAACGATCAACCAGACCGGCACCTTTCTAATGCGAGCCGAACACATTGGCTCAAAGAGCATGCTATCTCAAATTGCCGAACTTGTCGCAAAGGCACAACGTAGCCGCGCACCCATTCAGCGTATCGCGGATACCGTTTCCGCTTACTTTGTTCCTATCGTCGTCGGAATCGCAGTGCTTACTTTTTTCCTTTGGTTAAATTTTGGGCCGTCCCCAGCCTTGAGCTATGCCATAGCCAATGCGATTGCCGTTTTGATTATCGCCTGCCCTTGCGCGCTCGGTCTTGCCACACCGATGTCCATCATGGTCGGAATCGGACGTGCCGCACAAATGGGTATTCTCGTGCGGAGTGCCGAAGTGATCGAATCCGCCGAAAAAATTACCGTCCTCCTCACAGACAAAACAGGAACCCTGACCGAAGGACGACCCGCCGTCACCGCACTCCACCCTGCGGATGGAATTTCTGAAAACGATTTACTCTTAATTGCAGCGGCAGCCGAATCATCCAGTGAACATCCTCTCGCCCGAGCAATTACTCACAAAGCAAAAGAGCTAAAAATCGACCTCCCCATCGTCCGTAATTTTAAATCTAGTCCGGGCGGTGGGCTGGACGCCGAACTTGATGGACAGGTCATCCGAGTTGGTAAAAAAGATTTTGTGTTAGCAGACGAGCAAATTTCAAAAGAAATTTCTGATAAACTGATCGAGGCTGAGAAAGAAATCTCCCTACACGCTCAAAGCTGCGTCTGGGTAGCCCGCGACCACAAAATTTTGGGAATTATCAGTCTTTCGGATCCCATTAAAAAAAGCACACCTGAAGCCATTCGACAACTTCACGAAATGGGGATCAATATTCATATAGCAACGGGCGACAATGCCGCCACGACCCGAGCCGTAGCAAGCTCCCTCAAGATCCCACACGACAATAGTCATGCAAATCTTCGTCCTAAAGATAAGTTAGAGCTTTTGGAAAAATTACAAAGCGAGAGCAAGAGCCTCATCGCAATGTCCGGCGATGGAGTCAATGACGCACCCGCACTAACACAAGCGGACATCGGCATCGCTATGGGCGGAGGAACGGATATCGCGATGCAAAGTGCGGACATTACTTTAGTAAAAGGCGATCTTGCCGGAATTGCCCGAAGCATTCATCTAAGCCGCGAGGTGATGCGCAATATTCGCCAAAATCTTTTCTTCGCCTTTTTTTACAACGCACTGGGCATCCCCATCGCCGCGGGGATTCTTTATCCATTTTTTGGAATTTTACTCAGCCCGATGATTGCCGGTGCAGCAATGAGTATGAGTTCTGTTTCGGTGATTTTAAATGCCTTGCGACTACGGAAAAAATATTCCTAATTTAGGAGCATTCACCCTTCAGATTCGGCAGACTTTTTTTGCTGACCATCAAAAAAACAATAACTTAGAATCACTGTTTAGACTCTGTTATGAAACTCTCATGAAGAAAATATTATCAACGAAAGAGCGAGGGGTGTTGCTTGCATCATTGGAGGCGCGTTTTAAACAAAATAAACAACGACATCGAAATATCATATGGACGGATGTTCTTTCACGCTTGGAGGAAAACCCCGAAAAACTTTACTCGCTAAACGAAATGGAAAAAACGGGAGGCGAACCGGATGTTGTCTGCCAAGATTCTAAAACGAAGGAATATATTTTTATGGATTGCTCGGCTGAGACTCCGGTCGGACGCCGCAGTGTCTGCTATGATCATCCCGCGCTGGAATCAAGAAAGGAACACCGGCCAAAAAACAGCGCAATGGATATGGCCAAAGCAATGGGAGTCGAAATACTAAGTGAAAAAGACTACCGCAACCTCCAAACGCTCGGAGAATTTGATCTCAAAACTTCAAGCTGGATACGGACGCCAAGAGATATTAGAGAACTCGGTGGTGCGCTTTTTTGTGATCGCCGTTTTGGGCATGTTTTTGTCTATCACAACGGCGCACAATCCTACTACAGCGCACGGGCTTTTCGCGCTTCTCTTCATGTTTGATGTGTCATGCTAAGACGAAAAATATTTAAGGTAAGCAAAGTGCAGGTATCTCGTCTATTTGACAAGCCAGCTCTCCCGACTAACTTGTTTCATGTTAGTCGGAAGAGCTACCCTTTATCCCAAATATTTTTTCTTTTGGTATTAGAAGGTCTGAGAAGTTAATTCCTCGTATTTTGCGCGTAGCAAATCCGGTGTGTTTTCGACTTGTTCACGTGTGTTTTCTAACGCATCAAGCAGCGCAGCCATGATTGATTCCATCGTGGGATCCGTTGTTTTAAGAAATTCTTCTTCCTGTCTGGCCAACATCACAGAGATGGCTTTTTCTCGAAGCGATCGAGAAAAATCTTCGCGCTGCTGATGCACGTTTATACCAATCCCGAGAACAGCTTGACGGTGAGATTTTGAATTTTCCTGCTTACGTGTTTCCACAAGAATACCTCCGAGCTTTTTGCCATACACATAAAGATCATTTGGAGCTTTTATTCGTATAGGTAGTTCCGTGGATAGTGTGAGAGCTGGAGCAAGAGTCGAAGCTACCCAGTAGGTCAAAAGAGCTGTATCATTAAAATTCTCTGGCAAGTCGATGAGAACAGAGAACCACAAACCTTTACCCGCAGCGGATTCCCAAATACGCTCAAACTGCCCCCGTCCACGTAACTGGGTTTCAGCACAAACGACCAATCCATTGCGACAACCTTTTGCAGCAAGCTCCCATGCCGTATCATTCGTCGATTCGAGTTTGCGATAGACAAGAATCTCTCGCCCAATAAAGCCAGGATTTCGCCGTGCAGCAGCAACGAGGTCTTTATCTAAAAAAGGGAGTGGCATAAATTGGCTCCAATTTTTATATCATCGCGAATCATTTTCCAGCCTTCCACAAATCTCGTAAAGTCCGCAAATTCCCCCACTCTGCCCCGCGCATAATTCGCGCTCCGATTTTTCGCCTCGAACCATAACGACTTCGATTTTCTTCAAATACTCTCTCTACAAACGCCTTTCTCCCCAACACCACCCCATCACAAAAATACCGTACCCGACAGCGCAACACCTCCGACAAACTCAACTTTCCACCACTCGCAATCACCTCATCCACTTGCTCGCTCGCTATTCCCCGCCTCTCCCCATGCTCAAATAACAACCGCCGATACCTCCGCGACACGCCCCACCAATTTACCTTCCGATTCGTCCCATACGATGTCTGATCTAGCAAACGACACAGCCCC
>JBKEAD010000127.1:0-1968 GCA_047971915.1 Chthoniobacterales bacterium
CAATATGGACGAGCACATCGCCGTTTACGGCCCAGACAACCATCTGCGCCTGACCGGCCTTCACGAAACCCAGTCCATCGACAAATTCACCTGGGGCTTTGCCGATCGCGGTTCCTCGATCCGCGTTCCGCATTCTTTCCGTGATAACAACTTTAAAGGCTACATCGAAGACCGCCGCCCAAACTCACAGGGCGACCCCTATCAGATTGCCAGCCGCATCCTGAAGACGGTCAACGAAGTGCCGACATCTTAGAAAAAGCTTCGGCTTTTTTTAAAACCAAAAAAGCAGTGCGTTCTGGGGGGGGCGTGCTGCTTTTTTATTTTTTGACATCTCTCCCGACTAACATGAAGCAAGTTGGTCTTTTTTTCACCCCCATGCGTGCCTGAGGCCTGCTGCTAGAAACCCGCTCTTAAAAAAGTGGGGGGGATTGAAGAAAACGGGGGGGATTTTTTTGGGAGGGGCGTGCTGTTTCTTTAGCGTTGGTTTTTTTTATCCATTGTGGCTTTTTTTGTCCATCTTTTTTCATTTTTTTATTCGGTTTTCCTGTTTGTCTCAAAAAAATAATGACGCCGAGGTGGAATTTTTTGTCGCCGGGGGACTTACAAATCTCTATCGTTTCGGCACTGACATAACGACTTCGTCAGTCATTTGAGTAATGTTCGAGACAAACGATTATCAAAAATACGGGGATTTTTCCGGCGACGGTCGAGAATTCGTGATTCGACGCTTCGATACGCCGCGTCCGTGGATTAACTACGCATGGAACGACAAACTGCTCGTCGCGATTGACCAACGAGGACGGGGCACAAGCCTTCACCGCGATCAAGCCGGGCACCGCACGATTCCAATCCGTGATCGGTTTGTGTATGTAAAAGATCACCAAAGCGGGAGGTTTTGGACAATTGGCTGGGATCCTGTGCGTCTGCCATTCGACCACTATGTATGCAAACACGGGCTAGGATACTCTACTCTGGAATGCACCATTGACGAAATCTGGTGTCAATGGACGCTTACGGCCTCTGCCTCCGAACCCGCAGAAATCTGGTCGATTCGAATCGAAAATCACAGCAGCACGGAGCGTACGCTATCAATCTATCCTGCTGTCGAATTCGACCTTGGAGGGTGGACTCCCTACGGCACAGTAGAAAACTATAGTACCTGCCGATACAATGGACACCACAGCCTGATTGCACTGAACCAATCTGATGAGCGTCCAGATGCAAAAAACCATGCCATCTTTTCCGCAGAAAAATCCCCAAATCATTATGAAACGCGAAAAAGAGATTTTCTCGGCCGCTACTACAGCACCCTCGCGTCTCCGGCGGGTGTGATCGCCCGTCAACTTTCGAATCAAGACGCGGCAACAGAGGACTTCATCGCTGCGTTTCAATACGACATTCGTCTAAAAAGCGGAGCCGATTGGCAACACCACTTCGCCGCGGGTTGTGTCGGAAGTGAGACCGAAGAACCTCTCATTCAACGCTGTGCCTCAGCCGCTGCGTTTACTCAGGGCATAGAAGCTGCTCGACAACGAACGAAACGCTTTTCCGGCATCGACATTACCCTGCCAGATGAGAGGTGGACGCATCTATTCAATACGTGGACGAAACAGCAGTTGTTTTTACTTAAAGAATTCGCCCGCGTTTACCTTATCGGTTTTCGTGATACACTACAGGACGCAAAGGCTCTCTGCGCCTACGCTCCGGATCTCGCAGCCGACTCAATTTTAAAAGCACTGAGACACCAATTTCAGGATGGAAGCACGATGCGTGGCTGGTGCCCAGATGATCTTCATAAATACGCAGACAGCGGAGTCTGGCTTCCGATGGCTGTCGCCGAATATCTACGAGAAACCAACGATCTGGAGTTTCTCTCGCGATGCGAGATCTACCGCGACGGAGGCGAAGGCAGCATATGGGATCACGTGCTTCGCGCCATAGCTTGGTTTTTTGAAAATCTTGGCAGTC
>JBKEAD010000151.1:0-4185 GCA_047971915.1 Chthoniobacterales bacterium
ACCCCGAAAGCCACCCCGAAGCAAACTCCAAAAGATCCGCCAAAAGCCACCGCCGTAGATTCTCAAGAAGTCCGCAAAGCCACTGCCGCCACTTCATCTAATACCGGCAACCAACAATCCAAAAACAGCGGACAAGGCAGCAGCTCCGCCTCCACCGGCGAAGGCAAGGCCAACGAATTTACTTGGTATCACGAACTCATCCACGACCGCTTCTACTCCCAATGGACCCAACCCACCTCGGTCATGGAAAGCAACACCAGCTTCATCTGCTCCGTCCAAATCCGAATCGAACGCGACGGACGCATCAGCAATTTCAAAATCATAAAAAACAGCGGCAACATCGTCATGGACGAATCCGTCAGCGCCATCCAAGACAAAGTCAAACGTATCGACCCCCTCCCCGATGGCCTCGGCTCCAACGGCTCTTATGACATCGTCATCAATTTTGAACTAGACTAACCCCTCCACTTCCATTCCTCTTAAACCAATATGTTAGAACTCCAAGACATCAGCTTATTTGTTGGAAAAGGCGACGATATTCATCCCCTCTTGGCCGATGTCTCCGCCCAACTCCCCAAAGGCCACTTCGCAGCCATCATCGGCCCCTCCGGTTGCGGAAAAAGCACCCTCCTAAAAACCATCGCCGGCATCGCCCCCGGCGAAGAAGAAGGAAATATTTTTTGGGAAAATCGCAACCTCGAAGAACGCGACTTCTCCCCCTCCGAAATCGGCTACGTCCCCCAATTCAGCATCGCACACGACGAACTCACCGTCCTCGAATCCGTCGATACCTCCCTGCGACTCCGCGTTTCCGGCCTCACCACCGAAGAACGCCAACTCCAAGTCGAACGCATCCTAAACGAAGTCGGCCTCCTCGAATTCAAAGACCGCCACGTCCGCGTCCTCTCCGGCGGACAAAAACGCCGCCTCTCCCTCGCGATGGAAGTCGTCAGCAAACCCGCCATCATGCTCTGCGACGAAGTCACCAGCGGACTCGACCCCCAATCCGAAGACGAAATCGTCCACCTCCTCCGCGACCTCTCACGAAACGACGACCGCCTCATCCTCTCCGTCACCCACAGCCTCCAACACCTCGAACTCTACGACTCCGTCATCGTTCTCTACAAAGGCATCCTCGCCTACCACGGCCCCGCCGACCACCTCGCACACTACTTCCGAGTCGATGACGCAAATTCCCTCTACAGCCAACTCGACAACCGAAAACCCGAAGAATGGAAAAATTCCTGGAAAAAATACCACGACCACTTTCAGCAAGAAGTCCTAACGGCGAACGCAGATCGCAAAAACAATTCCACCACCCCCGAAGACCCTTTTGCCCCACCCAAAACAAAAGAAGAAAATAAATCTTCCGAAAAAGATCTCCCCCAATCCGCCATCCTCGCTCTCCCCGAAGAAATCCAACCCGAAGAAAAAAAACAAAATAAAAATCAAGACATAGAGACCGAAGCCATCGTCATCGAAGAACCACCGCTGCCAAACGTCCCCGGCAGCCTCACCCAATTCTCTGTCCTCCTCGCCCGACGCCTCAAAATTTTCTTCCGCAACACCCCCCAACTCTGGCTCCAGATCGGCCTCATCCTCGGCTTCCCCATCCTCGTCGCCATCTTCGCATGGAACGGCCTCCCCAACGTCAGCAACCTCGGCATGAGCCTAGACCAAGACGTTATGCAGCAACTCGTCGAAGCCAAACAATTCGTCGTCGAAGCCAGCAAGACCGGCAGCCTCGTCTCCGGCATCGTCATGTTCCAAGTCATCCTCCTCACCCTCATGGGAGCAAACAACGCAGGCCGCGAAATCGCAGCGGAACGCCTCATTTTTGAAAAAGAAAAACTCTCCGGCGTCAGCTCCATCAGCTACATCGCCAGCAAAGTCGTCTTCATCCTCATGCTCGTCACCTTCCAGTCTGTATGGATGGGACTCTTCGTCGATTTCGTCTGCGACTTCCCCGGCCCCCTCCTCCAGCAGCTCATTTTCCTCTGGCTTGTCAACGCCGCCATGAGCATGACCTGCCTCGCCCTCTCCGCCTGGCTCGGCTCCGCCGAGCAAGCCAGCCTCGCCTCCATCTACCTCGTCGGTTTCCAGCTCCCCCTCTCCGGTGCCGTCCTCGCGCTCCCCTCCTTTATCGCTACCATTACCAAACCCTTCATCGCCGCCTACTGGAGCTGGTCCGGCGTTTTGCAAACTTTAAAAATCGACGGCGGACGCTACTACGACATCGTCCAAATGGTCAGCCAGACCTCCCTCGCCCCGCCCCTCATCTGTCTCTGGGTCCTATGCGCCCACGTCCTCATCGGCATCCTCTTCGCTTGGCAAGGCTGCCTCCGCCAACGCATGGACTAAATCCAAGGCGCTTTGACCAATTTATTTTTAGGGATGATTGTGACTTTTTTAAAAAAAATAGTTGCCAGCGAAAGACAAAAGAGAATAGCTTCGCTCCCTCTTTAGGAGCCTTAGCTCAATTGGTTAGAGCGCTGCCCTGTCACGGCAGAGGTTGCGGGTTCGAGTCCCGTAGGCTCCGCGTCTTAAAAACGCCTCTCCAACCTGTAAATATCAGCCTCTACGAGCTTTTTTCATTTTTCGAGAAATTGCCAAAACTTGCTTTTTTTAGGGGTTAATTTGTCACAAACTGCTTAACTCTCCTTAAATAAATTTCCAACACAGGCGGCAAGCGGGTAGTGTAAAAAAACATCTGTAAAAGCAAACAACAACATTCCACAGGGCGCAAGCGCGCATGGGGATGAAAAGAAGACTAACTTGTTTCATGTTAGTCGGGAGGGCCTGTTAGCATAAAGAAAGGCATTAAAGATCCAAGCGGCATGAATGAAGGCAGTAAACATTACATCCAGTTTTTCAAAGCGTGTGAGTATTCTACGAAAAGCCTTCTATTTTTTCCTACCCGGCACCAATTTAAGCCGTAAGTCCCCCATTGCCACCTGATGCAGCACAGATGCTGCAAGCGTCTGGTAAGGCATACCCGCTTCCTCAGCACGTGCTTTCAAGCCGTTCAGGGTGCTATTTGCAAGGCGGATATTGATTCTTGCTTCCTTAACCTTAAAGAGAGTCACGATAGGCTTATTTACAAAGTGTGAACACGGGTTCGGGTCTCGTAGGCTCCGTGCCTTAAAAAAATAGCTTATTTCCCTGTAAACATCAGCCTCCGCGAGCTTTTTGTATTTTTCGCAACTTAATTCTTTTTTAGGCATCTTTAGCTTGAAATAAAACTAGACATCGCATCCCAGCGAGCTGAGACTTCCACCCTATTATGCAAAATCGCAAACGCTATGCCCTCGTAGGTGCCGGTGGTCGTTCCGTCATGTTTCTTCACCCCTTAGCAAAAAAATACTCCGACATAGCTGAGCTTGTCGCCCTCTGCGACCCCAGCGAAACACGCATGCGGGCACATCTCAAAACCCTAAAAGACGATTTTAATCTCCAAGATGCTGTCTCTTGTTACACGTCACAAGATTTTGAAAAAATGCTGGCCGACACAAAGCCAGATACCGTTTTCATCACCACCATCGACAGCCTTCACGCAGACTATATCCTTCGCACGCTCGACGCAGGCTGCAATGCCATTGTCGAAAAGCCTCTGGCCATCAATGCAGAGCAGTGTCGCGCCATTCAGAAAGCAGCGCAAAAAAGTGACAAAAACGTCCGCGTAACCTTCAATTACCGCTGGTCTCCCGGGGTAACAAGTGTTTGGAAAGCTCTCCACGACGGCAAAATCGGAAACATCAAACACGTCAACTTCGAGTATCTTCTCGACACAACCCACGGCGCAGACTACTTCCGCCGCTGGCACAGCAATCTCGCAAATTCAGGCGGCCTCCTCGTCCACAAATCAACCCACCATTTCGACCTCATCAACTGGTGGCTAGACAGTATCCCCGAAACCATTTTTGCCCTTGGCGATTTAAACTTCTACGGCAAAAAAAATGCCCTCGCCCGCGGCGACGAAGCTTTTACAAAATACGACCGCTACACAGGCAATGACACCGGAAACGACCCCTTTAGACTCGACCTCTTAGCCGACGAAAACGCCAAAAAAATCTACTACGATGCCGAAAAAGACTCCGGCTACATCCGTGACCAAAACGTCTTCCGCGACGGAATCGACATCTACGACACCATGTCGGTAAATGCACGCTACCGCAACAACTGCAC
>JBKEAD010000153.1:0-2677 GCA_047971915.1 Chthoniobacterales bacterium
AGAATGCCCCTCTCACCTCTCCCGTTGGTTGGGGGCAGCACTCCCTATCTGAATTTTGAATAAGGAAAGCAGGAAGGCAGGAAAAGAGGTAGATATAAGAAGGGGGCTCTCAAAAGGCTTTTTGAAAAAGCTCTCAAAGCCTGTTTCGAAACTCACACGATCATTTATTACTGATAAGAGCAAAAAAATAATCTCTTTGGCTCGATCTGCGTCAAGTATACGTCGATTTTTTTGACCGTCCTTGCTGTCGTGAGACAACTGCTGTTTTTGGAATAATTCACCTCGCCTCTAGAAGCGATGGAATTGCTTTTTGGTAGCTGGCAAATTGGGGAAACCAGCCGGCTTGTCGAAGCTTTTTGTTGAGAACGCGCTTATTTGTCCAAGGGCGTTTTCGAGGCGTATCAGGCGGTATCTCGCTTACCGTCTGTTTTAAAGAGCAATCCGCCGTTGCTTGGGCCAGCCATTCATAAACATCTCGAAGTTGGCTTGGGGTATCATCTACGACATTATAAATCCCCGAAACGATGTCTTGTTTGATGACGAAATGAATTGCGCGAGCGGCATCCTCTCGGTGGATTTGATTTACGTAACGAAGCAAATCTTTTGCCGTAGGGAGAGCTTTTCCAAGCATAAATCTTTCCAGATAAATCGAGCGTCCGGGGCCGTAAATCCCACCCAAGCGCAAAACCCAGCCACCACTGGCAAGAGTAATGGATTCGGCTTCGAGAAGGATTTTTCCCTTGTCACCTTTTGGAAGTGTTGCCGACTCTTCCGTAACTTTTTCGCCATCAATTTGACCGTAAACCGAGGTGCTGCCAGTGAAAAGAATGGGCGCATCGGGGAAACATTCACGAAGATTTTTCAGTCCACCCAAATATAAATTTCTATAGGCTGCCATATCGCCACCCTTTGTGCTTGCACTGAAAATAATAACATCAGCCGTGATATTTTTTTCTCGGACCAAAGCAGCAAACTGTCTCGCATGAGTGACATCGCCCGAAAAACATTGAATAAATCTACGCGCACGTGGCGTGAGATTACTTATCGGAGTTCTTCGGTTTAAAGTCGCGATCTTCCAAAGCGACGAATCGTTTTCGATGTTTTCAGCAATAAAAAGATCGGCCGTGGCTCCACCAACGAATCCACAGCCGATCAGTAAAATATTTTCCACAAATAATTAGTGGAAATTTGAACGAAATTTCATTTTATTCCGCTTAGCATTATTTTTTGCCTTGCGGCGGGCTTTTTGGATCGGGGTCTCGAATGCACGCAGACGCCGCACCTCATCCATGATCCCTTCTGCATCCAACTTTGTTTTCAGACGCTTAAGAGCACGATCGATGGGTTCACCTTTTTTAACGATAATTTCTGGCATAAATTCACCTACTTTCTCTTCCTTTCTTAAACGAAAGGGGCGATCAACCTAGAGGGTCCGCGCCCACCTGTCAAATTGAATATTTTCACTCGATTCGTGTCGGGTGAGCACAGGCAGGATTGTCTGCGCGCCACTACTTTTTTAAAAATCCCACATCTTCCCTTCTTTGACATCCCGCATCACTTTCGGACTCATCATATAGGACATCGGTGGATCGGGCAGACTGGAATCATCCAAAACAGGGAGAGATTTCCCAATCGTCGCATCCCACGGCTGGCTTCTGGCAATATTTATCGGCGTGCCAACCGGAATCATGCGAAAAATATCACGCACGGCTTTCAATGGCACGCGAATACAACCATGCGTTGCCGGATACGGCTTCACAAAACCCCAGTGCAAACCATAGGCCGACTTAAACTCCATCCAGTAAGGCATGGGATATCCCGCGCCGGGACTACTCACACGCCGTTTAGTAGCCTG
This sequence comes from Chthoniobacterales bacterium, assembly GCA_047971915.1. Classification (GTDB taxonomy): domain Bacteria; phylum Verrucomicrobiota; class Verrucomicrobiia; order Chthoniobacterales; family JBKEAD01; genus JBKEAD01. The sequence goes on from JBKEAD010000153.1 coordinate 1,856, forward strand.
CTTCGAGTAAATACGGAAATTCCCTTTTGGCGTCGGAGAGCTGCTGGTCCCCACGCTCACCGGAGTGGCCACAAGCACTTTGTCTCCCTCGACCAAATAGAGCCGCTGGGCACCCGTGCTGACTTTTAATTTTAAATTCTTCGGGTTTTTTGCCACGCGATCCGGCGGATCATAACTAAAGGAATTTCGAGGCCCTTTTTTGACGGGAACTTGACAAGCACTCAGCAAAATACCCGCTGCCAAGCCTATTGAAAAAAGAAAAGTAAGGCGGAAAAAATTCTTAAAATGTTTTGTCATCATCGTAAATCTTCGACTCACGTTGCACAATAAACCCATCCCGCACAAGCAAATCTTTTAGCACCCTGACTCAAAGAAAAATCTCCAAAAACCAACTACCGAATTGCAACCAAAACGGAATACTAAACAGTCCGAAGAGCGTATTTCCGAGCACAACCCGCGAAGCCGTTTCGAGATCGCCTGAGTAGTAACGCGTAATCGCCAAAGGGGCAACCGCCGCCGGCATGGCCGCCTGCACCATCAATACATTTTTTAGCTCAGGACTCATCCAAATCCATTTTGCAAAACAGAGCATCGCAATCGGCATCAAGACCACACGAAGAAAAAGAGAGGCAAACAGGATACGCTTTTTCTCAAAAATTTTAAAAGGATTTGCAAAATCGGCAAAGACCGCCCCCGTCAGCAAAAGGGCCAACGGCACAGCGGCACTCCCCAGCATGCTCAACGTCTCATCCGCCCAACTTGGCAGCCACGCATCGGGATTTAAAAAATTCAAAAACAGTCCGGTCAATATCGCCAAAACGG
>JBKEAD010000224.1:0-19105 GCA_047971915.1 Chthoniobacterales bacterium
GCCGCCGTCTTGACTCCATCCGACTTCGAATTTGCGCGGGATGGCATCGCTGCAGAGGCCGATTCCAACGAAGAAACCGTACTCGTCTGCGACCTCGATCTCGACGACCTCCACGCTGCCCGACATCAGGGCACGGTGACCCCCACTCTCGACCGCCGACTGGATCTCTTTCGCTATTCCTTCAAGGGAGAAATGCACCCACCGCCACTTCCGCCCCCGCAAGAATTTCCGCTCGGAGACCAGCCCAACGCAGCCTCGGCCCCAGCCTAGAGCACAGACAGGATTGTCTGTGCCACATTGTTTTAACCTAAATGTCAGCTATTGTCCCGCGACTTTCTGCGCAGGAGGAAAGCTCCAAGACCACCGAGAAGCAAAAGGGATGTGCTTGGTTCCGGAATAACGTTGAAACGAATTGTGATCGCATCCGTTCCATAAGTGAAGGTATAGTCGGAAGTACCCAGAGTCATACCGTTGAAGCTTACGGAGTCAAAGACACCTGTGTAGGTGGAGTCTCCAACGGCACCATCGGTAAATGTTGCAACTGTGTAATCTAGACCAGCTGCCATTGTGCCAGCGAGGGCGAGGGTGACTCCTGATTCGATAGTCAGGCTGATATCGTTAGAGATCTCGAAATCGTTACCCAATAAGGTGACAGAGTCGGACGAGCCGTCGCCGAAAATGTCCAAAGCGAGTTTCGATCCGCTTTCCAAGGTGACGAATATATCACGAAAGGTTCCTGTTGCAATATTACTGAATGTTTGAGTGCCGGCAGAAGAATCGCCCAGCCCTATACTGCCCGGAGCAAGAGTGCCGCCTGAAGCTACAGTATAGGTTGCCCTATTTCCTTCACTAATGGTTCCTGTGCCACCAAAGACGGCCGCATTACCAACAATCACCTCTTTGCCGAATTGGTTATCGTTTACATCTGCATTCAGAATGAGGGTTCCGGCGATAGTTTGATCGAGGAGCCTCACCGTGGCGGTCGGGCTGGCACCTATAATGAGTGTGCCATCACCTGTTTTCGAGGTAACTGAGAGTTTATTCGTACCAGTTATCGTGCCTAAATCTAACGTGTTTCCCGCACCAATTGCATAATTAATGCTCGCAGTGGAAGCGTTTGTCGCAACACTTTCAACCGTATTCGTACCGACTCCGTTTGAAGTAACTGTAACCACACTGAAAAAACGGAGAGTATTTCCGTTGGAACTAATCGTCCATCCAGCCGTGTTGAAAGTGAGGCCGGAAACGTCCTCGTTTGAGTCTAGTCCAGGCTGGTTTGCTGTGAGGCTGTCAAAAATGACGTTACTACGATGAGTATATCCACCGGGCGTCCAATTTCCCGGAGCGTCAAAATCGGTGCTTACAGCTCCAGTCCATGTAAAATCTGCGGCGTGGAGCATTGAAACACTGAGCAGAAGGCTTGCGGATAGAAAGGTAGCAAAGAGTGGTTTAAGAGGAAAGGAGGGTTTCATGATTCTTATGAAGATAGAGTTTGAAGTTAGAGGTGTCAATATCCAATGTATGATTTTTTTATTTTATTTTTTGTAGATTTCGAAATTTTTTAATCTTTAGACAGTGGCTTATAGATTGTTGTTTAACTTATCATTGCTTTGATGTTTTTACTTATGATGAAACTTTAGCCGCGGCGATGGAAATGCTTTGATTTGACCAATGCAGCAAGTGCGGCTGCGAAGAGAAGTGCTCCTGCGGTGCTTGGTTCAGGGATCGGTGAGTAAGAGAGAACAAGATTGTTTCCGCTCTGAAAGACGCCAAATGGACTTCCCGCTATCGGAGTGCTCAGTCCACCAGTGTCGAGCGACCAGTTTGCGGCATCGAATCCATTAATGCCCCCGCTGGTTGTTAAAATAACCCATTCGCGGATTACTTCTGTGACCGGCTAGGAGCCGTCAGGCATCAGGGAGTAAATTTCTAGAGCGTAGTCGCTTCCGCTACGCTCCATCGGGCTTGCGCCCTGTGGAATGTTGTTGCTTGCTTTTACAGATGTTTTTTTACACTACTAGGAAAAAAACCGGACACCTATTAGGATAGTAAATTGCTTCCATTCGATAAAATCCAAACGGCTTGTCGTCGTTCGAATCAGATCGCAAAGACAAGTGTTCAGGGCTTACTGGAACTGTCATCCAAAAATTGTATCTCAACCTGAAAGGCTTCTCCCTGCTTACCTTTGACTTCCCAATCATCTAACCCGTTTTCAAAATCTGAGTTTGATAAAATATTGATCCCCTCGCCATCGGGGGTATCGATGGCCACAATACTCACTTCATCCAACCATACCTCTACCGGCTGCGTATCAGCTAAGATAAATGAGAGCCGAGTCTTGTTGGGAACAGCCCCATCACCGCTAAAATCAAATACGAATCGTTCCCATTCTGTATCGACAGGCACCTTTTGGTTTAAATCCAAATTTTTCCACGGTGGCTGAGCAATTTTCGCAGACGCGATAAGTTGAGTAGGAGCAGATGCCTTCGCAACAAAAGAAAGCCTATACGTTTTATCGGGTTCAATCGCTATATTGTTTTGAATAAAATGGTAATCCCAAAATTTCTGAACATCTGTGGCTCTAATTATATGCAATACATTTTCATGAGCCAAAGAATCTGAAGCTTTTCCAATTTCAGAAAAGATGAGCAACAATCCAATCAATACAAATTTTATAGAAAGACGAAACATCGTATATATCGCTAGACAATATCTACGTTTGATATTTAAGTCAACTTATCCGTCAACTTATCCGTTGCAATTTTTCTTATTTCGCATAGATAAATCAAATTCTAACAGTAAATTAACTAGCGGCAAAAGAAACACGATGAGCGATAATCAAATGTATGATATTTTAAGCCTAAAATTTCGAAAAGCAGCCGCTATCCTTCTTGCTTCGAGTGCTGCTTTAAAGCCCTTGGCAGCGGAGTCCACGGCAGCAAAAGCCGGAGATTCTCGCCCCAATATCGTTTTTATCTTTTCGGATGACCACACTTGTCAGGCAATCAGTGCCTATGGAGACGAGCGCAAGCTTATTGAGACTCCTCCTCAAGGCTGAAAAGTCATCACTCGACCCGTGAGGGAATCGAGGACTAGAGAAACGAAGTTTGCCGAAGGGCGGTCGCCTTCCGGAGGTGACTTTAGGTTTTTCAAAGTCAACAACCACGACTGACTGGTATTTAGATAAGTGGATCCGTTTGGGGCGAAACGAAAGGCCACGTAATCTTTTTCACGGACGGAAGCCGGAGCGGTTGAGGATTCGTGAGAAGAAGACGGAAATGTAAAATCTGAAGAAAGGGGTCTCGCATTTGCCAGAATCGTCGAGAAATTTCCCCCGTCGTCGAAAATGACATTTCCCGGAAGTTTTGTCGGCTTGGAAATCCATGCATCCGCTTCGTTGCTTGACATGGCAGGAACCACAACAGCCAGTGTTTGCCAGTGCTGCTCGTCCTCGTCCCCGTCCGAATTTTTGTAAATCCGGACCTCGACGGGAACATTACGGGTCATAGCCGTTTGTCGCGCCAAAAGAATCTCTGATTCCACAAGCGATGCGGCACCGTTTATTTGGATGCCGTCCATCACACCTTGCAGGGATGGTAGAAGAGCCGTCGCCAGCACGGATAAAACGGCGATCACGGTAAGTAGCTCGATAAGGCTGAAAGCTCTTAGTTGGAAAGACGTATTTGAAAAACAGGCGCGTCGTGTTTTCATTTTTCTATTATTGCTTGGAGACTAATTTTTATACCAAAAGGAAAAATGTCCTCTGTTTAGAAAGAAGTATCTATGAAAAGCGAGAGAGATTTTTAGGAGCTGGTTTGTTCTTTTTTATTACCGACAGCGTTATCGGTTTTATCTTTATCCGGCGGGGAGGCTTTGCCCCAAAGCTCCTCTTTTGAAATTCCTCCATCTTTATTTTTATCTAAATTGCGAAACTTTTGGTCGATTTTTTCAGGGCTTGCTTTCGGCCTTCCAGCAGCTAATTCCTCCTTGGAGATGAGTCCGTTTTTATCTGTGTCCAGAGATCGAAAACCTTTCTTCTTAGCGGGTGGTTTCGCTTCTTGATTTTGCGCGACAGCCGTTGGAATAAGCGTTGAACTCAGGAGGGCAAAGGCTCCGAGTTTGAATAACGATTTTAGTTTCATTTTATGTTAGTGATATGGTGGGTTAGTTTTAGGAGCAGGAGCAGAAAATTTTATTCTGCATTTTTCCGAATATAATTCACCAAGCGGTCTAGGGTTGTGTAGGCGAGTCCCAGACAGCAATCCGCTGCGCCATAGTAGATAGCGATGCGGTTTGTGGCACCGTCGGTCAAAGCAGAGCAGGGAAAAATGACGTTTGATGTCACTCCGGCGACCTCATAGGGCATTTCCGGTGTGAGGAGGAAGTGCTTGCAGCGGGCTAGGACTTTCCAGGGCTTTTCGAGATCCAGTAAAGCGGCTCCCATGCTGTAAATGAAGCCATTGCACAGTCCGCGCACGCCGTGATAAATCATAAGCCAGCCTTCCGAAGTCTCAATAGGCGTGGGACCGGGGCCGATTTTTATTAGTTCCCATGGGTGCCTGCCGGCGGCCATGATGAAATGATGCTTGCCCCAAAACTCTAGGTCGGGGCTTTCGCTGTAAAAAATATTCCCGTAGGGCGTGTGACCGTTGTCGCTAGGGCGTGAGAGCATTGCGAAATTTCCGCCGATTTTTTTGGGAAAAAGAACGCCGTTGCGATTGTAGGGCAGAAAGGCATTACCTAAGTATTCGAATTGCGAGAAGTCCGATGTTTTCCCAAGCCCGACGGTGGCTCCACCATTTAGCCCGTGGCACCAAGTGATGAAGTGATCGTCGCCGATTTTGCACACACGGGGATCGTAGGCGCGATCGACGACTCCTCTTTCCGGGTCGCGGCTGGAGAAAGAAATCGGAGTTGGCTCTATCTCCCATTGAATACCGTCGGAGCTTACACCTTTGTGAAGATGGGTCGCGAGCATTCGATCTTCGGCGCGAAATACGCCGACAAACCCATCTTCCCAAGGCACGACCGCGCTATTATACACACTGCTAATTGCAGAGTTGGGACTGCGCGGGACAATCGGATTTTCGGAGTGACGCCAAACAACATCGGAGCTACTTGCCGGCTCTTGCCAAGGGATGTTGGGTAGATCTTGGGAGAGTATTTTCATCGCAGGAATTTCACCAAGAAAGCTTTAGGGTTGATAAGGGTAAAATTTTACCCAATCCACCTGATAAACGGCCTTTTCCGGTGGAGGGCCTTGAATCCAAGGTTTCATCGTCCAAGAATTGAGGTAGAATTCGTAATCGGGGGTTATTTTATATTCACCGTCATACAGCCATTCTCCGAGTTTTTTTCCATTCACATGCCATATGACCCGATCAGGCAAGATATCGAATCCCCATTCGTAAAATTCGTCGGAAGGATTAAAATCGATTGGAACGTCCTCTTCCCAATAGGGGTTGTAGCCATCTAGGTGGATGGCGAGATGGACTTTTCCGGAATCAGCTTTGAAGGTGGATGTCAGAAACTCGATATCGACTTCTCCTTTGTTTCCGTCGTCTCTTTGATCGGTCGTGAGGTCATCCCAGTCTTTGGTGAAAATACTATTCAGTACGCCGGGGATGGCCGAGGGTTTTGCCCGCACGACCCATCGACCATAGCCGAATTCCCGCTTGGTTTGCATGGAGCCGCCTTTGCCGGGGAGTTCGGGGAGGACGGTTTGCTCAAGCAGCCCGTCTTCATTTACCACGCAGCGGTCTATTCCCATCATGGTTCTGTTTTGTTTCCATCTAGCAACCATCCAGTCGGGATGAGATTCATTCCAGCCGGGGTTGAAGTTTTCCTCAAAGGCCGGATCTGTAGCGAAGGAGCCTTGAGGGGGCGTGGCGACTTTTGCCGAAGAGAGGGAAAAGGGTGCTTCGCGCTCGGCTGGTCGGATGGGCTTATGTTTCTTTTTACCTTTTTTGGGGGCTGAGTGGGCGTCTTGTGCGCTGCCTTTCTCGGCAGGAGCAGATGCTTCTTGCGCAGGAAGGCTAGAAGCGAGAGCAAGGCATAGTGTGGTGATGAGATGGATCTTCATGAGAGGTATTGTGTGCGGGTTGTTGTCTTTTAGTTCGTTGCTTGTCGAACGGTTTCTAGGAGGGTTTCTGCGTAGATCTCGTGTCCGAGATCACCGGGGTGATTTTTCCAATTGTGAAGCGTGTTGTAGGCGGGCATTCCTGTGAATTCAGCATTTTTAAAAGCTTCGTAAACGGGAGCCAGTGTCACATTTTTCTCGGTTGCGATTTGCTCTAGGAGTTTATTGTATTCGATTTGGCGCTTTGCCATGTCGTTTAAAATCCACGGGTTAAAAGGAAACGTGTTGATCAAGAGGACGTCGGCTCCCTGAGCTTTTGCCATATCTACAATACTTTCGATTCCGGATTTAAAATCTTCGGGAGAGGTTTTTGGATTGCCGCCGGTTCCTCCATCGACATCGTTGGCTCCGAAAGCCACCACGACAAGATCTGGTTTTTCGGGCTCTACGAGCTCTTTGTAAATTTCGCCTCCAAATTTAGTGGTTTTTCCACCTTGGTAAGCAGGGATGGGCGTGATGTCGGAGCCGGGATACTTGTCCCGAAGACCGACCACAAAACGTCCACGGAAGGTTTTGTCTTTTGCTGTGTAGGCGTTATTTTCAATAAACCATCTTGGAGCCTCTGCGCCGACGGTTATACTATCTCCAAGGAAAGCGATTTTCACCGGAGCACCCGAGCTTAGTTTTTTTGCAAAGCCGGAAAGTCCAGCGATATTTACAGGAGAAATTTCAGGAACTTCCTTAATTGGAAATATCTCGGAACTGGTGACAGCGTATTCTGAGGCACCCTCTACAGCAGAAGGGTCTTCTTTATGATTTGGATTCACGGCACTGAGCCACGGGGCAATGTAGATGCCGGCAAGAGCGACTTTACCTTCGTCAGGTTCGGGGACTTCTGGGCAAACGAGTTGCGACTCACCTTTTTTTACAGAAACGGCTCCGCTGTTATCCACCTGCAAGAGGTCGATGCGGGGAATTGCTGCTTCAATAGTGGCTTTTATGGTTCCGTTCCCGGGTTGTCCAAGCCGATTATCTTTGTTAGCGATTTGCCCCCAGTCGGCGTTGAAATAATAATCTTCTCCTTGCGTCTTAGGTTCGCCGTCTGCTCCGTAAACGACAAGGGTGTCAGGGCGCCAATAGCGATAGAGGGCTCCAAGAATCATGGTCTTTTGATCGTCAAATCTTGGAGTAAACGAAGCCAAGGTAGGTTTTCTGGGAGGACCACTTGGCCAAGGTTCCCAATCATTCATATATTTTGCAAAATTTTCTGGAGTCGGAAAATCGCCGCCTTTGAGTTCCGTCTTCATTTCGTGAATTTCGGGAGGATCTACCGTAATGGTGGTAGGCTTCACTGCGATACTTGCATTGCCTGCAGAGATGTCACCTGCGGAAATTTCCACTTTCAAAGAAGCCGGTTTGGTCGGCGTGATGTTCGGCGGAGCGGCATAGATTAAATTTGATACTGAAAATAAAAGGCTTAGAAGGAAAGCAATGTGTGTTGGATAGGTCTTTGTCATAGGATAAAACATGGTGTTTTGATTTTTTATTTGGTTTGTCATAAAGGGTATTTTTTTAAAGGGTTACCAACGGTCGATACCTGAAAAATCCGGTGGATTTTCTGAAGAGAAGACCTCTACACGCGTTAAATCCGAAGGAACCTCGATATCAGCGTAGCGATAACCCGATTCATCGACTTGCGTTTCAATGGACTTCAACGTATTTTCTCCGATACGCACGAAAGCTTTCTTCCATTCTTTTGGAAAGCGGATGCGGGTTTTTACAGAAGAGGGTGAGTCCTTTTTGCCTGATTTTAGGTAGAAAATATAACCGTTTCGGCGGACGTGATTTAAGTTGAGGGCGACGGAGGTTGGCGCATTGATAAGCTCGACAAGAAAAGGAGCTTCTGACTCTTTGGCGGTCGGTCGTTCTCTTTTTAATCGAAAGGGATACGCTGGAAACCCTTCTTTATTAAAGAGGGTCTCGTGGGGATTCTGGCCAGTGCTATAATACGCATTGATGGGTGTATCGACGTTGGGGTTGGATAGCACCACCGTATTTTCGGATACCTTTACATCTGCCCAGTAAAGGCCGGGAGAAGGACTTCCTGATTCAATAATAAAGCCGGAGATTCCATCAATACTTGGTTCATAAACGAGTCCTTCGCCGATATGTCTGAATTTTAGAATCACGTCTTTTCCTTTGATTTCGCCGCTTTCCAATTCAGGTCCTGTAAAAATAGTCGGATTTTTACCATAGACCATTGTCAAAGCGGCTTCGCCCATTCGCAAACCAGATTCCTCTTTAAGCCCCCAATGCACGCTCGAATTACCAAGATCGACAAAGTTAACGAGTATCATTTTGTCGGAATCCGTCGTTGCCTGACTTGCAAGCAGGAATTGTTCATTAACCGAAGACCTGTGAGCCATTTTTACTTGAGGACTCAAGGGAACGCTCACAGATGTGTTACGGGAAAGCGACCCCCAGATAAAATAAAAATCTTGTCCGAATGCTTTGCGCCAATCGGCGACCATTGCCAGCAAGCGCTCTTTGTAATTTTCGAGTGGTCCCCCCTCGCCCTGATGCCAAAGCACTCCACGAATTGCGAGTGGCTCCAGCGGATGAATTTTTGTATTATAAAGCACGGTCGGGAAATCAGGAATCACCGTTCCGGCACCCGGCCATTTTCCTTTCCCATCCACTTTCCATTTTTCTTCCGCTTGAATAAAGTCTTCCCAAGATTTGATAGAGCCCTTTTTTTTAGCTAATCTTTGTGCGCTTTGTGAGACAAGCTCTGCATATCCGGGAAGACCGTCGATCTCCGCAGCTGTAGATTCCAAGGCTTCCCTTGACATCCACGTCGTTAAAGGAGTTCCGCTTACAGCAGCCTGAATCATCCCAACTGGCACATTGAGATCGTGCGCAAGCAGTTTTGCAAAAAAGAAAGGAATGCTCATCATTTGGTTTGCAGATGATGAGCTTAGAATCGTCCATTTCTTTTTGTCTCCGGGGAAGTCCGCTAGTGGTTTGTCAGAAGCACCCGGAGGGCAGGAAAAAAAGCGGATTTCAGGATATTCCGCATCCTTGGGGTAGTTTCTGAATTGAGAATAATCAAAGGCGTCTTTTCCGAGGGTTCGAGCCATATTGGACTGACCGGCACAGAGCCATACCTCACCAACCAGCACATTTTCAAATTTTAGACTGGTGGCATCGGAGCGGATTTCCAGCGTGCGACCTTCTTTCGAAGCAGGCATCGCATCCAAAGTCACCTGCCATCGACCATCTTTATCGGCAACGGTTGATTTTTTTTGGTCGGCAAATTGCAGATTGATCGTTTGCCCGGGATCTGCCCAGCCCCAGACCGGACAAGGCATTTCGCGCTGCAAAACCATATTATCCGAAAAAATACCGCCTGCAGAAACTTCACAAAAAGCACATGAAGCGAAAACAAAAACGAAGGCAATGTGGAGAAGGTATCTCATCGGGAGGGTATTTTTACGTGTGTATTTTTCTTTTAAGTAAGTATTAGACCTCTATTGTTGCAAGTTTCTCGGTGTTAGACTTTTCAGAGATTCGAGACAGGCGCGGTGAGGAGTAAAGGCTCATACAGATTTGCGCTCCCCGCGAGGCTTCCAGACCTCGCGAAAGGCAATCTTTATTAGCAGTGTTGGTTTCTACTCCATTTCTGCACTCTTTGACTATCGTCCCAAAATAACACTCCGGTTTCCAGCCGTTGCTGATTGTCGAGATACGAACTCCGGAATCGCGGGACAGAAAGGCAACGGCCTTTTCTTCTCCGCCGTTCAAAACGCCTCCCAAAATTTCGCTGCGGCCTCCGTTGATTGTCTCGACCGCTACGCCCTGATCTTCCGATTTGAAGCCTAGCATCCACAGATCGCCACCGTCATTGAGAATCATCGGGTCGCCGCGCTCGGGGTTGATTTGGCGAGCCCAAACTTTTTGCCCTGTAAAATGAAAACATATACGCCCGTGGCCGCCGACACCGGGAATGACTCCGGCCGTCGATGCCACATTTTCAATAAAGACTTGTCCACCTTGCACACTGTTTCGATAAAAGCAGAGCGTTTGGGTGTGCAGATCGCTTAACACAAGCGTGCGTTTGCTGGCGTGGTCAAACATGACATGGTCTCCACGCCAAGCCTCCCATGCGAAAAGATCTTCGATAAAGAGCGGTCGGGAGGAATTTCCCTCTATTCGAAATGCTCCTTGGTTTTTAAGATTTGCAAGAGATTTATCCGCAATGAGATCGCAAAAATTAAATCCCACCCTCTCAACCGAAGCGGGTATGATAACCGGGCGAGAAAGGCGATAGCGTCCAAGTTCGAAAGAAATTTCCTCCGCCCCGGAATTGAGGGCATTTTGAATGGCGGTCGTATCATCATGCAGACCATCTCCCACGGCACCAAATTCCCTCACACCCACAGACCGAGCTTCGGGGTTCGGCGAATAGCTCGGTGTATCCAGAACCGGAAGACGCGGAACCGGCGAAACCTCCCAACGATCGCAGCGACGAGGAAGCGTTAATTCCTGCAAAAGCTGTTCTTTTTGGTCAGAGAATGTTTCTAAAAGCCCACCTTCCGAGTGGTTTTTACAAAAAAATCCTTCGTAACCCTGCACCTCCACGTTGTCTGCGTACAAAGTTCCCTCATCGAAAGAAAACGCTCCACCTTGGTCAAAGCCTTTTAGCTTGGAATCCACCAATACAGTGAGACCCGCAGGGTGCCCACACTGGAGGGCAGGCACCTCGGCGATACAGTCGATATTTCGGAGACTCGCACTGAGCCCCCCCACATAAATTCCGACTTTTTGGGGATGCCGAATTTTAATCTTCTCGGCAGAGAAAAACATCGTTTGGGAAAAAGAATCGAAGTGGCATCCGTAGTCAAAGCCCAGAGTCGAAATATTCTTCAGCAGAATGCCAGAATAGTTGCTATGGCCTAGCGAGAGAGCGGCAAAGCCCTGTTTATCTTCTGAGTAAATTCTCACATTGCGAACCGCACCGGTATTGTTGGCAAAAAAGTCTAACCCGATAGCCGACGGGTTTCCGCGTCCCGTAGAGATACTCATATCCTCAAAATAATTAGACATTGCGACATTTGTCTTCTTTGCACGCATAAACTGAACAACTGGTTTAGGAAGAGGTCCGGCAAAACCCGGAGCTTTATCGCACAAGCGCAAAACGGTGCTCTCAGAGCCGGCTCCTCGAAAACGAATCTGCCAGCTCATTTCCGAACCTAAAGAATTCTGCAAATTGTCTAGGGTGTAAACGAGGGTATCGCTTACCAAGTATTCGCCCGGCGGGAAGTATAAGGTTGGAACCAGTGGACGCTCCTGTGGAAAAATACAAATCGAGCGTCCGTCTATCCGACGGTTTTCACAACTGTCCTCCAAAAGGAGACTCCCATCATCAAGTGTATCGAGTCGCTCTAGCGTTGTGCGAACAGCATCAATCGTTTGTTTTAAAATACTATCCATTGCAGCAACGATTGCTTTTGTAGAGTCCTTTTGGCCGCTTGAGTCCGCAAAAAAAGGTGCTGCCGTAACATCTAGATAGTGGCTAATCGGCACTGCTGTGGAAGATTTGCTTTTAACGGATATCATCTTTCGGGGGGACTTTATCAAACCTAGGATATTTTTCCAATAAAAAGTTTCTATATTAGTTTATAAATAAGAGTAATCAGTTAATAACTCCTTTGATACTTTTAAAAATTAACGGGATAAAATTATGGCCTGAATTGCGCTTCCGAAACGATCCTCCAGTTATAAAAATGCGTCAATGGGGTAGCATCTGTCTGAGTTGCGTAGTCGGGAATATCGGTAATACTTGGATCAAGGTAGCGCTCGATGAGAGAGGAGCCACGAAGTTCAGCTGCGACTTGATCTTTCTCCTCATCCCAGATATTTGCAGCGGTAGCTGGAATTTTGCGAAGCACTTGAACCTTCCAGTGAACCGTAAATGTATTCGATTTCGTCGTAGCGCGTGAGTAAATGTGGTCATAGGGCTGCTCGCGAGCCGTATCAGAAGTGAGGTTTCTTTGGTTCCAAAAACTTGTCAGCGAACCAGCACTCTCCCCCTCGGGAACAAGGCCGATCTCACATAGCTGAGATGCTGAGCGGAAAATCTCTCCGTGTGCAAAAACTTTCGAGTCAAAAATTTCCAGCGTTTTCTCGATATCGATTGGATAGCGAGTTCGATTATTTGACGCCTCTCTTGCATAGCGGTGAGCTTTATATATTCCTGCAAGAGAGTCGTGGACGGCAGTCATCCATGTGGACTTGAGTAGGGCATAGATTCCTGTCTCCCGCTTAATGTAGGAGAAGGGGGCAATTTTGCAGTTTAGGTTGATCTTGCCGGCGGTGGAAAAAGTTTCACTGATCGGGTAAGGTTCGCAAACTGGCATCCAAAACAAATCCAGCAAGAGATGATCGGGCGGACTGGCTAATCCGGGATGTGTGCTGCCTGCAGCAGGGTTTGGACTAAAGGCGAGTGTGGTCCAGCCGACCGTAGAGCTTTCCGGAAGTTGCCCTAAAATGCTGATCGGAGAAGGTATCTGGCGATTAGGTGAAAAAGACGCTCCGGCAAGGCTCGCATCGACACCCCAGGCAGTTTTTTTTTGGAAATAGGGAACCTCGGCCGTATTGCCGCTGAGACTGCCGGACATTTCGGTGTAGATACGCTGATAGTCTTGGTCGGCACGCACAAAAATCGCTCCATCAGCCAAATTGCCGGGTGCTGAAGCAAAATCACCCGCGGCTTTTCCGGCTGAGATATTCGCCTGCGGAAATGCAGATTTGACGCCAACGTAATGATCCGCATCCATTTTGGGCGGAGTCGCCGATCTGGCATATCCAAGTTCTCCAATTTGAGATCCCGATCCGCTGGTCATTTTTCCCACATAGGCGATTCCATCCGGTGCAAGGTCAGCGGCAAGCAGCGAGGTTGCATTGGCAAAGGAATATCCTGTGGCTGCAACGGTGCCATTGATTCCGCCGAGGCTATGCCATTGACGATTTGGCCTGGGGTAATCTGCATAAGGAAAAACCTCCCGAAGAGGCACGCCACTGAGAACCGTATCGATCTTGTCGAAAGTGAAGTTGTTAGCGATACGCAAGTCGCCCTTTTCCGGACTCGTTGGTGATGGCACCATGCTGATAACCGTGTCATAGGCAGTGATGGCCGGAAACCCGCCCGGATCAAAAGCCATTTTTGGAGCACCGCCGTCCTGAATAAAGTTTTCGTGGCTGTGCTCTGCCTGAAAAACCAGATCTCTATCTATTCCATAAAGGAGAAAGTTTAGCCTCTTTTCATAGTCGGTCATCAGCGTGCCGTTCTTGTCTTTATAAGCGTAACCTATCGAGCGATTTTTTATGCCGCTAGTTCCGGGAATATATTCAAAATTTCCCTTCTTAGGCTCGCTGTTATCATAAGTTTGAAAAGCCTGATTAAACTTATCGGTCGATACAAAACCGGAGGGACTTAGAGCCGGATCCTCATGCAGCGCAGTTGTATAGTAGCGTGGCGCAATCTCTGTTGCCGCCCACTCTGTTTTCAACGTGGTGTCATCGTCGGGAGTTTCTGTATAATCGTAGGCATTAAATCGAGGGTTCGGGCAGTCCCCAACCGTATTCATCTGGTCAAAGTAATTCCACCGAGGAGCAATTGGCACTGGAAGGGAGCCGTTCCATTTCGATAAATCTACTGTATAAGTGGCTACACGTAAGGAGGGATCGCCAGTTGGATCGATTGTGATATCGCCGTCTTTTACTCCATAAACTTCGACCGTCAGATCGCTACCAGCAAAGGGAAACTGCGTGAGCGTCGAAGTTACGGGAATCGCTCCACTGATAAGTCCGTAATTATCGGCTCCGGAGCCTGAATTGCTTATCGTTTTGGGAACAAAATCTCCTGAAGAGTCAACGTGAAAGAGAGCACGAAGATAGGAGGGGACTTTTTGTAAGGACATGTCGAAGAGTGTCGCCCCTCCGAATCCCAAGCTTCGCCCGTTCGCCTGACCGCCGCCGCTGACCTTAACCCAAAATGCCGGTTTATTATTTCGGGAAGAACCCTCTACTGGAGAAAAATCAAGAAGCAACACGGCTCTCATTTCCTTGGTTTGCGCGCCGACGGGCGCCCCGTTTGCGACATCGAAGTTAATGAGGTTATTCCAATTATGAGGATTGCTTGTAAAATAGGATTTTCCGGCATCAGCAGGATTGGCGGGAGTTTTGAGGCTTGGGGGTTCTCGATCCGTTGCGAAAAAGACCAGAGCCGCCTGACAAAGAGCGGGAAATTCGCCGTGGGTTTGAATTTCGCCCGAGCCCAAGTTCATTCGGAGAGGGATTGGAGAAAAGGCTCCTTTTTCTGTATAGGCTTTTTTCCCAGAATTATTTTTGTCTTGAAAAAGCGAGAAGGCGATCGGCGTAAAAGAATAAAGCATCCGAGCATCTCCGGCCGTGGCGACACGGGTGTATTGGTTTACGAGCGAACGACTCAGATTTAGAGAATTTGCTAAAATCGTATCACGATCGTAGGTGCCAAATTTCGTCTGAAAATTTCCACCAAAGCCGGGAATCTCGGCACTTGTTAGCCTTTGTAAATACGCCAACAAATCCTTATTTCTTTGGATTGTATCATAGTCGTGGGTAGGACTATCGGGATTTTGCCGCTGGAAAAAATAGCGATCCCCCCCGTCAAGCTTATCGGTATTGAGACTTGAGACAAAGGCAAGCAGGCGTTCCTCTGGACGCATCCATTCGTTATTCTTGAGGAGTGTTGAGTCGGGATTCGGATTGCTTACGGAAGCCGTCTGACGATTGGGATTCGACTTTTGCGCGGCCGAGTTAAATGCCCAAGTGATCGGCCAGAGGCTGACACGCGGAGTTTCAAAAAGAGTGGTTTCAGGAGCTCGGCTGTTGGCTGTGAGAAAAAAACCTCTTTCGCGAATATCCGTAGCTGAAAGAAATGGATTCAAAGTGCGATTTGCTGCCATAAACAACAACTCATCTGAAGTCGCATACAGTCGGTCTGAGTCTGGAAGTATCGGTTTATCCAAAGCGATAGAAAATGTGCTCGAAGGGCTGTAGTCGAAAGCAAAACTTTCGATAGGATAGGTGCCACCGCGCGAGCTCTCGCTATCATAAGTCGATCTTGGCGCAATCTCCATGATGTCCGAAAGTTTTCCTCGGTAAGAAGAAGTCATCGACCAACGATCTCCGGGATCGAGTTCTGGGAATACAGCGGACAAAGAAGTCATCGCAGGATGTCCGGGAATTCGGTTGTATTCGCCGGCCAGCGGCGGGTTTCCCGCAAATTGCATTTCATCTCGGGTGGCAGCCTTTGGCCAGTCCCAAAAGGCACCTTCGGTTGCAGTATTGACGTTGACCTTAGAAGTTTCGTCATCCGTCCAAAAGGCCATACGAGCGACAATAGGATTTGCGTCGCTAGGCACGGTCGATCCGCCGAAAGTTGCTTGAGTGCCGCTTCCGCTTGGAGTGAGAATCTCGCCATTTTTTAAAATATAAAGCCACTTAACCGGCATCGGTGCGGCATTGTCTGATCCGCTTACGATGGGGTTTGTATCATCAATCTCAAAACCCTGAACCTTTCCTTCTGCTGCCGGGTCAAGAATGGGATAAACTCCGCTAATCGGTTGGTTTAGATCGGTGAATTGTGCGACGGCATTTTTCCAACCGGCTGGTGGGATCTGATCTGTATCCGTGGAGTCAAAGCCAACACCACTTTGAACCATATCGCTCCAAGAATAAAGCTTGTAGATATTGCTCGCCGAACCGTTGGCTTTGTAAGTGCGTATCATTCCCGGCTGGGAGGCCCACGAAACCGGAGTAGCCGCTGTTCCCTCGTGAGTGGCGGCATTGATTTGCCCCATGACAAAATGTACCGCCGTTTTGGAAAGAGTTTTTGCCTGATTGCCACGTGAGTATAAATCGACTCCACGCCGCTCACGTCCCACGCTCGAAAGAAACATGACAGCCATTGTTACGGCGAACAGAATCATTATTAAAACCATTACGAGTGCAAAGGCGTGATTTGAGGGTTTTCGGGATAGATGTTTCATGAGAGGGTGCAATTAGTTGGAGTTGGCCCATTTCGCACTTTGCACACTCACCGTCATGCGAAAGATACGAAACCGGATACTCGCGTCAGAAAGTTGTTTGGCATATTTCTGAAGATCGGTTTCCATGTTTGCGCTGTCATTGAAAAGACCTGTCGGAACTTGCAGTTCAGAAGGAGGAGTATCCGTCGAGCTGTCGAATCTGGCTAAAGAATGTCGGTCGAGAGCCACCATGACGATATCGACCATCGGTGGAAGCTGGTTTTGAGTCAGTTCTGCAAGTGCGGCTGAGATGCGTCCACTGGGGTGTCCGCTCTGCCAGGCGCGAGAATCGTAATAATAATGAGGCGAAAGAATACTGCCTCGCACGGCAGCCGAATAGGTAATACCAAGTTTACCTGCGGCCGACTCTTCAGTCTTTGGAGACAAGCGTGGACGAATGAGCAACAAAGGAATATCTTCGGCTAAAACACGCTGACGAGGCTGGGTGCCGGAGGGCGGAAGCTTGAAGGCTTCCAGCCAACTATCGGCACCAACGGCAGGATAGGTTTTGTTTGCGACGGCATCATAGATCTTCATGTTTTCCCCCACCTGAAAGACCTGAACCAGTTGAAAGCGTTTCTGTTCACCAGCCAGAGAACTCAGCCAAGCTGGAAGAAGGCTTGAGTCAGGGCTTCCGTATTGAATAAAAAAACCAAGCGAATTTAAAATGCGGTTTAGACCTGATACTCCGCCAAGGTTTGTTTCTCCTAATGGTGCTTGAAAAAAAACAGCATCTCCCGGATTCGTGGCAGGCGAAGCACCCGGTAAAATCTCGGCAGTCGGCCCCGAAATCCAATGTAACTCCGAGGCCCGAGCGAATTTTTCAGGAGAAAAGGTGGCGGCACTCGCAGGATTACGGAAATTTCCCGAAGAATCGACGTAATCGTAATAAGTATTTAGCGTGGCATACGAGACGCTCCGATCTATCGTTGTAAAAGCGGCACGCGCCGACTGAAAGGTCGCTACCTTTCCTGAACCTGTCCGCCAAATATCTCCTATTCCTCCCACGAGTTGAGCTAGAACGACCAGAAGAACAAGGAGGATCGCTGTGGCAACAAGCAGCTCGATCAAAGTAAAGGCGCTGCTTTTTGATTGCCGATATCGAAAAAAGTTACGCATACTTTTAAAGCCCTTTGTTCACGAGCAGAATAGACTGCGCGGAAGCACTTGTGTGTGCATGACCAGCAATTAAAAACGTCGCTCGGCGCAACTCGCTATTCACCGGATCAGAACTCACCTCACATTCCACTGTAAAACTCGATAAATTCGCTTCACTCACTTCCGAGCCTTCCCCGTCGAAATATACGGGAAACCGCGTGTCTATATGATTACTAATTTCTGAAAACGGCGTGGAATACAATTCCGCACTCAAGGTTCCAAATATCTCCGTCTCGACAAGTTGCCGACTTGTCGCCTGCAAGGAAGACAAGCCAACCGGCATCAAGGAAAAGATGACCAAAGCGGAAAATGTAACAAGGCCAATCGAAAGAACGACTTCTACGAGCGAAAAGGCTCGCTTTGTTTTGAAAGTGCCGACAAAAATTTTAGGGGATAGGGAGGTCATGGTATTAATCAAAAAGCTATCAAACTATTGATATATGTGATTCTGATATGTAATTACATTTTAAATACATGTCAACAAATAATTTTAATTTTCGTGCTTTAAAAGGGTTTTTTAGAGAAAAAGAGTAAAATTTTGAAGCGATAAATAAATGCTAAAAGCGTATCATTGCTTTGATTTTATTTGACATTTTTGAGGTAAATGAAGGCTTCTACGAGACGCAATAGCCTCTACAAGCCCCCTGAAAAATTTATGAAAAAGCTAAGGATTAGTTACCTTTCCATTTTATTGTTTATGCTTATTCGTTGTCAGATACTTGCTGTCCCCCCAATAGAAAAGAGTGAAAAGCCGAATATTATTCTGATTTTGGCAGATGATTTGGGTTATGAAACCATCACGGCCAATGGAGGAGAGTCCTATCAAACCGCCCATCTGGATCGCCTTGCCGAGTGCAGATTTTGACCGGAAAATATAATGTACGGAACTACGTAAAATTTGGAGTTTTACGGAGAGATGAAACGACTTTTGCTAATATTCTGAAAAATAACGGCTACGCAACCTGCATTGCTGGAAAGTGGCCGTTGGGCAAAGAAAAAGATTCACCACAGCATTTCGGATTTGATCAAGCCTTGCTATGGCAACACACAAGAGGCAGAACTCGCGAGGGGACTGAATGGGATTCGCGCTATGAGAATCCTAGGCTGGAGCTCAATGGTGCAGAGCGTAATTACGACGAAGGAGAGTATGCTCCTGATTTGATGGTCGCGTTCATTCGCGACTTTATTAATAAAAATAAAAACAAGCCGTTTTTCGTTTATTACCCGATGCTGTTAACGCACTGCCCCTTTGTCCCCACTCCAAACTCCAAAGATTGGAATCCCGATAGCCCCGGCTCTGAAAGCTACGAGGGCGATGCGAAATATTTTGGTGGCATGGTCGCCTATATGGATCAGTTGGTCGAGACCTCGAGCACACCGATGCCATGGTAGCCAGCGAGACAATCCGACTGCTCGAAAAAAATAAGGACAAACCTTTTTTTATTGCGACTGGTTTTTACCGACCACACACACCTTGGATTGCCCCCAAACGTTTTTTTGATTTATACCCTCTTAGAAAAATTTCTCTTCCTCCCATTTCATAAGAAACGCTGAATCAGAATCCGAAAGATGCCATGGATCCTCAGGAACGGTGCCCTCCTATAGAACGACACGCGAGCAAGCCATCTCCTAAAGAAAAAATACCCCATCCCCGTAAAAGCTGGCGTCGCTGATCCTGATTCAAGAAAAAAATATAGTGATGACTAGCAATCTGTAAAAAAAATCAAAGCTTAGA
>JBKEAD010000155.1:0-5213 GCA_047971915.1 Chthoniobacterales bacterium
TCACGAATCGCTGCAACCGCTCCTTTATTGGGAAAATAACAATCCGCCGAAGGAATCTCATCCTCTTTATCGTAAAAATGAAAAGCGGAATTTTGCAAAGCTTGCCCGACAGCATCATGAATCGCCGCATCAAAAGGACTCGCACAAACCGCACGTCCTAAAATCGCATCTCCGGCGACAAAGAATCCAGCGCATGGTGCAAGCGCAACCCCAGCTCCAAGGGGTGCGCCTCCTAGCCGCCACAAAATGCAAAAAGCCTCTCCGCCAACTCCGAGCACAAGCTCCGCATAGCCTTGTCCTTCGCGCTCCGATCCGGTGTCGCACCGGGCCACGCCCAGAGGTCACTTAGATAAATCGAAGCAGATCCGGCACCTTCGCGTCCATCATTTGTCCGGACACTTACCCTCGCACGCGTCTCCGTTGCTTTTGTAATCAAGCCTGAGCTTAGCTGCAGCGGCTTTAAAAAAGGTTGCTCTATAAACTCAACCGAAGCTTTTAGAATTTGCGCTTTCACGGAAGCCCTTCTGAAACACATCATTGAAAGCAACAAGAAAAAATAATACATTTTTCCGAAATAAACACTCTCGTGCGTGCCGCTTTTGAAATAAAAACCCCTGCTGCTTACCTAGCCAATCTCCCCGAACCACGCCAAAGCATCTTGCGTCACATCCACCAAGCCATTTGCAAAGCAGCACCGTCTCTAAAGCCTGTCATGGAATATGGAATGATCGGGTATGCACCCCCAAAAAAACGAACCACCGACGAAAGAAAAAATTCCCGAAATCTTGTCATCGCACTCGCAAGCCAAAAACACTACATCAGCCTCTATCTTTGCGGTGACGAAAAAATTTACGACCTCATCCAAAAAAACAAAAAACAACTCGGCAAAGTCTCCCTCGGCAAATGCTGCATCCGCTTTAAAAAACTCGAAGACCTCAATCTCCCCGTAGTCATGAAACTCGTCGCCGAAGTTTTAGGAGGAATTTTAGAAGAGCCGACGGGGGGATTCGAACCCCCGACCTACTAATTACGAATCAGTTGCACTACCCCTGTGCTACGTCGGCAAGAAATTCTTTTAAGAAAAGGACGCCGTTTCTATATGTCTTTGCGTCATCTGTCCAGTCGATTTCAAAGCGGATTTTAAGTTTAACGTCCCACCAAAATTACGGCACTTCTACTCTCTAAGGTAACGTTTTTTTGATTTTCCAAAGGAACCTCTTGGCCAACTTCGGCAATATCATTGGGCGCATCCAATCCTGTATTTACAAAACGATACCAACTCATCCCCTCCGGCAATAAAGGCAAAGTAAAAGTCAACGGCTCGTAGTAGCTATTAAATGCACAGTAAATATCATCCGCATCCTGCGTCTTGGTTGCGGCATGCTGACCACAAAGCATAAAGGCAAGACTGCGGCTGCCGGGCATCCAATCCGGTTTCCAAGGGCGTGTGCCATGCCAGCTAATGTCAGGAAAGCCGCTTTTAATAAGGTCTCTCCCTGTGAGCCACTGTGTCGAACGCAAGGCGGGTTGCGCTTTCCGAAAAGCAATCATATTTTTGGTAAAGCGAAAAAGCTCCTTCTCCACTTCCGGCAATTCCCAATCCATCCAATTCCACTCAGTATCTTGACAATACGCATTGTTATTTCCCCGCTGGCTCCTTCCGCATTCATCGCCCATGTAGATCATCGGGATTCCCTGACTTACAAAGAGCAGTGCCAGTGCGTTTTTTTCTAACCGTCGTCGTAGAGCCAAAATCTCGGGATCCTCTGTGGGTCCCTCCGCACCACAGTTCCAACTATAGTTATCATTCGCACCGTCCCGATTTTCCTCACCATTTTCCTTATTGTGTTTTTCGTTATAAGAAAAAAGATCCCGCAGGGTGAATCCATCGTGACAGGTGATAAAATTCACCGAGGCCTGCGGCTTGCGTCCACCGACTTTATAAAGATCGGGAGAGCCAAGGATGCGCTGCACCAAATCCGCTACCATTCCCTCATCTCCTTTTAAAAATCGCCGAGCGGTATCTCGATAGCGCCCATTCCACTCGCTCCAACGCCCATAATTTGGAAAATTTCCAACCTGATACAGCCCCGCCGCATCCCAAGCCTCCGCTACCAACTCGCAATCCGCCAAGACCGGATCATAGGCCAACGTCTCCAATAAAGGCGGATTCGGAAGCGGTGCGCCATCCTGTGCTCGCCCTAAAACTGAAGCCAAATCAAAGCGAAAGCCGTCGATATGATACTCCGCTGCCCAGTGCCGAAGACACTCCAGCACAAACCCTCTCACAACGGGGTGATTGCAATTCACCGTATTGCCGCAGCCCGTGTAATCCGCATACGAACCATCCGGTGCGAGCATATAGTAAGTTGAATTATCTACGCCCTTGAAAGAAATCACCGGGCCCCCATCACCGCCCTCAGCCGTGTGATTAAAAACGACATCCAGCATTACCGAGATACCCGCAGCGTGCAGTGCTTGCACCATTTCCTTGACCTCGGAGACTTGTTGTCCATGCTTTGCCCGTGCCGAGTAAGCACTCTTTGGCGCAAAAAAGCTAACCGTGCTATACCCCCAATAGTTCGTCAGCGTCTCCCCCGTCTCGGGATGCACGCGCGGATTTTCCATTTCATCGAATTCGAAAATAGGCATCAACTCGACACAGTTCACCCCCAGCTCACGCAAGTAGGAGATTTTTTCCTGCAAGCCTTGATAGGTTCCGGGACGTTTTACCTGTGAAGAAGGATGTTGAGTAAATCCGCGAACATGCATTTCATAAATAACCAAATCCGATGCCCGTTGCCGCAAGGGTCTGTCCGCACCCCATTCAAAATCTTCAAAAGGTACCCGTCCACGATGCGGCATGAGTGCCCCTGGCGACGGTGCCTTGTTCCAAACTTGTCGTCCGCCGATCTCACGCGCATACGGATCCAAGACAATTTTATGCGGGTCAAAAATCAACCCCTGGGCCGGATCATTAGGACCATCAAAACGAAAGCCGTATTCCAAAACTTCATAGTCCAAATTCAAAACCGTCATGGCAAAAACCTGCCCCATTCGAAACTCCATCGGAAACGGGATTTCGGCGAAAGGCTTTTCCTCCCCCTTTCGAAAAAGAACTAATATACACACCTCTGCATGAGCAGAATAAATCGCAAAATTTACCCCCCCCGGCACATGGCTTGCACCAAAAGGTAAAGGGTGCCCATAGCGAAGTTCGAAATTCTTATAATAGTGAGACAATCCCGTATCCATAGTCGAAGCAGGCATAAGAAAACTAACGTCGATCCACGCTATACGCCCCCGCCCCGATAAAAATCAGGCTTACAAAAACAATTCCCAGCTCCGCCGGGTGTGCCCATTCTGAAAGTGCGCCCGCAGAAGCCGAATACTTCCACAACGCCGCAATCAGCATCGTGAAACTCAGAGCCATACAAGCCGGACGAAACATAAAACCTAAAATCAGCAAAAGCCCACCCCCTGCCTCAGCCAGCCCTGCCATAAAACCCCAAAAAACCGGAAAGAAATGAATCCCGATCGCTCCCATAGCGGCACCCAATTTTGCCCATAGCTCGGGCCCCGCTGCCAACTTTGGCCACCCGTGCCAAATAAACATAACCCCCAATCCAATACGCAAAAACAAAAGACCAAAATCTCGATACTTATTAAGCCAAGTCAGAACCATACAGGCAAAGCTTTAACCAAAAAAGACTCGTTTGGATAGAAAAGTGTTACTCTTTAAAAAAATTTATTTTGTCCACTCGGGTGGTTTGTTAGCTTGCCGGGGCGCGTTTAAAAAAAAATTTAGAAAGAACTCCTATATGCACCCGCTTCTGCGAAAACTCCTTGGTATAAACTGGACCCTTGCCGCCACCGTTTTTGCTCTAGCCTTTTTTGGAGTTTACGCAATTTATAGTGCGACTTGGTTTCGAGACGCACCCTTTTGGAAAAACCAAATACTCTGGATACTCGTCGGGACGCCGGCTTTTCTTTTTGCAGCCCTACTCGATTACCGCTGGATTCGCTGGGGTGCTCTACCCTTCTATATTTTTTCAATTGCGTTGCTTGTCGCAGTAAGGGTGGTCGGGGTGGAGCGCTACGGCAGTTCCCGCTGGATCGACCTCGGCCCCATCAGCATCCAGCCCTCGCAGATAGCTATTTTCGCCGGCATTTTGATGGTGGCACTCTTTTTGAGCCGCTTTCAGGAAATCCCCGCCATTTTAAAAATCATCGGAACCGCCGTCATCGTCGGTGCCCCGTGTTTACTTATTTTAATACAGCCCGACTTGGGCTCTACCATCGTTTGGGGACCGGTCATCCTAGCAATGTTTTTTGTGGCAGGAATCCCAAAACGTTATTTGATCGTGATGCTCCTGTGCGTTGTCATCACCGTTCCACTCGCTGTAAATTTTGTGCTAAAACCTTACCAGCGCGACCGTATCATGGCCTTTATAGACAATGATATCGACCCGCTTGGCGTAAGCTGGACCATCAATCAATCGCTCATCGCCATCGGCAGCGGCGGTCTCGCCGGCAAAGGATTCAAGGCCGAAAATACTCAAAACGAGCTCGGTTTTCTCCCCTCTACCATCGTGCACAACGACTTTATTTTTTCTGCTTTCGCCGAGCAACATGGTTTCATCGGCGGATTTTTACTGCTCTGCGCCTACGCTTTTTTGATCTTACTTTGCCTCCAAATCGCAATGGCCGCGGAAGATGAATTAGGAAAACTCGTCGTCGTCGGCATCGCGACCATGATAGCCACACACGTTTTCATGAACATCGGAATGACGATTTCCGTAACGCCAATCACAGGCTTGCCGTTACCGCTCGTCAGCTATGGAGGCACCTTTATGGCCAGTATTTTAGCGGCCTTCGGGCTTATTCAAAGTATCTGGATTCATCGAAAAATGGGAGTCTAGCCCTTTCAGATCCGCATCTCCTTGCCACTCCCTGAAACAAAAAATATGCCTTTAAAATAATAAGCCGCATTGACAAACCCTCGCTTCTCCAGCGACAATCCGCCTTAAATCTTATTCCAAGAATCCTCTCATTATGTCAGATCAACCTAAAAAGGAAACAGTCAGAATCGTC
The DNA here is from genome assembly GCA_047971915.1 of Chthoniobacterales bacterium. Taxonomy (GTDB): domain Bacteria; phylum Verrucomicrobiota; class Verrucomicrobiia; order Chthoniobacterales; family JBKEAD01; genus JBKEAD01. The sequence goes on from JBKEAD010000155.1 coordinate 5,095, forward strand.
CTGCCACCGCGCCGCGACGGTAATCCCACCGGTTCAACTCCACGCGAAAGCGCAATGGTGAACCTACCTCCAAAGCCAGCACAAGCCGGGGGCACGCCTCCCGCACCTCCGAAACCACC
>JBKEAD010000037.1:0-2208 GCA_047971915.1 Chthoniobacterales bacterium
CGCTCCGAACGAGTCACCGCATCCCAGCCCACCGCTTCATCTCTGTCCTTCAGATGCCATGCCGCCGCACACCATACTAAAACTCCCACCATTTTCCCTTTCTCCATCACCAATTGGCATAATCGATCTCCTGCCTCCCGTCCTACTCTCAAGCCGTGTTCCCTGCCAAGTGCCTCCTTTGCCTGCCTCCACTCATGCGCCGAATGCGCTAACTTTACTTTCAATAATCCTTTTTCTTCTTCTTTCCTGCTATCTTTTTTCGAGTTCGTTTGTGTTTTCACCACCCTATTAGTAGCTTTTTTGGGGCTTTTGTTTATTTTTTTCTTCTAATAAGTTTTTATCCTCTTCTTCTGTTTTCTAACCAAACGCCCTGGCCGATGCCGCGCAACCCACGAATTTTGCTTGCCTCGTAATTGATCTCGCATCGGGGAAGGCTCGCATCATCCGTCCGTAATTTTTTTTACAGGGCTCGTCGGTAGCAGGCCAGTAGCTCTTCCATTTTTACGTCGAAGCTTAATTTTTCCGTTGCGAATCGTAGGGCCTCGCTGCGCAGACGGTCGTGGAGTTCAGGGTCTTTCAGCAGGCGGAGCATATTTTCGGCTAATGACTCAGAACTTCTAAACTCTGCCATGAGGCCGTTTTTTTCGTGAAACAAAATGTCGGGAATACCGCCGCCGGGAAAGGCCACAGCCGTTCGTCCGCTCGCAAACGCTTGCGGAATGACCATCGTTTGCGCCTCCTTCGTTGAGGGGACAATAAGTGCGGTCATCGCGCACATGATGTTCGGAATATCATCACGATAGCCCGTAAAAATCACGGGCGGGTCTTGATTGGGGAAAAGTTTGGCAATTTGTTTTTCCATTTTTTTTCGTGCGCCCGGACGGGAGCCGATTTCTTCCCCAACAATGAGGAATCGTGCTTCGGGAAATTCTTTATGGACCTTCGCTGCCGCCTCCAAAAAGTAGGAATGTCCTTTTTCGCTTCGGAACATTGCGACCACGCCAAAAAGGGGCGCGTTCGCATGGAGGTTGAAATCTTTCAAAACTTTGTCAATCGGCTGCTCGGGATGAAATTTTTTTAAATCGACCCCCTCGCCAACAAAATCGACGCGCCAAGGATCGACGCCTGCTTCGAGAAGACTTTTTTGAATGGATTTGCAACTTGCAATGACGCGCCGACAACCCAGACGATAAATGTAACTGCGTCTTTTTTTGATGGGGTCGATGAAGTCGATATTGCGACTGCGAACAATGACGATACCTAAAATCCGGAGTGGCAGGGCAAGCCAGCTATCTTTTCCGCTGTGCGTATTGAGGAGGTTTGGACGAAACTTCAAAACAAGCAGGGAGAGTTTCAGGAACGAAAAAAGATTGTAGGCCGAGCGCATCGAAATCGCTCGCACATCCAAGCCCCGCTTTTTAGCCTCTGCAAAAATCGGACTGCGAGAATCCGCAGCTAAAATGCTTCTGTGTCCGTGCTCAAGTAGCCAGCGCATTTCCTTGAGGATGCGCTCTTCCTGCCCACCCCAGTTCATACTGCTCTCCGTGTGGAGAATCTTTAATTTCTTTTCCAACTTAGAGAACCATGCGCAGCGATCCGGAAATTCTCAATGAAATTTAAACACAGCCATCCCACAAGCGGAGAAATTTGGATTTAATAAGGAAAGCAGGAAAGACATTATTTTTTTGCTCTTATCAGCAATAAACGATCATGTGAGTTTCGAAACAGGCTTTGAGAGTTTTTTCAAAAAACCATTCGAGAGAAGCCTTTCTATATCGACCTCTTTTCCTGCCTTCCTGCTTTCCTTATTAAAAATTCAGAGGGAGAGGTGCCCCTAAAGCTCTGCGTAGTCAAATTGTTTTAAAAGATTGCAGCGGTCGAGGGCGGCGAGGTAATTGATCCAAGTTCGGTAGGCCATTGCGAAGGGTTTGCCCGTCGGAATGGGGCCGTGGAAACGGGTGTGATTGTAGGCAGGGTTGTCGTCAAGAAAAGCTTCCAAACCGCGTAAACCAGCTTTCAAGTAGCTTTCATCAGCGGTTCGTTCGTAGGCGTAGGCCAGGCAGTCCGGGGCGGCAAAACCAGTCAGAACTCCGGGGCGTGACTGAAGACGACTCGCTGCGCCTCGCTCGGCCAGTTCGGCATCGTAGCTGAGTTTGACCGTTAAATTTCCCGCTTCTTTTGGTGGGTGGACACTGTGGTGAATCGCGA
>JBKEAD010000040.1:0-12936 GCA_047971915.1 Chthoniobacterales bacterium
GCATGCAGCGCAAACAGGTCGAGGCTATCGGGTTTATTTTAGGCCACTTGCATAGGTGCAGCATCCCGTTTATCCCGCCGGAGCAGATTGTCGCGCCGCCGTGGAGTTTTTATTTTCAAACTTGGTTGCACCATATGTCGGGAGCGACGCCACTGCTTTTCGAGTTTTGTCATGGTTTAAAAAATCATCCATTTCGACTCGAGGATACTTTGGAGACCGGATATGTAATGTTAAAGGCGTGGCTTTCTTACAATCTTGTCTTTGGTGCACGCCCTCGTAATCATGAACTCTTTGCTTCGGTCACTCCGGCCTAAAATACATCCGAATACATTGTGAAACCCAACATTCTTCTCATAACCACGGATCAGCAACGCTGGGATACTCTCGGCATCAATGGAAATTCTCTAATCCGAACCGCTTTTCTGGATGGTCTTGCGGCAAGAGGCACGAATTTTTCGCGAGCCTATTCGACAACGCCTAGTTGTATTGCGGCTCGCCGGACTTTGCTTACCGGCCAACATGGCACGACGCACGGGATGGTTACCTTTCAAGGCGGCGTTGATTTTTATCCGGATTATACGGTGCCCGGTTTACTCGGAGCGGCGGGTTATCAGACGCAGCTTATCGGTAAATTGCATCAGCATCCGCAGCGCAAGCGCTATGGCTTTGACCATATGATTCTGAGCGATCAGCCGGACTATCGCCCGAACTCGCCGGAATATTTGCAAAATGATTATGTGGATTGGCTAAAAAATACTCTTGGCGAAAGCACGGACCCGGGCGTTCATGGTTTCGGGCCAAATAGCCGATTGGCGCGGCCCTTTCACCTAGGCGAAGCCTATCATCAGACGACGTGGATTGCGCAGGAAGGGGCAAAATTTTTGCTCAAACAGCGCGATCCCGCGTGCCCGTGGTTTTTACATTTGTCCTTTTGTGCGCCGCATCCTCCGCTCGTGCCTCCACAAATATATTACGATTACTATACGCGTCGGGAGGAGCGTTGGAGTCCGACTTTGGGGGATTGGTGCCCGAAGGCGGCGGCTCCATTTGGGCTAGAGCCCGATGAGAATACCGGGCCGTTTGATCTGGAAGTCATGCGCAATGCCATGTCTGGATATTATGGTCTGGTGGATCATATCGACGACTCGATTTCTTTTGTTCTTACCCGAGCTTTCGAGTATGGAGCGACGCACGATGGGCAGCCCACATGGGTGATTTTTACTTCAGATCATGGCGAGTTGTTGGGAGATCATCATCTCTTTCGCAAGGTTCTTCCTTACGAAGGTTCCACGCATGTGCCGATGTTTATTTCTTCCTATGGTATCGACCAGGCAGCGATTAGCTCGGACTGCGTGACTTGTCTGGAAGATGTGGCACCGACAATTCTAGAAATGGCAGGGGTCAACATACCCGATCAAGTCGATGGAAAATCGCTCCTTCCCATCGTCGAGGGGAGGGCGAACTCGCTGGGCCGGGATTGTCTCTATGGTGAGCATGGCGGGGCCCAGGCAAATCACTGGATTATCCGGGGAAATGAAAAATATATTTGGTATGCAGCGACTCATGAGGAGCAACTTTTTGATCTGGGGAATGACCCGGGTGAGAGCAAAGATCTTTCCGGGGATACTCAGCGACTCGAAGCTTATCGTCGTTTGTTGGCCAAGCGGCTTGAACACCGCAGTGATTACCGTTTTGAGATAGAAAAACTCACTCCGGCAAATAATAAACCACCTCGGATTTTCTGGCCGGCTGATGGGAGCCGAACGGATCAAAAGTTTACTTAAGGGCCTAAGTCTGAAAATATTTTTTCGGCGAAGCAACTTGGCATTGCTGATAGTTCGGGATATTTTTTCACCGATCTTTTAGTTTTTTTTATGAGTAAAGCAGTAGAGCAAGTGGTTCTTTTTGTGGATCCGGAGAATGATTTTTTGGAATGGGCAACGCAGCAGATTTCGGCTCCGGAGGTTCGCGTATTGAGCACAAACTCGGCGGATAAGGCCTATGAGATTTTTACAAAGGAAAAGCCTGACCTCGTCATCACCGAGGCGCGGTTGCAGCCTTTTACAGGCTTGGAATTGCTCACGCGCATTCGTAAACATTCGCCGAATGCACTTGTGATTGTGACGAGTCCTTTTGGGACGACGCAGGCGGTCATCGAAGCGATGCGCTTGGGTGCTTTTGATTTTGTGAGAAAGGAGCAGTTGCCGTTTAATCTCCGGGCGGTGGTGGAAGCGGCGTTGAAGTCGAGTAGTGAATTGCGGACAGCGGAGACCTTTGCACCGGTTTTGACCGTGGAGCAGTATCAAGATGAGATTGTGGGCAAATCGGACGCAATGCAGCAGGTTTTTAAAATGATTGGCCGCGTGTCGGGGAGCGAGGCACCGGTGATGATTACGGGCGAGAGCGGTTCGGGCAAAGAAATCGTGGCGCGTGCGATTCACAACTACAGCACGCGCAAACAAAGCAATTTTTTGGCAATCAATTGTGCCGCGATTCCAGATAATTTGCTGGAAAGTGAACTTTTCGGACATGAAAAAGGAGCCTTTACCGGAGCCTTTGCACGGCGAATCGGGCGTTTTGAGCAGGCGGATGGAGGCACGCTTTTTTTGGATGAAATCGGTGAAATGCCGCTTGGGACGCAGAGTAAGTTGCTCCGAGTCTTGCAGGAGGGAGAAGTGACGCGTCTCGGAAGCAATGACTGTCTAAAGGTCGATGTGCGCATTCTTGCAGCAACCAATAAAAATCTTGAGGAGGAGATCACTGCGAAGGCTTTTCGGGAGGATTTATTTTATCGTTTGAATGTCGTGCGAATTCATCTTCCGGCTCTGCGTGAGCGCGTGGAAGATATTCGTCCGCTGGCAGAGTATTTTTTACGGCGCACGGCGCATCATCGGCACAGGCCGATCCCAAAGCTTTCGGAAGACGCAGCCAAAACTTTAGAGAATTACCGCTGGCCCGGCAATGTGCGGGAACTAGAGAATACGCTTGAGCGAGCCTGTGTTCTAGCAGCAACCGATTTGCTTTTGCCTAGCGACATTCCGCTTGGCTCGGATTCTTCGAGTCGGCTTTCACAAAATACCGGAGTAAAAAATACGGAACACCCGCAAAGCACGGCGACTGGCGGGGATGACGCCTCTTCGGTAGAGAGGAAAATTGATGCCCTTTTTGCCCACGCTCAATCAGGGGACATGGAGCTTTTGCCTTGGCTGGAACAAGCTTTTACCGTTCGTGCAATGCAAAAAACCAAGAACAACCAACTACAAGCCGCAAAGCTACTGGGAATCACTCGCTCAACTTTGCGCAAACGCTTGGAGCGAATCCGAAGTGAAAAAGAATCTTAGCTGGAGTTTTCGGCGAGGGCAGTGGCAAAAAGGTGCAGAAATCCCAATTGAAGACCGAGGGTTTCGTTTCGGAATGCATGTTTTCGAAACCCTGAGTGTGCGAGCGGGAAAGCCTCATCACTTCGGCTATCACATCGACGCTTTGCGAGCGGCTGCTGCGCATTTGCGGGTGCAGGATGCTTTTTTAGAAAAAGCTTTGCCGGATTTTCAAGCTGCCGGATTTTTACCTCCGTGTGACGGAACCCTCCGCTTTTTTCTGACATTTGGGTCTGGTCCGCCGACTTCGGCACCAAATCAACCCGGCTTGTTTGCTTGGTTTGAGCCCGGAGATTTTAAAATAGATAGGCGGACCCGGTGTGTCGGCCTGAAGCAGATTTCGAGTGACCCCTTTTTTCTTCAAGGGGTAAAAACGGGCAACTACGCATGGCGTTGTGCGCTCTATGGAGAGGCTCAGGCTACCGATTTAGACGATTTTATTCTCTACACAGGCCGTGATAAAGTTTTGATTTCTGGCGTGATGTCCAACATCGCGGTCCGGTTAAAAGGTTGCTGGGTGACCCCCGACGCTACCAGTGGTTGTCGGAGAGGAGTGGTGCGGCGGTATTTGCTGGAAAAAAACTGGATTACGGAGAGACGCATTACCGTTTCAGATCTGGAATGTCTCGAAGCGGCGATGCTTTTTAATAGTCGCAAAGGCCTCTGTTCAATTTCGATCCAAGGCATCGAAGTAGCTAAAAAAACACAAAAAAACTTTCAGGAAGATGAGCAAATCCGGGACTGGAATGAAGCTTTCTGGCGGGAGGGCTTTTAGTCTGTAAACCATTTTTTGGAGTCTATCGCCTTAAAAACATGCTTCCTTTAGCACGACAAAACAAAACGTATTCTTACAAGAAAGCCGATAGAATTTATCGTGAGCTTGCACCGCGACTTTCTTGTGCTAGAAAATGGTGAGGTATGTCTGATACCTCTTCTTTCGATCCGCAAACTCACCGTCTCGAATCCGATAGCATGGGCAAAATCCCTGTGCCAAACACCGCCTATTGGGGCGCACAAACCGCACGTTCTCTCCACCATTTCGACATCGGCCACGACGTGATGCCGCCCGAATTAATCAAGGCTCTGGGTATTTTAAAAAAATCCTGCGCCCTCGCGAATCAGGAATTAGGCAAACTCTCTAAAGAAAAATGCGATTTGATTTGTCAGGCTGCCGATGAGGTCATCGCCGGCAAGCTCGACGAGCATTTTCCGCTACGCATCTGGCAAACCGGCAGTGGCACGCAAAGCAATATGAACTCCAACGAGGTCATTTCCAACCGTGCTATCGAAATCGCCGGCGGTGAAAAAGGCTCAAAGACACCGATCCATCCAAACGATGATGTAAACATGTCGCAGTCTTCCAACGACACCTTCCCGACGGCTATGAACATCGCCTCTGCTTGTCGGGTAAAAGAAGTCCTCCTTCCCGCAATCAAGGTTCTGCGCGATACCCTCGCGGCTAAAAGCGAAGCCTTTAAAAGTGTCGTAAAAATCGGACGCACTCACCTGCAAGACGCCACGCCACTGACTCTTGGACAGGAATTTTCCGGTTATGTCGCCCAGCTCGACCAAGACGCAGCACGCATCGAAGCCGCTCTACAAGGCCTCTACCACTTAGCCATCGGCGGCACTGCCGTGGGCACGGGGCTAAATTCTCATCCAAAATTTGGCGCGACGGCGGCGAAGTATATTGCCGAGATCACGGGTCAACCCTTTGTCGATGCTCAAAATAAATTTGCGGCACTGGCCAGCCACAACGAATTCGTTTATGCCAGTGGTGCCCTGAAATCATTGGCTTGCAGCGTCATGAAAATCGCAAACGACGTCCGCTGGCTCGCCTCCGGCCCCCGTTGCGGCATTGGCGAACTCACCATTCCCGAAAACGAACCCGGCTCCTCCATTATGCCCGGCAAAGTCAACCCGACGCAATGCGAGGCCATCACGATGGTCGCCGTGCAAGTCATGGGAAATGACGCTGCCATCGGCTTTGGCGGCTCGCAAGGCAACTTCGAACTCAATGTTTACAAACCCGTCATCGTTTTCAACTTTCTAAATTCCGTCCGTCTCCTTACCGATAGCTGTTTATCTTTTGAAAAACATTGCGCCATCGGCATCGAACCAAACCACGAGCAAATCGAGAAATATCTAAAAACTTCCCTCATGCTCGTGACTGCACTCAACCCGCACATCGGCTACGATAAGTCCGCCCAGATCGCCAAAAAAGCCCACAAAGAAGGCACCGGACTAAAAGACGCCGCTTTAGCTCTCGGCTTCTTAACGTCCGAGCAATTCGACGAGTGGGTCGAACCCGAACGCATGACACGGCCCTGAGCCGGACCCGGATAGATTCACTGCAAAACTTGCCGAGACCCCAGCAAAGCCATTTCGCTATGGTAGGGTCGTTTTGACAAATACATCCCATGCAAGCCCGAATGGAACTAAGCCGAAAAGGTAGGGTTGCTTCGATGAAGCAACCGTCACGTGTGATGAGTCGTCGGCATTCCGTTGAATGACTCCTTGTCAAAACGACCCCACCGGAGAAATAAAAAAGATAGCTCTACAAAATCAGGCTTTCTGCCTGCGGCGCAGGACAAGTGCGACTGCGGAGAGGCCGAGAAGCATCGCCGAAGATGGCTCGGGGATGGGCGTAGCACCAACCGAGAAAGCATAAACGTAGTTTGCCATGTAGGTCTCAGAAGCTCTGGTCGATGAGAGCAAGAGACCAGCTGCTGTGAGATTATCAAAGTTTGAAAGGGTTACGGAACTGCCCACTGTGCCTATCGCCGAAGTAGGGTTGTAGCTATACCAGCTGACACTGCTCGGATCTGTCAAACTGGCTACGGTTGGTGTGGCAGTTTCCGAAACTGTATCCGAGACATAAAAATCTGTACCCAAACGGATAACATATCGCGCTAGAGTGGTGATCGAACCCGTATTATCTGCAAACGACGTGCTAATGGAGTTTAGGCTAAGGTTTCCTGACGTATATCCGGTCTGAAAGTAATCTTGTGTCCAGACATAAAGTGTTGTCAAAGCGGTTAAATTAGCTGCCTGCGCGGTTAAACGATCATTAGAAGTAAAATTCATTACCAGAAACTGCGGAGTTGCACCCGATGAGTATGTTGCACCATAAAAATAGGGGCTAGTCGTATTGTAATTTGCTCCCACAGCGGGGTTTGCAAGAGTTCCAAGATTCAATGTAGTTGAACCCGCACCAGTTGTCATGTTTTGATGGCTTGATACGATGCTCGTCTCAGGTCCCCAACTGACAACTGACGCAGCGTGACTAGTAGTGCTTAGGACGGTCGCTAAGGAAAGCAAAGAACATAGAATAATTTTTTTCATAAAAAGAATTAGGATGAGGTGAGAGAATTAGAGGTTAATTGAACTAGTAGCCGAAGCTAAATAGGAGTGAACTACTTTGCAAGAAAAAAATCACAGGATTGATTTATTTTTTCATCATTCTCAGTTGCCTTTACAAAAGGGTGTTGAAAAAAGAGAGATTGGTTGCGGAAGGGCTGCGATATTGAATAAGGAAAGTAGGAAAGCAGAAAATTTACTCTCGATAGGACGGCAATGATATTTTCATTTTCAGGTCCTAGCTTTCTTTTCCCTTTCTGCTTTCCTTATTTAATAGAGTCTTTCTCGTTTTTAATATTCTCTCCGAGATGGATAGGAGTTCCTTCAAGTAAGCTTAAAAAAACTTGGATTCGTTCGTTACCATAAACTTTGGAATATTGCTATGTTGCGGAACTAAAACAGCTCTTTTTTCTTGTCGCTACACACGAACTTCCCAGATGAACCAAGCATAACTTTATTTTTCACCATTTGGAAAACTTCCGTCGAAAGCCCCGATCTAGTAAATAAATTTAGCTAGAATCTTACTAGAGATTAGCACTTCGCGTTAACTCCGTATCAAAATTTTGCAATGACGTAGAGGAAATTTCTACCTGTTTCGGTTACAAATTAAAAAACTCAACCCCGAAACACACATGCCTAGACCAATCAGCAAACTAGCCGAAGGATGGTGGGACTACACCACACTCGACCCCGCCATTCTCAACGACGCCGCACGCCTCACCCCAAAAGATTTACTCGAACTCAACCGTCCCGGATTCACGGTAAAGTTCTACGACACCGTGCAGGAATTTTACTCCGCCCAAGCACTCGAATACATCGCCGCCTGGCGCCAATCCACCCCCGACAACCCCGTCGGCATTTGCGGTCCCATCGGCCCGACCGAGCAACTCCCCATCGTCGCGCAAATGGTAAACTCCCTCTGCCTCGACCTCAAAAAACACAACGCCCACTTCTGGGGCATGGACGAGTGGCTCGAAAACGGCATCCCCGTCGATGAATCCCACCCGCTCTCCTTCGCGAAATGCGACAACGAACTCTGCTTCGACCGCATCGATGAAAAACTCGCCATCCCCGCAGAAAATAAGCACTTCCCATCCGGCGACCTCGACGCCTTCAGCTCCAGCTTCGACTCCATCCGCTGCGCCGTCATGCAAGGCGGCCAAGGCGAGATCAAACACTGGGCCTTCAACGACCCCCTCCCTCGCACCGGCGAATACGCCGACGCACCGCCCACACCCGAGCAATACCGCGCCCTCGGCACCCGCATCGTAAAGCTCCATCCCGTAACCATCGTGCAAAACGCCCGCACCTCCGGCGGTGGAAATGTAAACCTCGTCCCCACCCACGCCTGCACCGTAGGCCCTCGCGAGACGTGGAAAGCCGATAAAGTCAGCATCTGGCATCCCGGTCACCACGACAACCCCTTCGGAATCCGCCTCAGCGCACTCATGATCTCGAAAAAAATCGTGGACTCCGCCGTCCCCATGTCACTCCTCGCCGACCACCCAAACGTCCAGTTCAGTTACCTCCGCTCCGGCATCGGCACCGTCGCTGTCGAAATGCACTAGGCCAAAATTTATATGAAAAACTACCGCCTCAAACGCCTCTTCAACGCCACCTCCAACCGCTGCTTCGACGTCGCCGTAGATCACGGCTTCTTCAACGAATACAGCTTTCTCTCCGGCATCGAAAATCTACCCGAAGCCGTAAAAACGCTCGTCGCAGCCGCGCCCGACGCCATCCAGCTAACCCTCGGACAAGCTCCGCTTTTGCAAAACCTGCCCGGACGCCAAAAGCCCTCTCTCGTCCTCCGCACCGACGTCGCCAACGTCTATGGCAAAGACCTCCCTCGCACGCTCTTCAGTCGCATGATCGCAAGCCCCGTCGAGCAAGCCCTCCGCGTCGATGCCGCCTGCGTAGTCGTCAATCTATTCCGTATCCCAAACGAACCCGAAGTCGGCGACCAGTGCATCCAAAATATCCTCGCCATAAAGCCCGACTGCGACCGCTACGGAATGCCGCTCATGATCGAACCCCTCGTCTTCCAGTCCAACGAAAAAGCCGGTGGCTACATGGTCGATGGCGACCCTGAAAAAATCTTGCCGCTAGTTCGCCAAGCCGTCGAACTCGGAGCCGACATCATAAAAGCCGACCCCACCGACGACGCCACCGACTATCACCGCGTCATCGAAATCGCCGGCGACATCCCCGTCCTCGTGCGCGGTGGCGGACGCGCCCCCGATGCCGAAATTCTCTCCCGCACCGAAGTGCTCATTCAGCAAGGAGCCGCCGGAATCGTTTACGGGCGAAACGTTATCCAACACGAAAATCCCGCCGCTATGACAAAGGCACTCATGGCCGTCGTCCACCACGGAGCCACCGCCGAAGAAGCTGCAAAAATCCTCTCCGCTTAAATTCCAAAACTTTTTTTAAAAACTTATGAGTAATCCTGTTCGTATCGGAATCATCGGCGGCGGGCTGATGGGCCGCGAAGTAGCCAGCACCCTCGGACGCTGGTTTGTCCTCAACGACTTCCCCGTAAAAGCCGAGCTCACCGCAGTCTGCGACCTCGCCGAAGCCCAACGCGAGTGGTTCCGTCAAATCCCAAGCGTCAAGCTACTCACAGCCGACCACCGCGAGCTTCTCGCCTCGCCCGAAGTCGATGTCGTCTATGTCGCCGTCCCGCACAATCTGCACAAAGATCTTTATTTAGACGTGCTAAAATCCGGCAAAGACCTCTTCGCCGAAAAACCCTTCGGAATCGATCTCGCCGCCGCCCGCGAAATCGCCGCAGCCGCAAAAGAGTCCGGCAGCTTCGTGCGTTGCAGCTCAGAGTTTCCCTTCCTACCCGGACCGCAACGCGCTTATAAACTTGCCCAAAGCGGCGAGCTGGGAAAACTCCTCGAAGTCCGCTCCGGCTTCCACCACAGCAGCGACCTCGATCCAAATAAACCCGCAAATTGGAAACGCCAAACCCGCACCTGCGGAGAAATCGGCGTGATGGGCGACCTCGGCATGCACACCGTCCACGTCCCCTTCCGCCTCGGCTGGCAGCCCACCCGCGTCTATGCACAACTCCAAAAAATCTATCCCGAACGCCCCGATGGAAAAGGCGGCACCGCCATCTGCGACACCTGGGACAACGCCCTCCTCCACACCGATCTCGAAATCGACGGACGCGAACTACCCATGCGCTTCGAGATGAAACGCCTCGCCCCCGGCGAGACAAACTCTTGGTGTATCGAAATCCTAGGCACCGACGGCGGCGTGCGTTTCAACACCCACGACCCGAAAGCTCTGTGGACTTTTCAACGTGGCAAAGACCAGACCTGGAGCCGAACCGATCTTGGTTTTCACGGACCCTTCCCAACGATCACGGGCGGGATTTTCGAACCCGGCTTCCCCGATTGCTTTTTGCAAATGTGGGCGGCCTACCTCGCCGAACGCGCCGGAACCCTCGGCGACCGCTTTGGCTGCGTGACACCCGAGGAAGCCGTGTGCAGTCACGAGCTTTTCGCCGCCGCGCTCGAATCCCAAGCCGAGAAACGCGCCATCAACCTGCCGAAATAAAAAAACATGAGTGAACGCTCGGGCATTCTCGCAGGTGGAAACTGGATCGTCGATAAACTCAAAGTCATCGACGTCTATCCCCAGCAAGACGCCCTTGCGAACATCCTCGAAGAGTCCATCGGCAACGGCGGGAGCCCTTTTAATATTCTGCTCGACCTCGCAAAACTCGGGGTCGATTTTTCGCTATCGGGCATTGGTCGGATTGGTGACGACGCCGACGGACATTGGATTCTCGACGAATGCAAAAACCACGGCATCGACACACAGCAGCTCCGCTCGCACGCCGACGTCCCCACCTCGCACACCGACGTGATGACCGTGCGCGACACCGGACGACGAACTTTTTTTCATCAACGTGGGGCAAACGCCTTCCTCAGCGACACGGACTTTTGCTTTGAAAAAACGACGGCACGGATTTTTCATTTGGGCTATTTGCTCCTACTCGACGGACTCGATGCGCCCGACTCCGAATTCGGAACCGTAGCCGCTCGCGTCCTGCACCGCGCCCGAGCAGCAGGCTGCCGCACCAGCATCGACGTCGTCAGCGAAGACAGCGACCGCTTTGCCGACATCGTTCTCCCCGCTTTGCCCCACGTGGACTACTGCATCCTCAATGAATTTGAAATCGAACGCAGCACGGGAATCCCAACCCGCCCGAACGGGAGGCTCGATTTATCGGCGATTCAAAAAGCCGCCCGCCAACTTCTCGAAAAAGGCGTCAAGGCATGGGTCATCGTTCATTTTCCCGAAGGAGCCTACGCCCTCGGCGCAAACGGCGAAGAGTGCGCACAAGGAAGCATCTACATGCCACAAGAAAAAATCATAAGTACCGTCGGCGCAGGCGACGCCTTCGCAGCAGGCGTCCTCTATGGCCTACACGAAGATTTTTCCATCCAAGATTCGCTGTGTCACGGCGTAAGCATCGCCGCCGCCTCACTGCAAGGAATAGGAACAAGCAACGGCATCAACAAACTCTCCGACTGCCTCGCTCTAGGAAAAATCCACGGCTTCAGAAACCTACCTTTTCGGCTTAGCACCGTTCGAGATGCCTGAAGACAAAGTCAACCGATTGAAGTAGTTAGGAGTCAGAGGAAGGGCACTGAGACGGGGTTACAGCGCAAGAGGAGCGTGGCCAATGACATGTCACCCCGTATTGCAACAAGCCCTCAAAAACCAGACCCTAGCTCGCTACGGCTTCATCATCCCCTGGCAAGTCGTCCAAGCACCCCAAGTCAAAAGATGAAGAGGACAAGGTTCAACCGCCGGATGCGGAAAACCGCACGTCCGGTGGTGGGGAAGGGCTGCGGGGTGCAACTCCCCTCAGCCCCATCCGATCCAGTTGAACATTCACGCCATGTCGAGTAGAAAAAACTTTGGTCTAAGGAGTGATATTCGTTTGACAATTTTTCAAAAAAAGATTTTATATTGGCGTAATGAAAATAAAAAACCTCCCATTCGCTGTAGTTACGCTTTTTGTAGCCACCTTATCAAGCCATGCAGCTGTAATCGTCAATTGGCAAAACGATGCAGTTACAGGCACAGATACCACAGCACCAGCCACTACGGTAGCGACAGGAGTATCCTCTTCATCCCTATCTCAGCTAATTGGGGGGACAGCTGGTTGGCCTGATACCCTAGCAGGACTTCAAAACAGTGCTTCTGTAAACAGCTTGGCTACAGCTATCAGCGCGGGGGATTACTTTTCATTCACGGTTACATCTGATGCTTCGATTGAAGCGAGCTATTCAAGCTTGTTTTTACGGTATTCGGTAGCAGCTAATACCCAGCCGGCTCAAACGACATTTTCTTTGCTAAGCAGTGTTACAGGATTTACTTCCTTGGACTCGATTGATAGTTTTACCGCAGATGCTACAGTTGGTGGCTTGATAACGGGCACGGGGACTTTTGACCTCTCTAGTACGAGTGCTTTGCAGAGTATCGCAGCGGAAACACCTGTTGAGTTTCGCGTTTATATTTATAATACAGGAACTAATCCGATGACACGTATCGGCATCGGTCAGGGCTTTGCAACAAATGGCACTCCTGATCTGACCTTGAATGGCGAGCTTGTTGCAATTCCTTTACCGGAACCCTCAACTCCGGCATTTCTAGGAATGGGATTGGCAGCGATTTTTGTTATTCGCAGAGGACGCGCTTGTAAGCAGCTGTCTTAACTTCCGATCTACAAAGGAGCGGGGGGGGATTTGTGCTGTCATTCCTCGGGACGCTACTTTGCTGTATCTAGGAGCTTTTGCCTAGATCGCCCTTGTATAATCCCCAATGGGACTTGTCGTAGAGACGTGTTTCAGGACGTTTTTCCCACACAAGGTAGGGTCGTTTTGACAAGGAGTCATTCAACGGAATGACTGGAAACGACCGCGGGATGCCGGCAGCTCATCACAGGTGGCGGTTGTTTCATCGAAACAACCCTACCTTTTCGGCTTAGCACCGTTCGAGATGCCTGAAGACAAAGTCAACCGATTGAAGCAGTTAGGAGTCAGAGGAAGGGCACTGGGACAGGGTTACAGCGCAAGAGGAGCGTGGCCAAGCGGCACGTCATCCCGTATTGCAACAAGCACTCAAAAACCAGACCCTAGCTCGCTACGGCTTTATCATCCCCTGGCAAGTT
>JBKEAD010000044.1:0-10657 GCA_047971915.1 Chthoniobacterales bacterium
TCCTAACCTGCACGGTTGGACCTTTGCTTTCCGAACGCTATGTGCGAGCACTTTCCAATATCTCCATCGACAGTCCGCGTCTCGCAGGCGCGTGAGAATTTCTTTTTTTAAAATTTTTTTCCTATGTCGCAAACACTCCTAATCAAAAATCGCAAAAGCAGCACGGCAACTCTATCTTTGCTGCTCTTTGCAAGTATGTTGCTTGTTCCGCTTCGTGGGCAAGAAGCAGCGCCTGCCATGACACAAGCGGGTTCGGACTTCAAACGAGACAGCTCCACGCGTTTGATAGATAAAGAAACGCAACGTATATTAGAAACGCCGCCTGCTGATAATAATGGTTGGTCTTTTGTCTTCGAGCCCTATCTCTGGGGACTCGGCATGGACGGGCACGTCGGCGTAAAGGGCTTTGGCCCGCTGAAGGTGGATTTTTCACCCAAGTCGATTCTCTATCATCTGGATTGGGGAGTCATGGCAAGAGGGGAGATCCGAAAAGGCCGCTGGGGGCTTATCGGCGACGGTTTTTTTTCAAAATTATCCGCAGACGGAAACCCGCCGGCTCCGCTCTACCGAGAGGCGGATTTAAAAATTTATCAGGGCATGGCATCTCTGGCTCTCTTCTATCGAGTAATCGAAAAGCCGCAGGGATTTCTGGATATTTACGCAGGCGCACGCTTCAACTACATGGATTTCAACTTCAGCGGAGACCTCGATTCGCAAGGTATTCAGCGGGTGAGCGATGCCGTCGTGCAGCGCATTAGCAACGAGGTCGGCAATCGGCTCGAAGAATACTGGGCAGCAAATTCGGCGGTCATAACATCCAAAATTATGGCGAGGGCAGAGTCCTTCGTTAGCGAAGAATCCCTAGCTGCTATGGCCAATGGCGTGCAAGAAATTCGCGATTCGTCGACGTCTGCAAAGATAACCCGAATCGTGCGTGAACTGAAAAAGTATAGTGGTTCTTACAGAGAATTTATCGCAGCATCTGTAGAAGTCAGAGAGGCGAAAGCTAAATATCAGATAAATCAGGCGACTCAACAGCAGGTTGACCAGGCACAGCAGAAACTCGCCAAAACAAAAGCAAAACTTTCGAAGGAGCTGGCTAAAAAAATCGAGAAAGAATTGCCGACCAGTGCCGAGGGAAATCGAAGCTGGGTAGATCCGATCATCGGTCTCCGCGGACAGATAAATATCACGCGTGCGCTCTATCTGGCAGCACAGGGCGACGTGGGCGGCTTTGGTGCGGGTTCCGATATTGCCTGGATGGTTCAAGCGACCATCGGGGTGAATCTGACTCGACATATTTTTGTGGAGACCGGCTATCGGTATTTTTATATGGACTACGCAAGCGATGGGTTTATCTACCGAGCGGCAGAGGCCGGAGTCTTTCTAGGAGCAGGTGTTCGGTTTTGATGATTTAGGATGAAAAAATTGAAGGGAATTATTCTTCCGATTTTTTCGATTCCTTTTTTTCCTTTGATTCTTCGGATGCTTTTGGGTCTTTCTGATCAGCAATTTTTTTCGTGGTATGCTGAATTGTCTGGCCTGTTTTTTTTAGGCCTTCGCCGATTTCTTTAGCAAGATATCCGGCACCTGAAAGAGCCGTGTCGGCTACCTTTCCCTCAGCGTCGTTGACGGTTTTGCCTACTTTTTCTGCGGAATGTACGGTATCTTCGGTGACTTTACTAACCTCGTCTTTAGGTGGCTTTTTGCTTTCTTTATCTACCTCTTTTTTTACGACATCGAGCCCCACCTTTTCAGCCACTCTTTCTTCTATCTTAGTGACAATATCTTCGGCAAAAGTCAGGGACGGAGTGAGGGTAAACACGAGTAGAGGGAAAAAATAAGGAAATATTTTCATATGGCGAAGTGATAAGATAAAAAAACAGCATTCTTCATTTTAAGTCAAAACTAAAAGTCTTGTTTCATAAGATGCGAATAAAAAGGGGGGAAGTTTTTTTTGATTTAGTAGCAAATTAAGAGGTGCCCATTTATTTATCCTGCTTTCGACGTGGGTGCTTGGCTTAAAGTTGGAGTTGGGAGTCTAGAGAGCGGATGAGGTGGCGGGTTTCTTCGTCGTTTTCCATGCGTTTTTTCACCAATTTTACGGCGTGAATCACGGTTCCGTGGTCTTTACCTCCGAAGGCATCGCCGATGTCGGCGAGGGAGGAGCGGGTTAGCTCTCGTGAGAGATACATGGCAATTTGACGTGGGAAGGCGATGCTGGCAGGGCGACGTTTGCTGCTCATATCGGCAAGGCGAATGTCGAAGTGCTCGGCGACGCGACGTTGAATCTGACTAATCGTGACGGCTTTTTTGGCTTGCTCTTGTAAAATGTCTTTCAGCAGATTTTCGATGATTTCTTTGGTAAGTTCGGCGTTGCTGAGCGATTTGTAGGAAGTTACCCGCATGAGCGCACCTTCGAGGCGGCGGATATTTGTGCGAATACGGTCGGCGAGGAATTCGAGGATCCAGCGGTCGAGCTTTATGTTTAGGCCTTCGGCCTTGCTTTGGAGAATGGCGATGCGCGTTTCTATGTCGGGAATTTGAAGTTCAGCGGTGAGTCCCCACTCGAAGCGGGAGACGAGTCGGTGCTCGAGTTTTTCGATTTCGCAGGCAGGGCGGTCGCTGGTGAGGACGATTTGTTTGTGTCCGTCGTGGAGGGCATTGAAGGTGTGAAAGAACTCTTCCTGACAAGCGTCTTTGCCTGCAAAAAACTGGATGTCGTCGATCATGAGGACATCGGCAGCGCGGTATTTTTTTCGAAATTTATAGGGTGAGCCGTGTTGGATGGCTGCGATGAATTCGTTGATAAATTCTTCGCTTTTTAAATAAACGACTCTTGCATTTTTCTTTTGGCCTAGGACGTGGTGGCCAATGGCTTGGAGGAGGTGTGTTTTTCCAAGGCCGCTGGCTCCGTGGATGAAGAGGGGGTTGTAAGTCCGAGCCGGTGCTTTTGCTACTGCCAGAGTGGCTGCGTAGGCGAACTGACTGTTTGCCCCGACAACAAATTTATCGAAAGTGTAGCGTGGGTTCATGCCGGCGTCGCGGGCGGCTTCTTCGCGTTCGCGAGGGGTGCGCTGGCGAGCCACGGCTTTTTTGGGTGCCGTTTTTGGAGCTTCGTTGCTTTGCTCTTCTTCAGAATCGCAATCGATCTGTATGCGGCGGGTTGTATCGAAAATATCCGCAAGGGCTTGATCGAGCAGGTGCTGGTAATTGCTCTCGATAAAAAATTTGTGAATCGGGTTTGGAACGCGGAGGGTGATGGTTTGGTTTTTAGGGTCATCTTTTACGACCTCTAAATCGACGAACCAGCGGTCATAGCCATCTGCGCTGACGCGGTGTCGAATGGCCTCGGATAAGGCTTCTGAAATTGCTTGTTGAGTCATTGCTAAAAGAGAGAAAGAAGGTGTTTGAAGTTGCTATTTGTAAACATACCCCTACCAAGGAGATATCCTGTAATACGCGGACCTTCAATCGTATCAAACACGAAGCCAAAAAATTTCTCACCAATAGAGTTTTTGAGGCTAGAAATAATGGTTAAGTCGTTGATCACTATAATGTTGCGTAAAATTTGTTTTTTATGTTCTGGGAGTAAAACGGGGGTCTTTTAAAAAAAAATTTTGCAAACCTTGTCAAGCTTTCTAGGGGCAAATTGCCGAGCTATGAGAGCTATTCACAAGTTATTCACAAGAGTCTTTTTTCGATCTCCGTTGGAGTGCCGAGCGTAAAAATTATCCCCTCATCTCCTCAAGAAAAAATTCATAAAATGGATAAAAAAATTACAAAAAGTTTTCCAAAAATAACTTGACTCTTTTGAGGTGGTTGAAAGAAAGGTCTCTTAGGCTAATCATTAAAAGCTACTATTTTAGTAGAGTATCATTTTTACAGCTATTCCACAAGCTGAGAAATTTGGATTTAATAAGGAAAGCAGGAAGGTAGGAAAGACATTATTTTTTGTTCTTATCAGCAATAAACGATCGTGAGAGTTTTTTCAAAAAGCCATTCGAGAGAACCCTTTCTATATTCTATATAGACCTCTTTTCCTGCCTTCCTGCTTTCCTTATTAAAAATTCAGAGGGGAGGGGGAGTGGTGATGAGGGCGGGTTTTCGAGAGCAGAAGGCGGGATTTATGGTGAGGTGGTTTTTTTTCGATACATTTCGCGGAGGGGGTGCTCGTCTAGGATGTTGCCTTCGATGCCGCCGAGTTGTTCGGGATTATAGAATTGGATGCCGACGTAAAAATAAATTGGGCAGATGGGGGTGCCGTCTTGTAGGAGTTGGGTTTCGGCTTTTTGGAGAGTTTGGAAGCGCTCGCTTGGGTTGGTTTGCGTGGCGGCTTGGGCGATGAGGTTGTCGTAGGTTTTGCTGCTCCAGCCGGTGCGGTTGTTGCCGCCGCCGGTGACGAACATGTCGAGGAAGGTGTTTGGGTCGGGGTAGTCGCCGACCCAACTGGAGCGGGCGATGTCGTAGTCGATTTGGGAGAGGGAGTTTAGGTAAACTTTCCATTCTTGGCGGGCGAGGTTTACGTTTATGCCGAGTTCTTGTCGCCACATGTTTTGGAGTTCGACGGCAATGGCTTCATTGAGTTCGCCTTCGCTGTAGAGGTAGGTGGTGAGGGGGAAATTTTTGCCGCCGGGGTAGCCGGCTGCGGTGAGGAGTTTACGGGCTTTTTCGGGATCGTAGGGGAGTCCGGTGCCGGGGAGGTAGCCCTCGATACCGGGGGGGACGAGGGCGGTGGCGGCTTGTTCGCCGGCGCGGGTGATGCGCTGGACGATGGCTTCTTTATCTATAACCATGGAGAAGGCTTTGCGGATGCGATCATCGGCGAAGGGGCCGCGGGTGCAGTTGTAGCGTAGGAAGTAATTTCCCAGGAAGGGCGCGGCGTGGAAGTCGGGGCGCTGCATGAGGACGTCGAGGATGGAGGGGGGGGCGAGGCCTTTGTCCATGACGAGGTCGGCTTGTCCGCTGGCGTAGAAGTTGAAGGCGGTGTTTGCTTTGCTGATGGGGAGGATGTCTATGGTTCGGAGGGAGGTGTGGTCGGCGTCCCAGTAGGTTTCGTTTTTTTCGAGTTGGATGACGTCGTTGATGCGCCAAGTTTTGAGGAGGTAGGGGCCGTTTGTGATGATATTTTCGGGCTTTACCCAATTGTCGCCGATGCGGTTGATGAGGTCGGTGGGGACGGGGGCGAGGGTGGGGAAGGCGCAGAGGGAGAGGAAGAAGGGCGTGGGATTTTCGAGGGTGACTTGGAGGGTGTGGTCGTCGAGTGCTTTTATGCCGACTTGGTCGAAATTTTTAATTTTGCCTTCAGCGAAGTCGCGGGCGTTTTTTATGTAAAAGAGTTGGTAGTTGTAGAGGGAGCCGGTGGTGGGGTGGAGGGTGCGGTGCCAGGAGTTTACGAAGTCGTGGGCGGTTACGGGTTGGCCATTGCTCCATTGGGCGTTGGGGCGGATTTTAAAAGTGTAGGTGCGGGCGTCGGGGGAGATTTGCCAAGATTCGGCCATGCCGGGAGTGGGTTGGCCTTTGGAGTTTACGCGGAGGAGACCTTCGAAGAGGGAGGAGACGATGCGGCCTTCGGGTTGGCCGGTGATGATGGCGGGGTCGAGGGTTTCGGGTTCGGCTCCGTTTATGAAGATGAGGTCGGCGCGGGGTGTGGCGGGGTCGCAGGATGCGAGCAGGGCGATGGTGCCGCAGATGGAAAGAAGGCGTGAGAAGAGGGCGCGGGTAGAGTTCATGAGTCGGTGGCTGGTGGGTGCCAGTTTCGTGCGCGGTCGAGGACTTTTCCTGCGGCGCCGGAGTCGAGGAGTTGGGTGATTTTTTGGTAGGCTTGCCGGAGTGAGGGTTCGCGTTCGGTGAGGCAGAGGGCGGCGGCGGCGTTTACGGCGACCATGTCGCGGCGAGTGGTGTGGTCTTTGCCTCGTAGGATTTGCTCTACGAGGGTGGCGTTTTCTTGGGCAGTGCCTCCGCGAAGGGCGTCTTCATTTACTGAGTTGAGTGAGAGGGTTGTTGCCGGGTCGAGTTGTTCGGTGGGGTGGATTTGAGCGTTGCTGAGTTTTTGGATTTGGGTTGTGGAGGTGATGGATATTTCGTCGATAGATAGACCGTTGGCGAGTTTGCCGCAGACGATCCAAGCGGCTTTGCGGTTTAGGTGTTTTAGGACTTGGGCGTAGGTGGGGAGGATGGCGGGGTCGCAAACGCCGGCGAGTTGGTAGTCGGGGTGGGCGGGGTTTAGGAGGGGGCCGAGGATGTTGAAGACGGAGCGTTTGCCTTGGGTGGCGAGGTATTTTCGGACGGGGGCGACGGTTTTGAATGCGGGGTGGTATTGTGGGGCGAAGAGGAAGATGAAGCCTGTGTGGCGGAGAAAATCCGGGGCTTGCGCGGTGGGGATTTCGGTGGGGATGCCGAGTGCTTCGAGGGTGTCGGCACCGCCGGATTTGGAGGTGATGCTGCGGTTTCCGTGTTTGAGGACGCTGAGTCCGGCGGCGGCGAGGACGAAGGTGACGGCTGTGGAGACATTGAAGAGTCCGGCACCGTCTCCGCCGGTTCCACAGACGTCGATGGTGGGGCCGTGGATGTCTGCCGGAGTGAAGTGGGGGTGGATGGCGAGGTTGAGGAAGTGCTTTACCAGAGCGGCAATTTCCTCGGAGGTTTCTTTTTTTTGGTGAAAGGCGTCGAGGGCGTCGGCGCGTTGGGGGATGGGGATTTTTTCATCCAGAAGGAAGTTTACAAATTGGGGGAGAGTTTCGGAGTCGAGATTTTTGCCTTGGGTAAATTGTTTTTTAAAATCG
Source organism: Chthoniobacterales bacterium (assembly GCA_047971915.1). Lineage (GTDB taxonomy): Bacteria > Verrucomicrobiota > Verrucomicrobiia > Chthoniobacterales > JBKEAD01 > JBKEAD01. Next base: position 6,786 of record JBKEAD010000044.1, read on the forward strand.
CTCATGGTCGCAAAGGTTTTTTGTCGGGTGGGGGATGGTGGTGGTTGGGTTAGCCGCAAACTTCTTTGAGGCGTTCGCGTAAAATGGTGGCCGGGAATTGGCCGGGGACCTGTGGGCGGTGGAGCCAGCCGTAGATGAGGCAGGAGCCGGAGGCAGTTAAAAAGAGGCGGGAGGCTCTGCCGAGGGGACCCATGCCCATGACGGCGGTGGGGTAGTTGTTTGCTTTTTCAAGGAGTTGGAGGAGGGTTGCTACGTCGTGGGCTTTGCGGAGTCGGATGGCGGCTTTGAAGATGGTGGCACCTTCGCCGCGTGCTTGGCGGAGTTTTTCAGTCAGTAGGTTGAGGGGAGGGCACTTGGTGAAGTTGTGGTAGGAGGCGATGATGGGGATGTTTGCGGATTGCGTTTGGGCGCGGAGTTCGCGATAGGATTTAAAGTTGCGCAACTCGATGTCGATCACATCGGCATCGGGGAGGGCGCGGGAGAGGAGGTTGCGGCGTTCTTGTGGGGAGAGTTTGTGTTCACCGCCTTCTTCGGGGGTGCGTGCGGTGAAGAGTTTGGGGAAGCGGAGGTTTTTTAACTGGGGTTTGGTGGGGAAAGTTTTTAGTTGGTCTAGGCGGATTTCGACGAGGTCGAGGTGTTTTGGGGTGAGTTTATTTGCGGCAGTGAAGCCGCCTGGCGTGTGTAGGGTGCCGACTATCGAGTAGGGATTTTTTTTAAAATTTAGCATTTTATATTGTAGCGAGAGAAAAAGCTTTCATAGATAGGTGATTGCGCTCCAGAAGCGATGAAATAAATAACACAGCAGAGCCCTATCTCTTTGAATACCTTACTAAATAATCGTGTCGAGTCGTAAGCTAGAAATCCAGTTACAACTTTTTCAGTTGATTGATGCTTGCCTTATCGGGCTGACGTTTGTTTTTTGTTATTTTCTGCGTTCTAAGGGGTTGGTGGAGCTTGATTTTTTGGGGGAGGTGCCGTCGGTGCCGCCACTTTCTAAGGCTTTGTGGATTTTGGTTTTGGCGGTTCCGTTGGGGCCGGTTTTGCTGGAGTTTCAGGGGTTTTATGCCTTTTTGCTGGAGAAAAAAATTTACCGATCTTTTCCGCAGATCCTAATAGCGATGATTTGGTTGGGATTTATTTTGGGTGTGTGCGTTATTTTTTTTAAGTTTGAGGTTCCGAGTCGGACGGCGTTGTTGTTGTTTTTTGTAAGTTTGCCGGTGGTTTTGCTGCTTCGGGAGCGGGTGACGGTGTGGTGTCTGCTGCCGTTTTTAAAAAGTGCCCGTAATCGGCTGCCGGTGATTTTGGCCGGAGAGCCTCAGCAGATGGATAATCTTTTGGCAAAGCTGCCGGAGAGTTATAAAATGGAGTGGAATGTTGTCGAAAAAATCGACCTTAGCGATGGAGACATCGAGTTGTTGGTCGAGGCGATGCATCGGCATGGTGTTCCGCGTGTGGTTTTATGTTTTCATAAAATGGAGGTGAACACGCTTCAGTTAGCGATTCAAGCTTGTGAGACGGAGGGTGTGGAGGCTTGGTTGAGCGCGGGTTTTATACGGACTTCGATTGCAAGGCCGACTTACGAGATGCTTGGTAGTAATCCGATGTTGGTGTTTCGTGCGACGCCGGATATTTCTTGGGCTTTGGTGGCGAAGGGGATTTTTGATCGTATGGTTGCGGGGTTTGCTCTTCTTTTGCTTTCTCCCGTTTTGCTGTTGGTCGCGCTTGCGATTCGGCTAAATTCGGCTGGTCCGGTTGTTTTTACCCAAAGGCGGGCGGGGCTGCATGGGAAGTCGTTCACTATGTATAAATTTCGTTCGATGCGGGTCGGGGCGGAGCAGGAGCTTGCGGAGATTCAGGCAATCAATGAAATGAAGGGGCCTGTTTTTAAAGCGGCGGAGGATCCTCGTATTACGCGTGTCGGGCATTTTATTCGACGGACGAGTCTAGATGAGTTGCCGCTGCTTTTTAATGTTTTTAAAGGGGAGATGAGTCTTGTGGGGCCGCGGCCTCTTCCGGTTTACGAGGTAAACCAATTTGATAAAACGAGCTATCGGCGGCGTCTGAGTATGAAGCCGGGGTTGACGTGTATTTGGCAGGTGCGTGGGAGGAGCCGGGTGACGAGTTTTGATGATTGGGTTGCTATGGATTTGGAGTATATCGATAATTGGTCGCTGCTGCTGGATTTGTGGATTTTGATTCGCACGGTGCCCGTTGTTTTGCTTACGCGGGGGGCCAAATAAAATTTTCTCTTTCTCGCTAGCCAAAACCTTTTCATTCGATATAAAACACATTCCTTCATGAGTAATACGTCCAAACCCGTCAGTGTAGTCACCGGAGGAGCCGGTTTCCTTGGTTCTCATCTTAGCGATCGGCTTTTGAGTGAGGGGCATAGGGTAATTGCTATCGATAATCTGATTACGGGTAATACGGAAAATATCGAGCATCTCAGCGGGAATGATGATTTTCGTTTTATTCGTCAGAGCGTGACAGATTATATTTTTCTGCCTGGGCGAGTTGATTATGTTTGGCATTTTGCGAGTCCGGCGAGTCCGATTGATTATTTGGAGTTGCCGATTCCGACGCTGAAAGTTGGGGCATTGGGGACGCATAATTCGCTTGGCTTGGCGAAGGATAAGGGGGCTGCCTTTTTTCTAGCTTCGACTTCGGAGTGCTACGGCGATCCTTTGATCCATCCGCAGAATGAAGATTATTGGGGCAACGTGAATCCGATCGGGCCGCGTGGCGTCTATGATGAGGCCAAGCGCTTTGCTGAAGCGATGACGATGGCTTATCATCGCTTTCATAAGATGAATACGAAAATTGTTCGTATCTTTAATACCTATGGTCCTCGGATGCGCCTGAATGATGGGCGCGTGGTGCCGGCCTTTATCGGACAGGCTCTCTCGGGTAGGGACTTGACGGTTTTTGGAGATGGAAAGCAGACGCGAAGTTTTTGTTACGTATCGGATCTCATTGATGGAATTTATCGTTTGATGATGAGTGACTATCATTTACCGATGAATGTTGGAAATCCCGGGGAGATGACTATTAGGGAGTTTGCGGATCAGATTCTTAAGTTTACGAAATCTTCTAGTAAAATTATAAACAAACCGCTTCCGGAGGACGATCCGAAGGTTCGTCAACCGGATATTACACGGGCTAAGAAGCTGCTAGGCTGGGAGCCGAAGGTAGATTTTGAAACTGGCATCACAAAAACCATTGAGTATTTTCGCGGTAGAGTCTAAAAGGTGATTGCCTTTTGGTTTAGAAAGCGGTTTCCATACCATAGAATTTGGATACCTTTTCTGAAATCTACAGTTAAAAATATAGCTCGCCTACAGAAAAAACACCCCCTATAACAATAAGCAAATTTATGAAACTCCTCACCATAACAGCCGCCCTTCTCGCAATTCCGCTCACGTTATCCTCTCTCTATGCGCAAGGAGCCTTGAACACAGAGTTTGCGGTATTAAAGATCGAACCTAATCTTATAAAGACGCCGGATTATAGCTACTCACTCGGTCCCAAGGGGAAAAAGACGGCGGCGAAAGATTGGTTGGAGGTTGACGTTACTTTTGGCTGGGCACCCAAACAGAAGCAGGCCGTTCCATTTGCGGATGAGCTTACTTTTACCTATTACATTCTTCTCAACAACAAGAGCAAAGAGTTTCCGCAAGGCACGCTCTTAGTCGGACAAGTCACTCATGTTGCAATTCCTATTGGCACAGACATGCACTCCGCCGCCTATGTTAGTCCTAGAAAGCTTGAGCGTTTTTTTAATGTAAATATCACAAGTTAGCTTTACAGTGCGATTCAGAACATCGGCGTGAACATTACGCGCCAAGGCCAGATGGTAGCTGCTAAAAGCTCGG
>JBKEAD010000198.1:0-7873 GCA_047971915.1 Chthoniobacterales bacterium
TATCGCTTCCGGCTGATGCAGTTCACCCAGTCTCTTCAGGATCTCGGTGTCTTCAAGGCGGCAAATGCTGGCGGCACGGGCTGGTTCACTTCGGGAAGCGCACCCGCTGGCGACATCAGCAGCACGCGCCCACTGGCGGAAAATATCATCGCTCTCATCATCCTTCCAAAGCTCGCTGATGCCGATAACCCATCCGGCACTTCGCTCGTCGGCGACGATTTCTCCTACGACTCGCGCACGACGTGGAGCGGCAGCAGCACGCAGCCCGTGCAGATGAACCAACTCCCACCGCTGATTCATGTCGTCATGGTCGCGATTGACGAACCCTCTGCTCAACGCTATTGCACGAGCACTACGCCGCCGAATTTCGGACAGGATTCACTTTTTAAAAATCCCGATAACCTAGAAGATGATCTGAAAGAAATGGAAAAAAATCTTCGGGAGAAAAACATAAGCTACGAAATTTTCCGTGCAGACATCGGCATTCGCGGAGCCAAATGGAGTCAATAAAAATGCACCACCCCCGTCACTCTCCCATCTCTCGCGCCGAAGGCATGGCACTCATTATCGTGCTGGCGAGCCTCATTTTTCTCTCTGCGCTGGTTCTTGCATTTCTCGCAGGCGTCGGCACCGAACTAAAGTCCTCAAAATCCTACGCCGATAGCCTCTCCGCACGTCTCCTCGCCGACAGCGCGACCAATTTGGTCATGGCTCAAATCAAAACCGCAACTGCCGGAGGAAGCAGCACCAGTCGGCTCGCATGGGCTTCCCAGCCCGGAATGATTCGCACCTTCGACACCAATGGCGACCTTGTCCGCGCCTACAAACTCTACTCCTCGCGCGATCTTTTTTTAACGAGTGTAAACGCCGCTGATGAGGCCGACGCTTTAGAAAACTGGAAGGACAAACCCGCACACTACACCGACCTCAACGCCCCCGTTTCCGGTCAATATCCCATCCTCGACCCGGCGGCTGAGGGCGTCATCGAGGGCTTTTCTTTTTCCTCCTTACCCGCAGGCGTGACCAAGGGAGAGATGCCTGTCGAGTGGCTTTATATTTTAAAAAATGGAGCCATCGTGGCACCTGATGCCGTCGGTGCGGCCACCGATACCGCGACTGTCTCCGGTGCCAGTAAAAGCAACCCCATCGTCGGTCGCATCGCTTTCTGGAGCGACGACGAAACGGCCAAAGTCAATGTAAACACCGCCTCCGAAGGCACCTACTGGGACACGCCCCGAGTCGTCACGCAGGCAGACCGGAAACTTGGAGAATTCCAACCCGTGAAAAATGAGTTTCAGCGCTACCCCGGCCACCCCGCCATGACGAGTTTCGCCACCGCACTGCCAACCATTACTTCGGCCGCAAAGGCGTATGCGGTTTCGCCGCGCTACGACGCAGGTGGTTCGGAGGAGGGGAAGGTCAGCAATGTCACTGCCGCCATGAGTCCGAAAAAAGACCGTCTCTATGCCTCGATAGATGAACTCGCCTTCGACCCGGATCGCAATCCACAAGGGATTTCGGAGGCCGACCTAGAACTCAGCCGATTTTTTCTAACCGCATCCAGCCGCGCACCCGAGGTGAATATTTTTAATGAACCCCGCGTGGCCATGTGGCCGATTCACAGCAACTCCGGTAATACCTATCGCACGCTGGAGGATCGCTTGATTGCATTTTGCTCCACCATAAACGGAGAGCCCTATTATTTTCAACGCACCAATGCCGCCAGTCCGACAAGTGATTATGTAAACATCGCCCGTAATCGTGATTTGTTCGGGTATTTGCAACGACTCACGGCTGACGAATTTCCCGGATTTGGCGGAAATTTTTCAGGAAAATACGGGGCCGACCGCGACCAAATCCTGACCGAGATGTTTGACTACATTCGCTCCACAAATCTCAACGATCAGGGTACGACAAATCCCTTTGCACCATCCGGCCAAGTCACGCCGATTTACATCGCCGCTTCGGACACGCTCGGCTTTGGTCGCTTCCCGACCGTCGCGGAAGCAGGCGTGGCCTTTACCTATGTCGCCAATGGCAAGCTAACGGGAGAAACGGGTGCGACAGCGGATCCCGAGAAACCACTCCCGGGGCAAACTCCAGCCTATGCCGGAACCGATGGCAACGGCACGCCGCCGGACGATACCGAAGTCGTGCAGGCCTATTTTGTAATGAGTTTCATGAATCCCGCTATGGGCTACCCGTCCTATACACCGAGCTTTACCGTGGAGATCGAGGGGCTGAATCAATTTACAGTCAATGGAAGCACCATAGGTTTTCCGGCGACAGGATCGACCTATGTCAACTGGTCGGCTTGGCCTGCCACGAGTATGCGTGGACACGAACCACCGGCAGGCGGTCTCGATCCGCGCTGGTTTGTCATTGGAAAAAATCTTACCAGCACGGGGGCGAACCGGTTTCCGTTTTTCAGTTTTCCCATCGAGTTGCCAACGAAAAAACTCGGATACAACGGCACGTATTTTTCCTTTAAGGGCGGAACCATTACCGTGAAAATCTATGCGGGTGACAGCACCGATGCTGCTAACCTCGTGCAGACGCTGGAGATCCCAATTACGCCCACCGCTATCAATCTGCCGCCGCCGTGGAAAGCGAAAGGCACAAACGCGAACATCTTCCGCCTTCTCGGAGACCGCTTCAAGCATTGCTATGGTAATAGTGATAATCACCTTTTAGGCGAGGCTGATGGAAGGGCTCAGGATACCGTGGTGACGGCATTCTTTACCTCGGGCGATGCGAGAACCGCATTCAAAAGAAGTGTGGAAGACGGCTTATTTTCGATGACCCCCTACAATTCGGCTTCTCCAAATATGCGCAGTAACTTTTGTGCAAATAGCGGATATTCGTTTTTCACCGGGAGCAAGCAAGGCAAGCTCATTAAAGATACCTCCTCGACATTATTTTCTAATATCCTACCCGCACCGATAAATGGCGTGCATGTCGGCGGAGACTCCGCAATGCCCGTGGGAGATTTTGACAATGGCATCGCCTCCATGCCCGACGGACCTTATATTAATAAACCCGACGAGGGCGACCTCAGCGGCATGGGCGAGGTCGGTGAAAGCCCCTATTTCAAAGGCTGGGGCAAATACAGCGCGGTCAATAGCACCTACTTTTCACCAAACCGCCAAGTGCCCTCCTCCGGCATGTTTGGCTCCCTTTCGACCGGGATCAAAGTCGGTAAACCCTGGCGCACACTACTCTTCCGCCCCGATCCAAGCGGCGATCATTTCGGAGGCAGCGGCCTGCCCGATCACCTCTTTATGGATCTCTTTTGGATGCCGGTCGTAGAACCCTACGCAATCAGCGAACCCTTTTCCACCGCAGGAAAAACGAACCTCAACACACAGATCATGCCCTTTTCCTTCATCACTCGCGAGACAGCCCTGCGAGCCGTGATGAAGGCCGAGCGTCTCCTCGCCGTGCCTCAAAGCAAGGTGCAAAATTATAAAAACCTAAACAACCTCTCCGCTCCCCCTGATGCGGATTTTCGCTTCGATCTGAATCTGGATGAGACGCTCAAAGATCTTCGCCAGCGTTTTACGAGCAACGACATTTACCGCTCCGCTTCCGAAATTTGTGAGATCAACCTCGTCCCGGATTCACCCGGAACAACTCTCGCCAACATAGAAACTTTTTGGAAAAACAACCTCCTTACAGGCGACAATTCACGCGAGCGACCCTACACAAACATCTACCCACGTTTGACAACCAAATCAAACACCTTCAGAGTGCACATCCGGGTGCAAACCCTCCAAAACCGCCCAAGCGACCCGCCAAATAAATGGACCGAAGGACACGGACAAATCACTTCCGAATATCGTGGCTCAGTCCTCGTCGAACGCTACGTAGATCCAAACGACACCGCTATTCCCGATTACGCAACCGCCTCAAACCCCGCACCGCTCGACCGCTTCTACAAATTCCGAGTCCCGCTCACCAAACAGTTCAATCCATGATTTGACCCATGCAAATAGCCCCTCCCATCCCCGCCACCCGCCGGGCTTTTTCGCTCGTCGAGACCCTCACGGTCATCGCCCTGATCGCCGTTCTCGCAGGGCTCACCCTCCCCGCGGTCAATCACATCCAGTCCGCCTCCGCACTCACCACGACTTCGGGGCAACTGATGGATCTTTTAAATCTCGCCCGGCAGCAATCCCTCACGCAAAACCGACCCGTCGAAGTTCGCTTCTACAAATTACCCGACCCATCGGACGCATCTAGGCTCCTCTGGCGCGGAGTGCAGATTTTTAAAATCGACAATGGCACAGCCACCCCCCTCGACCGCCCAAGCTACTTCCCGCCACAGGTAAAAATTTCTGAAAACACCGACTACTCAAATATTCTCGATGACTCGCGAAGCGATATCACCAGCGGCAGCGGATCGGACATCGGACTTTCTCTCCCCGGAGTCGGGACAAACTACAGCTACCGCGCTTTCCGCTTCCGACCAAACGGCACGACGACCCTCGCCTCACCTATTTTCGCAACACTGCAACCTTCTAACGCTCGTTCCGAAGGAAATGCGCCGGCCGCAAACTGGTTCACCGTGCAAGTCGATTCCCTAAACGGCTCCATCCAAACCTTCCGCCCGGAGTAAGTTTCACAGTCTGCTAGAGCGAAATCACTTTGTTGCATTCACAGTATCGGAAGGCGTGCTGCTAAGTCGGGGTCGGTGGATTCTCGGATGCAGAGAGGGATTTCGGTTGGCTGCATGAGTAGTGGGCCGGTCCATTCTTTGCCTCCATTCATCATCCAGCGAACACAACGCGAAAGAAAGGGCGTCGGATCGGCAGCTTCGAGTGCCGTGATGGGCGGGTAACAGTGGGAGGCGATGCCCTCGCCATTGGCTGCGCAGAGGGCCAGATCGCGTCCGGGTTTTATTCCGCGATCGAGGGCGGCTTTCATTGCTCCGATTGCGCAGTCGATCGTCGTGCAATACCATGCGGTTTCATCTCTTTTTGAAGAGGCGAGTTGGCGAGACATGGCTGTGTGGGCGGCATACATCGCGTTGCCGTAGGGAGCTACCGGTTCGTTGACCAAGCGGCCCGAGTAGCCATGTGCTTCGAGCCATACCAGCCATGCGTTGATTCGTGCTTCGATGACGGGATTTTCGGGTTGGGTGTTTAGGCAACCGATTTTTTTGTGGCCCAATTCGTCGAGGTGATCGAGTAGTTTGTGGTTAAAGACTGGCGGAAATAATTGAATCGAGGGAATGCCGAGGTCGGTGAGATCCTGGTCCGCTGCGACTACCGGATGTTTTTTGCCGAGAAATTGCTCTTTTATTTTTGTAGGCATCGGCTCGGGTGAGGGGACTAGGAAAATGCCGTCGAATCCATTTAGTGCATCGAGTAGGAGCGGGTCGTCCCAGTGCATATAGACGACGGTGCGGATGTTGCTTTGGAGGTGGCCTGTTACTTTTTCGAGGACTAAACGCCAACTTTCTATCCAGTGCGAGGCTAGGGTCGGTGTGAGAAAGGCAAAGTTTAAGTGACTTTTTACTCCGTCTTCAGCTTTGCGAATCGCCATGCGCCCATTTGATTGTCGGACGAGTAGGCCTTCTTTTTCGAGAATTTGTAACCCATGTCGGGCCGTCATTGCATTGACTCCAAGTTCCTGGGCGAGACGGCGCTCGGAGGGTATCGGCTTTAGGGCATAGTCGCCGTGGAGAATCCGCTTGCGGACGATGTTGACCACTTTTTGATACCGAGGGAGAAAGGAAGATTTTGCCACGACTTTGTGCTTTTTTATGCGAAATCTCACCGTTTTGCAAAAGGTGTTTGGAAGTTTTTTATAAGGAAAATAAGTGCTTCTGAATCTTTTAAGAGTTACAAAATGACAGTAATTTTTTAAAAAATAGGCATTTTGCATAAAATTTATTTGACTTTTCCTCAAAAATTCATCACATTTCGTAACTCTAACCTTCCAACACTATTATGAAACTCCCCAATCTCAAGCCCGCCGTTCGTCGTCAACTAAACCTTCGCCCTCTTCTAAAGTATGGTAGTCTTCTGACAGCTCTAGCATTTTTTGCAGGAAATGCCGATGCCCAGTTACTCTACTGGGATGCCAATGGCAGCACGGCCGGATCAGGCTCGGCACCCGCAGGCACGTGGGGAAGCAATGCTTATTGGAACACGGATTCGACAGGTGGTGCAGGCACTTTTAGCACGGCAACGACATCGTCGAATGATCTTTATTTTTCCGCAGGCCCGAGTGCGACGAGTGGAAATGCTGTTTACGCGGTAACGGTTTCCGGCACGCAGAGCGCAAATAGTCTGAATTTTCAAAGCTCGGCCACAGGACCAAATAATGCTAACGCTGGCACCACCCTAAACGGTGGCACGATCAATCTCGGAGCGGGAGGCATTACCGCGCCACAATACGCCTACGGAACCACTCCGCGCGGCAATGTGCGCATAAACAGTGCCATCGCCCTACAGGCGAGCTCCACTTTCTTCAGCGACAATGTCAATGCCATCCGGGCACTCTGGGTCATGGGAAATATTTCTGACGGAGCCGGAAGCTATGGCATTACAAAAACCGGAGCTGGCGAACTACACATCGGCGGCAACAACAGCTTCGATGGTGGAGTCACCCTCGATACAGGACGCTTGGTTCTGCGGGGAAGTGCAAATGCTGCTGGCACGGGCACGCTGACCATCAACGGCGGAAGCTTGTCGATCGACAATACGATCACGCTTGCAAATAATCAGCAAACCTGGGCGGGGGATTTCACCGTGCAAACCTATGGTGGTACGCAAAATGTTGGAAATGGTACGGTTACTTTAACTGGCAATCGTGCGGTCAATGTAGATGCCAGTCAAAATTTCATCGTTGGCGGCACCATCACGGACTTGGGTAACGCCTACAACCTGACAAAAAATGGCACCGGCACGATGACGCTCGGAGGCATCAACGCCTACACGGGCAACACAACCGTAAATGCTGGCACACTAGTCCTCTCCGACAACGCCAATCTGATCTTCGATATTGCCAGCAGCGGCGTGAATAACCAGATTAACGGCACCGGCACGCTCACTCTAGATGGCGACTTTTCCTTCGATCTGAGCGGGGCAGGCACGGGCTTGGGCGATTCGTGGAATATCGTCACCGTTGGCACTCTCACCGAATCCTTCGGTGCGACCTTTATGGTCCAAGACTTCACCGAAGTCATCAGTGGAATCTGGGAACGTGATTTTGGTGGAACTATTTATCAATTCGATAAATCCACCGGCATTCTCTCGGTGACAGGAGTGATCCCCGAGCCTTCCAGCTTTCTTCTTCTGACGACTGGTTTAGCGACGGTTCTATTGCGTCGCCGTCGGCAGTCCTAAAACAAATTTTCTTTGGAGGGAAATTGCGGGGCGGAGCGGATTTTTTCCAATATTCGCTCCGCCTACTCTATCAAAGATTTTAGAAAGTCTTTAAAGTTCACACCATGTCGAATTTCGGACAAAAAATTTCTTCGCTCTACGGAGGTATTTTTTTTGCTTCCTTTTTTTGCCTATTTCCGCAGGCCGAGGCAGATGTCGTTCCCGCCCCGCTTTTCACAGATCGGGCGGTGCTCCAGCAGGGCAAACCGCTTCCGGTATGGGGCAAAGCGGATCCCAGCGAGGCGGTGAGGGTGACTTATAAATCGTCGACGCTGGTTCGAGAGGCTTCAACCGTGGCCGGAGAAAATGGAGAATGGAAAGTCGTTCTCGATTCTTTGCCTGCAAGCACGGAGTCGGCGACGCTGACTTTTGCAGGTAAAAATACGGTTGAGCGCAAAGACATTTTGGTGGGCGAGGTGTGGCTGGCTGCCGGTCAGTCGAATATGGATACGGCACTTTTTTGGACCAAAGCCGGAAAG
>JBKEAD010000210.1:0-4335 GCA_047971915.1 Chthoniobacterales bacterium
TCTTCATCTCCAAGAATAAAGCGCTTCTCGATCACACGAGAAATACAGTGATAATAAGCATCCGGCAGCTCTCCATCCGAAACATCATCACGGCGATGCAAAAGTAGTCGTAACTGTCTCACAAAAAAACCTTCCACAAAATTTCAATCCTTGTCAACTATTTTTAACCTGACACCTATTTTTATAATTGAGTTGTCGGCGTCAGAGGTGACCGACGACGTTTACAATTCCCTTTCCGATGGACGGTCGTTTTATAAAAACGCCCCTGCCGGGTTTGTGGCTGTCTGAAATTTGCCCGCAAATTTTTAATCAGGAAAATATTTTCATTATTTATTTGCTATCGAGATTCAATCTCATTATCTCGGATTGCGTATGAAATTTTTCTCACATCGCTTCACGATTTTTATCAGAAAATCACTCGGCCTTTTCGTCATTTCGGCACTCGCAGGATCGGCAAATGCCTCCATGCTTTTGAACTTCAAGCTCCTGACTTCGGACGCAGCTATCGGGGTAAAACCTTCTGCTTCTCGCCCAAATACGGGCGACTGGCTTGTTTTCACAGGGGACGATCAAAATCCAGGAGCGACTTATAATCCAAACGGAGCCGTCAGCCACAACTTTGCCGACATACCTGGATTAGGCGGGCCGACATTCGATATGGCACCCTCACTAACAGGAGATATGTCTCTGGAACTAACCGCCAACGACTCCTCCTGGGATGTCACAGTGAAAAATCTCGCTTACGTCGGACAGGCGACTCCCGTGATGTTCATGAACCAATTTTTGGTTACGCCTGAAAGCGCGGCTGCTATGAGCGGCAGCTTCGGTGTCGATGGAGTTGGTAACTCCGGCTCCTGGAATTTGAGCAACTGGGAACTCCAATACGACCTGGATTTTTATTTTGCTACGAATGCCGATGGCGAGCCCGCCTCGACAGACGTCGATGCTGCTTTCAACAACAAAACACAAACTGGTTATCTTTTACCGGTCTATATGCTGACGGCCACAGGCTCCGTCGGACTTTCTTTAAATGACCCCGCCGGCATGTTTGCGGGAGATTTTGTAGAATATCTCGTGACTGAAATCGTCCCGCGTCTGCCAGCAAATGCGACTTACTTATTAGTCACGCAAATGGATAAAGTCCGTCCCGACTACTCCGAATCAGGTTTGCCAATATCGACAAATTCCTACATCGGAAACACCACCATCGCCTGGACTACAGATGTTATTCCTCTTCCGGAACCTTCTGTAACTACAATCCTTGCCTTCAGCGGATTGCTTTTCATCCTCTTCCAAAAACGTCAGCAAAAACTCAAAACATCAACTTCTCACTAACATGACGACCGCAGCAAACGAACACGCACTGCCGGGCGAAAACCTCGATCCACGCAAAATGCCCGGGCACTGGCTTCTGGCCCGGCTTGGCAAACGCGTGCTCCGCCCCGGCGGTATCGAAATGACGCGCCAGTTGCTCTCGACCCTCGCGATCTCCTCCTCGGATAAGGTCGTGGAATTCGCCCCCGGCCTCGGCAGCACAGCCCGCATGACCCTCGCAAAAAATCCCGCGAGCTACACCGCTGTCGAACGCGACGCCACCGCCGCCGCCCAGGTCCGTCACTGGCTCGATCAGGCAGATACAACAAGCAATCGTCAGGTCCAAACCGGACAGGCCCAAAAGACCGGCCTGCCCGATGCCTGCGCAAATATCGTTTACGGTGAGGCCATGCTTTCCATGCAGAACGAAAAAGCAAAACGCGAAATCATCAGCGAGGCTTACCGCCTGCTCCAGCCCGGCGGACGCTACGGCATCCACGAACTCAGCGTCTCTCCCGACGACCTGCCCGAGGAAAAATTAAAACAAATCAGCGACTCTGTCACACAAGCCATCAACCACCGCGCCGTACCCCTGACAGGCCAGGACTGGGAATCTCTGCTGCGCTCCGAAGGCTTCGAAATCGAATACCGCACTTCCTCACCCATGGCACTGCTCGAACCCTGCCGGGTCGTCAAAGACGAAGGATTTTTTGGCCTGCTGCGCTTTCTTTTTCGCCTCCTCCTCAATCCCGCCGCACGCTCCCGCGTCCGCATGATGCGACAAACCTTCCGGAAAAACCGGGACCATTTGGCTGCCATCTGCCTCGTCGCACGCAAACCCACCTCACCTCACGAAAAATAATAAATCAAACTCAGCAATGCAAAAGTCTGCCGGAATCAAGCGACAAAGTGCTTTTACCCTTTTGGAAATTACAACCGTCATCAGCATACTCGCTCTGCTGACAACTCTGCTCTTTCCGTGTGCACTCAGCATGATCGCACGGGCCAACCGCGTGAAGTGCCAGGGCAATCTGCGCCAGATATCCACCGCACTTTTCAGCTACACCGCCGACCACAACGGCAGACTCCCCGTCGCCGCTCCGCACGAACTCGGTGGCCCCCAGGGAAAAGTTTCCTCAAGCGATCCCTGGCTTCCCGCACGCATGTTTGGCGGCGCACTTCCCGCAGAGGAACGCCCGCTCAATGCTTATGTAAGTTCGCCCCAGGTCTTTCGTTCGCCCTGCGACCGGGGCGAGCCGCTCTGGTGGTTCGACACGGCGACTTATCAAAAAAAGGCGACCTGCTTCGAACTCTACGGCAGTAGCTATTTCTACGCATCGGGCTACAACCGAATCGGCGGAGTCCTCGCGCCAATGGGCATTGCAAAATTTATCGGAACTGAATTTTCCTACAAAGGTTTTGCATCCAACCCGCTGCTGCTTGGCGAGAGCGTGCCTGTAACCGCCTATCCCTACGCATCAAAAAAAATCATCGTCGCAAGCATCCCGATTCATCGCACCATGAGCGGCATTGTCGCCATCAGCGAGCGCGCACGCTGGTATAAAGAAAACGACGCGGAGCACCTGTGGGCAAACGCAGCCTACCTCGACGGACACCTCGAGTTTGTCCGGGTCTTCCCCTACGACAGAGGATACCAGAGCGTCTTCACAATTCCTGACGAACACAATCCGTATTTCTGATTCCCCGATGCCGTTAAAAAACATCTGTTTGTGTTTTATCATCCTCTCGTCACTCGTAGGCGTGCTGCTTTATTCAGGCATCATCGGCTCCCACACACGTCCAACTGAGGCCAGCCTGCGCAACGTCAACGGTATCGAAATTCAAACAAAAAATATCCATCGCTCTGACCAGAGTCTCAGCGTGGATTGTCAGCTCAAAAACCAAAGCGAACGAAACGCTTACTCGGTTGCCTTTACCGTCAGAATTCTGGCGGCAAACGGAGACCTGATCGCAGCGAATCCGCTGGGCAATGTGCTCGACCTCAAACCGGAAACAACACAATCCATCACCATTCCGATACCCGTTTCCGCAGCGCAGGAACTCCCGGAAAACATCCAGGCCAACGCCGAAGTCAACCTCGTCCGCTGGGACGATGCTGAATAGAACAGGGTCTTCGCTTACTCACCCGCTTTTAATCACACCCGGTAATGAGCGTAATGCGAAACATTCCCCCCACCACGTGTGCCGGGACAGAAGGCTCAAAACCTACGAATCAGATTTCTTCCGCAGGGCCGACAAAGAAGGCTCCGGACCCTCATCGGGCGTCTTCCAGCGATGGACGACAACACCATCTTTATCAAGCGTTGCGATCTGAAAGGAGTGGGCGTAATCCACTCCGTTTGGTAGTTTCGTAAACTGTACACCGAGAGCCACCGCCATTTCCAAAACACCGTCGGGATCACCTGTCAGAACCTTCCAGCGTTTCGACATCTTATGCGCGTCAGCCAGATTCTTCAGTTCCATCACCCCGTCGCTCTCGGGCGCGACCGACAAAAAAACAAATTCGACGGAGTCCTTTTCCTTATCGCTCAAAGCCTGCTCGATCCGCTGCATTTCTGCAATCAGGCGAGTATGCCATTCGGGTCAGGCATGGTTTATTGACATTCACATCTTAATCCATCTTCTTTTTTTAACCGCAGATGAACTGGATTTGCGCAGATTATTTTTCTGCCTACACCACCGACGGAAATATCTTTCATCCCCTCGGTGCCACTTTCTTGGTTGCCTCCTCCCAAAAAAACACGCCTGATCTCCATAGACGGAAAACGTGGTTTTTTACTCGATAAAAATGCTGACTTGCAGAACAGCAAAGAAGTGAACGGCAATCCCGATTACGACACCCCCCTTGCATTGGCCCGATACAAAAGCCGGCGACGAAGACCTCTTCCGTCAAGACCACGAGAAAGATCTTGGTTTCTTAATAAGCTAATACCGCAATCGGGCGTGCGTGCGCTAAGCTGCCCAACTGCGGTATTTTAGATATTTAAGAGACTTTTGAAA
>JBKEAD010000212.1:0-6556 GCA_047971915.1 Chthoniobacterales bacterium
TTTAAATTTATGTCAGCGAATACGAATTCCGTACCTTCAACGAACCATCAACACCCTTTTCCCGGCACACGTGTAACTTGCAACGGGAACCAACTCGTAGCCCAGCATGTCGAAGCCCGCATCACCGAGGGAGGCGTCTTTTATCCCATCACTCCCTCTACGGAAGGAGGCGAGCTTTATCAAGCGGCTTACGCAGAGGGGAAACTTGATGTTTGGGGAAATGCCAAAATTGCGATTGAGACCGAAGGCGAGCATGCGGCCCAAGGGGGTGCCACGGCACTGGCAGTAACGGGAAAACGGACGGTGAATTTTACTTCCGGTCAAGGCATCGCCTACGCGATGGAGCAGTATTACCATGCACCGGGAAAATGTTCCACGATGGTGCTGGAGATCGGAGCACGAGCACTCACCAAACACGCTCTCAATGTCCACTGCGGACATGATGATATCTATGCCGCCCTGGATACGGGCTGGACGATTTTGTTTGCACGGGATGCGCAGCAGGCCGCAGACCAAGCAATCATCTTACGCAAGGTCAGTGAGCTTGCGCTAAACCCGGGCATGAATGTGCAGGATGGCATGTTGACCACGCACTCCGAGCGTTCGTATTACGCGCCCGAGGCGGAGCTTTTGCGTCAGTTTTTAGGAGCACCAAATGATGTGATCGACTGCCCGACGTCCGCACAGAAAGAGCTTTTTGGCCCCACGCGTCGGCGACTTCCAGAAATGATGGATCTGAAAAATCCGATCCTGCTTGGCCCTGTTCAGAATCAGGAACATCACATGAATGGTGTGGTTGCCCGTCGGAATAATTTTAATGAACCCATTCTTGGATTCCTTGCGGATGCTTACAAGGAGTTTGGGGAGCTGACGGGACGGCACTATGATTTTGTAACGACCTATAAAACGGAGGATGCCGATACGGTGTTTATTTCTCTTGGGTGTGCGGCAGAAAATGTCGAGGAGGCCTGCGACTGGCTTCGCGAAAAACGCGACGCGAAGGTCGGCTCCATTCACATCAATGTCATTCGTCCTTTTCCGGAAGCGGCTGTCATCAATGCCCTTCGTGGAAAGAAAAATATTATTATCATCGAACGAACCGACGAAGGGATGGCCGGGGATAATCCGCTGGCGCGGGATATTCGTGTGGCATTCGGCAAAGCGAATGAAGCAAGCAAGTTTGGTGGGGCATTGCCCGCACTCACTCCCGAGGAGACGCCACGCATTTTCCGTGGTAGCTATGGGCTCGGCTCCCGCGATTTTCGTCCGGAACATATTTTGGGAGCTTATGAATTTGCTACCGGGGCGACAAAGCGGACGGACGGTAAAGGAGCCGCCGATGGCGAGACTTTCTTTGTATTGGGCGTCGAGCATCCCTATGCGGTCATTTCCAAAGAAACGCCTTCGCTTTTGCCGGATGGAGCCATCGCCGTGCGTTTTCACTCCATTGGCGGTTGGGGAATGATTACAACCGGAAAAAATCTGGGCAGTATCATCGGCGACCTCGGTCACTTCATTTCCGAACAATCCCAGACATACGACGAAGAGGGAGCCCTTATTGAAAAGCTCCACATCATGGCAAATCCAAAATACGGATCCGAGAAAAAAGGCGCGCCGACCAACTACTACCTCACCGTTGCGCCAAAGCGAATTCGTGTAAACTGCGAACTAAATCACGTTGATGTGGTGCTTTGCTGCGACCCCAAAGCCTTTACCCATACCAACCCATTGGCTGGCCTGAATCCGGGGGGCTGTCTCGTCTGGGAGTCTAGCGATAGTCCGGCGATGGCATGGCAACGGATTCCGAAAGAATACCGCGAGTTTGTCCGCGAAAATAAAATTCGCGTCTTCCTGCTGCCAGGTTTTGCAATCGCTAAAGAGGCTACACCGCGCCCCGATTTGCAACTCCGCATGCAGGGAAATGCCTTCCTCGGTGCCTTTTTCGGCGTATCCAGTTTCCTCGAAGACTACGACATCAGTCGCGAACAGTTCAAAGAAATCGTGCATAAACAATATGTAAAGAAATTCGGACGCTTCGGCGAAGCCGTTGTGGAATCGAATATGAAAGTGATGACCGAAGGTTTCGCCCGTTTGGTGGAGATCGAGTATGGTAGCAACGACGATGCAGATCATTCATCGATGCGCACCGCTCCTTTACTCCCCAAGAGGCAACACGACATTCTTCCCACCGCAGGCGTCTTTGCAGATTCGCTTGCCTCGATCCCGAGTTGCGGCGAACAACACGCGAAAGCCCCTGTTTTCACCCTCGGTAAATTCGATGCAGAATTTCGTAACGGCCTTGGTTATCATCAACCCGCCGGAGCTTTGGCCGCAGTCGGAGTTATGGCCGCCGGCACGGGTGCAACCCAGTCGAAATATGTCTCCCGCCGCGAAACACCAATGTATATTGCGGAAAACTGCACACAGTGCATGGAGTGCATTACCGCGTGCCCAGATACGGCTCTGCCAAACACGGCACAAGAAGTCTCCACGGTTCTTTCCACAGCCGTCGTAAACTACGTCAGCAATCCGGAGGATCGAAAAAAACTTTTGGATGCGATCCCTGAAATCGATACGGGTGCCCGCGAGATTATGAAAGCCGCCGTCGAGGCCAAGGAGTCTAAGCCTTTCAAAGACATTATCCGTGAACAGGTCGGCGGACTAAATCACGGTATCAGCCAGTCCGCAAAAGACGAGTTGATGGACATTATCGAAATGCTGCCAATCGCCTACGGCAACGTGCCGGCCATCTTCCGCAGCATCGAAAAAAAGAAACCCGGCGAGGGTGGAGTCTTCATGATCCAAGTCTCCGACCTCTGCAAAGGCTGTGGCGAATGTGTGAAACAATGTGGTGACCACGACGCCCTACGCATGGTTCCCGATACCGAAGAGCTTAACTACCAACTGACTTCCGCACAGATTTTCGGTCGCCTGCTTCCCGAGACACCACAAAAATATCTCGGCCTTTACGACGACGATGCGCCGCAGGATAGCCGCCCCGCCGCATTACGCAATCACCTCATGGTTCGTCGTAACTACGAAGCCCTCGTCTCCGGCGACGGAGCCTGCGCCGGCTGTGGTGAAAAAAGCATCCTGCGTGCCATTGCCTCTGTCACCGAGTCCTACATGCGTCCGCTCTATCACGCAAAGGCGGACCGTCTTTACGCCAAAGCAAATCAGCTTAAAAAAGACGGTTCCGAAAAACTCGCGACACTCAAAGAAAAAGACTCAGAAGCCTATGCGCTTTTTAAAAAAACCTTTGCGCATGTCGTGATGGGGCTAGGCGGTGAAGATGATGGCGACACCACTGCCCGAATCCAAGCACATGGGGAAGTCAGCGATGACGATTTAGTAAATGGTATTTGCGCCGTGATGAATCAAGACGCATTTAATCACATAAAAATGCAAGCCACCGATGGACGACTCGACAACGGTATGTCCGTAATGTTCATGGGTGCTTCCACAGGCTGCAACACTGTCTATGGCTCCACGCCGCCATCCAACCCCCACCCCTATCCGTGGATGAATAGCCTGTTCCAAGACGGCTCCACGGTGTCTTGGCTATTGGCCGAGAGTTTGTTGCTAAACCACGCTCGCCGCTCCGTCGCGCCGGAACGCCTTGCGGATATTCTTCTAGAAGACCGCGCATCCGCCTTCTCCGCCGATGACAGTTGGGACCTCACCCACCTCACCGAGACGCTGATGACCGATCAAGAAATCCGCGAGCTGCCAAAGGTGTGGATCGTGGGAGGCGATGGCGCACTGGGAGATATTGGTTTTCAAAATCTCTCAAAAGTCATTTTACAAAATCGCCCAAACGTAAAGGCACTCATGCTCGACACGCAGGTGTATTCAAACACCGGCGGACAGAATAGCGATAGCTCCACGATGCTCGGCGGATACGACATGAACCAATTTGGTCGTGCAAGTCAGGGCAAGCTCACGGAAAAAAAATCCGTCGCCGAAGCACTCACCGCTGGGCACGGCTCGCCATTTATCGCGCAGGTTTCCATTGCAAATGCGGCAAAACTTTACAAGGCCATCCTCGATGGTCTCGAATACCGTGGCACGGCTTTTTACCAAGCCTACACGACCTGCCAGCCCGAACACGGCGTAGGCGACGACATGTCTGCCGTCCAAGCAAAACTCTCGCGCGACAGCCGTGGAATGCCTGAGTTCATCTACGATCCGCAGCAGGGTGAAACCTCCTCGGAATGTTTCGATGTAAAAGGGAACCCCTCCATCAATCGCGACTGGTGGGAAACTTCCTACACAAATAAGGAAAAATATAACTATACCGTAGCCCACTGGGCAGTGACCGAAGCTCGCTTCCGCAAGCACTTGAAAGCCATCCGTCAGGAAGATGCTGCCGGCATGGTTCTGCTCGACGACATGCTTGTCTGCATCACTCAAGACGACGTGGTCAAGCGCCGCATCTTCGATCCCGAGCATCGGTCTTTCATTCCTGACTTCGGAGTTTTCATCAAAGCAGAAATCGGAGACAAACTAAAATACTTCGCAGTAAGTCGCCAAATGGTTCTCTTCGCCGTCGAACGCCGAAAAGCTTGGCGCATGTTGCAAAGCAAAGCCGGACAAGAAAATCTGGACTACCAAGCCCAGCGTGCCCTTTTGAAAAAAGTCGATAAAGGTGAGCTTAGCATCGAAGATTTACGAAGCAAAACCCGCGAACTCTACGCTGCCGAGCTAAGCTAAAAATCACTATCGCTCAATTGGCAGAGTTCCATCCCACCAAGCGGGGTCCTGAAAAATCAGGCCCTCGTCCGGGTTGTCGGGAAGTTTTTTCTTCGGATATTCGCGCCAACCGCCGTCGGCAACGGCCTCGTGGGAATCGTTTTTCGAAACCCAGTCGGCGCAAGTTTGGCGTAGGGTGGTGAGTTCATTTTTACGCGATGAATCACTGGCGAGGTTTTCCATCTCGTGCGGATCTTTTTCGAGATCGAAAAAATACTCCGCATTATCGGGTGCGCTATAGGCATATTTGCGGTCTTTGTTGACAGCCATATACAGCCCTTCGTCAGCTTTTTTAAACTGCGAAAATACAAACTCGCGCTGTTTTTTTCTCGTAGCCAAATCATGTAAATCAATGCCGTCGTATTCGTCGGAAGCGGCTTGATGACCTGCGGCGGCAAGGAAGGTCGGAGCCAGATCCACGAGGCTGGTCGGTGTGTCACAGCGCGTGTCGGCCATTTTGCCTTGCGGCCATTTTACAATCATCGGGATGCGCGAGGAGACATCGTGGAAACCGCGTTTGCCGAAACAATTGAAATCGCCGAGGTATTCGCCGTGATCCGACGAAAATAGGATGAGGGTATCGTCCCATTTCCCGCTTTTTTTGAGGCTTTCCATGATTCTACCCACTTGCGCATCGAGAAAAGTAATGCTGGCGTAGTAGTAGGCTCGTAGGCAGCGAATGAGGTTAAGATCGCGTCCGCGGTCGCGGTATTTGTAGCGGTTTTGAAAGCGGTTGATGAATGGCAAATCTTCCGTATCGGTATTGAGCCCACGTGGCAGCGGCATATCGGGAGCACGGTAGATTTTATGCCAAGGAATCGGCGGCGCAAACGGCGGGTGCGGATGAATAATCCCCGCATACAAGTAAAATGGCTGTGTCTCGGCTTCGTGATTTTTTAAAAAATCCACTGCACGATCCGCCACCCAATGCGTGGGATGCACCTCAGGTGGAAGGGCACTTGGCTGCGGAATATAATACATCTCTCCACGAATACCATGCGGTTCGAGAACCCAGCCGTAGCCATTTTTTTGCAGCCAAGACAGATAATCATCCTTCTCCCGCTTCTCTGCTCCTTCTTCCTGAATATCGCGCGTTTGAAATCCTCGAAGCGCGTAGAAGTCGCTTTTGAAATGACATTTTCCGATACCATGCGTTCGATAGCCAAGATCACGCAAACCGCTCATGAGCGTAGGAGTGTCCTCGGGCGGCATGTCCTCGGCATTCGAAAAACAACCCGTCCGCCCGGGATACCAACCCGTAATCATCGAAGCCCGCGCCGGCACACACTCGGGACTCGGCGAATAGGCTCTCGTAAACGTCGTACCCTCACGAACCAGCGCATCTAAATTTGGAGTATGAATGAGCGGATTCCCCAAAGCCGCAATCGTATCGAAACGCTGTTGATCGGTGAAAATATGGAGAATATTTGGACGAGCTTTCATCAAAGGAAACGATGGGATTTTAGAGCGATTTGTGCAATTTTTAAAAAAGATTTCACTCACACGCAGTCGATCCTACTCGACCAAAACTCGGACGCGCTTCCAGATGCCTCCTGCACCAAAGCAGAAGTGAGCACCGCCTCAATGCCGATCCTCTATATGAGTTTTGATGGCACCGGAGTGCCGATACGCAAAAGCGAATTGCAGACTTCCAAAGGCAGGGATTGCTAAATAGGTATTGATATTTCATAAAAGCGAGATTAATGAGAGGCATGGAATGTCCTCATTGCCAATCAAAACATCTTGTTAAAAACGGCTGTAGCCGGCACGGAAAACAACGCTGGTTGTGCCGCAAGTGCCGTAA
>JBKEAD010000234.1:0-4807 GCA_047971915.1 Chthoniobacterales bacterium
TGCGGATTGTTGGTCTCGCGGGAGTTTATGATATAGGAGCCGTATTCCTGCGATTTAGGAGAAATAGAGATGTCGCCGTCTTCGCCGATGAGTTGGGCTTCTGTTTCCCGCCATGAACCGATGATGATGTCGCAGCGGCGGATGTATTCGTCGATTGGGATATTAAATTCGTCGATGAGTTTTTGTCCGTGGTGGATAAAGTAGGGGGTGTATTCGCTCTGGTGTTCGCTGGATTCCGTGACGAAGTATCCCGTTCGGCGCATCATATCATAACGCACGTATTCAAAATTCCGTTCGTTGTTTTAAAGAACTTTGAAGAGAAGGGGTGTGAGGTCCTGGCCGCGGTATTGGAACTTTAAAAAGAAGGCCATGTGATTGATACCGGCTGCGAGGTAACTAATGTCGCCTATGGGCAGTCCGATGTGCGAGGCGAGGAGGCCAGCCGTTCCAAAGACAGAATGGCAAAGCCCTACATGCGGCACGCCGGTTGCCTTTTGAACGGCCCAGCAGTTGATCGCCATAGGGTTTGTGTAATTGAGAAAGAGGCAATCCGGGTGGGCGACATCGGCAATGTCGCGGGCGATGTCGATGAGCACGGGTGCTGTTCGCAGTCCACGAAAAATACCGCCGATGCCGAGTGTATCGGCGATAGTTTGTTGTAATCCGTATTTTTTTGGAATCTCAAAATCTCGAACGGTGGAGGGTTTATAGCCGCCGACCTGAATTGTGCAGATGACATATTTGGCTCCGCGTATCGCCTCTTTGCGGTCCAATGTGGATTCCAGTCGGGCTGGAACGCCTAGTTTTTTGATCATGCGGCTAACGACGATATTGGCGACTTTTAGCCGAGCCGGATCGATATCCATGAGACAGATCGTCGAGTCTGCCAGCTCGGGAGATTGGAGAATATCGCCGACTAAAGTTTTTGCGAAAACGACAGAACCGGCACCCATGAGAGTGATTTTACGAGACATGAGAGTTGGCGTTTTTTGTGAGAAAGCGAGTTTTGAAAGAAAGTGTCTTAGCTAATCTGGCACGCAGTAGTAAAAACGGTCAAATGCATCAAGAAAAAATTAAAAAGATGAAAAACAAGGGAGTGAGATTTAAAAAATAAAAAATCGCTGCACCAGTGCGTCGATGATAGTCGAATCAAATCGAAAAAGAGGCGTTCTAATTTTTTCGCAAAATTCGTAATAGCTTGCAGAATAAGAAGAAATCTGAAAATCATCCCTGTCTGTGATTATTTGTGCTCCCAGAAATGCTTTTTCGAGACAGAAGAGCTGTTTTCGAAAATCGCTGTATATTACAGTGGTAATCTTTTTTTTATTTCTTCAAATTTCTCTTTTAGCCGCTGAGGCTGAAACCGGGGAGGAAGAGATTACTCTGAGTGTGCAAATTTTGCCAAATCCGGCTTCAACTTTACCGGGAGATATCGCGGAGGGGCGCGTGTTGGCTACTTTTAAAAAGCGTTTTCCTCATATTGTTTTAAAAAGTGCAGAAGGCTTGCGAATGCGCTCTCTGAATAGGCAAGGGCGAGCCATTATGATGATTGCTGGTGGCATTGCGCCGGATATTTTTACGTTGAATTTTCGGAGTTTGGATACCTTTGTGCGAGAAGGACTGGTTCTGCCGTTGGATGAATTTTATAAACGAGATAAAGCCGCGGGGGATGATCCACTTGTCAATGTATTGCCCCAATTTGTTCCGGTGATTTATCGTGATAATTCGGCGGGAAAGCGATCACTATATGGGCTGCCGGCTGATTTGCAGGTGATGGCTCTTTTTTTTAATAAAGAGCTTTTTCGGCGTGCCGGCTTACCGCAGCGGGCACCAAGAGATTGGAAGGAGCTAAAGGAGTTTGCCGGCAAGGTGGATGCTCTCGGGAAAAAATATAAGGGGGTTCAGCTTTTAGGCGGAATGTCTGCAAGCTGGCACTTGATGACGTTTCTTTGGTCTGCCGACGGGGAGGCTGTGAAGGAAATCGAACCCGGTGAGTGGCGAGCGGTTTTTAATTCGCCTGAGGCATTGGAGGCCTATTTATTTTATTACGATTTGGTGGAGATGCAACGCAGTGCAATACGTTTTTCCCAGCAATTACCCAGAGAAGAAATGGAAAAAATAGGAATGACTTTTAATTATCTGGGAGGCGATGAGCTACGTATCGATCCCGATCTTTGGGGAATAGGCGTCGTTCCAGCAGGACCAACGGGTAAGCGAGGCTCGGAAGTGAATGCTGTGATTTATGGAATTTTTTCGGGTATTACGGATCCGAAAAAAAAAGAAGCTGCATGGCAGTTCATCAAGTTTAGAACAAGTGAAGAAGCTGAAAAAATCCGCGTGGATACTTTCATCGAGTTGGGCCTAGCGAATTTGCTGAATCCAACCATGCTACGTAAATATGGCTATGAGTCTTATCTTGTTTTATCGCCCAAGGGCCTAGAAGAAGCATTTGTAGAAGCTGTTAAAAACGGGCATCCCGAGCCCTATGGAAAAAATTGTAATTTAGTTTACCTAGAGATGACTCGACCGCTGGATGAGCTTTTGCTCAGCCCGACGATTCGCGAAAACTGGTTGGCAGGACGGATGGATAAGGTGCGGCAGGAGACGCAGACTCTTTTAAATAAAGCCGTTCAAAAAACAAATGAACGAATGATCGGATATGTGCCTCCCGAGGTAATGAAAAAGCGTCGCGTGGTGGCTGCCGTGGTGTTGGCGGCAATTGTTCTTATTTTTATCGTAATGGGGGTATGGGTAAGTCGGATCTTCTCTGCTGCCGGTGCAATGCTAAACCGTCCGGTGAGTAGTCGCTCTTGGGTGCCTTGGCTGTGTTTGGCACCAGCGATTATTCTTATACTTACTTGGAGCTATTTTCCGCTTTTAAGAGGAACCTTGATGGCCTTTCAGGATTATAAGCTTGTATTAGATTCTACTTTTATAGGGTTAGATAATTTTGCTTTGGTACTTTTTGATAGCACGTTTTGGAATTCTATTTTAGCAACCTTGCACTTTGCCGCGTGGACATTGACTTTCGGTTTTGTAATTCCGATTATTTTAGCTTACGCACTTCATCTGATCCCTAAATATAAGGTTTTTTATCGAACGGTTTATTATTTGCCTGCGGTTATTAGCGGGACTGCTGTTTTCTTTTTATGGGCAGAATTATTTGGGGTAGACGGTATTTTGAATGAAGGATTACGTTTTTTCGGGCTTGAAGCGCGTCGCGCATGGACCGCAGATCCTAACCTAGCAATGTTATCTTGTGTGATTCCGGGAATTTGGGCCGGAGCGGGACCGGGGTGCCTGATCTATTTGGCGGCTTTAAAGACAATACCGGAGGAGCAGTTTGAGGCTTCTGAAATTGATGGTGCCGGTTTTTTAAGTAAAACAACACATATTGTATTTCCGGGACTTAAAGCACTGATTCTTATTAATTTTATTGGAGCACTAACCGCAGCCTTTCATGGTGCTACGAATATTTTAATTATGACAGGAGGTGGACCGAATGGAATCACAGAAGTTTCTTCATTGCTGATTTTTTATGAAGCATTTACGCGTTTGCGATTTGGGCCGGCAACAGCAATGGCATGGATTATTGGCAGCATGTTAGTGGGGTTAACCGTCCTGCAACTTCGCCGTCTTAGCCGAATGGAATTCAAAACAGCCAATCGCTAATTTTTATTATGTTTTTTTCTCCAATTACTGAACGGTCTTTTAAAGTTCGCACCTTATATATCTCTATTTATATAGCCTTAATTTTAGGAGGGCTAACGATGGTGATACCTTTTATCATCATGCTAAGCGGCAGTGTGGAAACAACGAGTCGCTTTACAGATTCAAAATTTTTTCCGAAATATTTTTTTAGCGATAGAGCCTACTACCAACGTTATATCGAAGCAAAATACGGTGGAATTCTTGATAATTATCGAATGGCTGCAAGCGAAGCTTACGCAAATTTTACAAGTTTAGAAATACCCAAATCAGATCCGGAACAGCTTCTCCTTTGGCAAGAATTTTTAGCGGATCCTAACCAAACAAAAGCCTCTCCCCAACTTGCGGCAACGGGTTTTACTCGCCCGAGCAATCGTCTTCCGGCTTATAATACGCATAAGTTCAGATATTGGCTCACGTCTCAATTTGATAAAAATATAAGAAGTCTAAATAATGCGCTAAATACGCAATTTATAGTTCCAACTACTATTAACGGACCAATATTGAATATTTTTGGAGCAGCTACTACAAAAACTCCTCTATTAGAAAAATTCTATCAATTTTCAACAGAAGAAGTTCCCGATACACAAAAATTTTTTTGGGATGCGGGAGGGTATTATCGATCTGTTTTTTTACCTCGCATTTTAGGTCCAATAGAAAATTTTAATGCACTTTACTCGACAAGTTTTTCTTCTTACAAAGAAATTCCTTTTTCTTCAACGCTTCCAGATTTAGCGGCAGAACAGTGGACGGTTTATGTAAAAACATTATTGCGACCAAATTTTATTGAGCTTACCGAGGCGGGTCAGGCGCGAATGAATGAGGAAAAACTGGGTAAAGAAACCTTTATCCGTTCGTCTGCAAAACCGGAAGAATTGGTTGTTCGAACTTATGATCGTATTTTTGCAGAATGGGCTGAGCAGAAGCACGGTGTCAAAGATGCTCGCATCCCTCAGCAACAACTTGATCTAAAAGCAGCTATGAATGAGAGTTTTTTTTGGAAATGGCAGTTTGTAAGTCTAAATTATTATACTGTTTTCGATGAGATTTTTCTCTATGGCAGAGCCGTTCTTAATACCCTTATTTTAGTTGTGCTTTC
>JBKEAD010000251.1:0-2092 GCA_047971915.1 Chthoniobacterales bacterium
AAACCAACGTTTAAGTTGTCGTTTTGCCCGAAAAATCCGCCAAGAAACAGTGCTTTCCGAACAGTTAAGAATCCGTGCAGATTCCGCATGGCTAAATCCCTCAAAGTAAACCAATGCGATAGCATAACGAAAATCATCTTTGAGAGCCGCCAACGCCTCCCGCACATTGCCGAAATCCGCAGATCGCTGCCTATCACCCTCCTGAACACGCTCACCCACTTCTTCTAGAACCAAACGCTCCCGAATAACCCTTCTCTGCCAATCTCGCGTCGTATTCATGGCAATTTGAAACAACCAACTACGAAACGCGGCATCTCCCCGAAATCGTCGCAACGAACGTGCTGCTTTAATAAAAGTTTCCTGAGCACTATCCTCCGCTGCCCCCACATCCAGCGATACGCGATAAACAAAAGCATAAACAGCCTCAAAGTACCTTTGAAAAAGTATTTCAAAAGCCTCTTCGCTCCCTTCCCGAGCTCGCACGAATACAATAATGTCGTCTTCATCGCCTCTCATGAGAAATTTCTAACTATAAGACGCATCTCGCAGCAAAATCCTTTGAATTTTTTTTAGGATACCTCCAATCCAATACCAAAAGGAAGAATGCTACGGCTACCGCCAACTCGGTCGCCTTGCCGAACCGACACGATCTCTGCCTTCGTTTACCCCAAATATTTTTCCCCGCTCTCCAAGGTGGCCAGTTTGCTTTGTAACCACTTCAAGTCAACCTCCCGAATAGATTTACCATTTTGCACAGACCAGGCCGCCACCAAATCGGCAGCTTTGGATAAGGCGATAGCCCGGTAGGGGCGTTTGTCAGTTTATTTTTATTATTCTTATAGGATGGCTATAATTATAATGCAATTGTAACTCCTGCACCTGCCGATTTCTCCGCAGCAAAGACAACGCGCATCGTCTCTAAAGCATCTCTTGCCGACGTTGCAGGTTTTTCACCCATAGCAACACGCCGAATCACATCCAATGTCTGGTCCGTTGTATTGTGAACATAGCGATTATCTTCAAAAGAATCCTCCTTCCACCTCCGATCATCCACGACTTGACTTCTCAAGCCCGTAGGTGAATCTGAGAAAGCCCATCGCCTCATCCTTCGGGAAAAAACCGATGTTTCAAGAGCCCCCTTCATCCCCTGAATAAGATAGCGAAGCTCATGGCCATCATCGGAATGTTCGGAAATATGATTTTGCAAGGGATCGTGATTCAAACTGGCCGCCGGTGCCATCATAAAAGTCAAATGACTAATAGCTCCATTCTCATAACGAACTGTTGTGCTGTAATTATCCCGCACCTCATAATAAGGAATAGCATTAGGCGCACAAAATGATGTTACATCTTTAACCGGAGAAGAGACCCACCAGCGCGGAAGATCGACATAGTGAGATAATTTCTCCCCAAACATCCCGCCCCCACTGGAACGTTTATTTCTCCAAGAGCCTTTACCGTGAAATTCGGAACAAATATAAGTGCATTGGGTATTCACTACATCTCCGATCAGTCCTCCTTCAATCTGCTCTTTGGCCCATGTGTAGAGTTTAGAGTAGCGAAGCTCAAAACCGATTTGGAGAAAGCCGTTCAACTCCTCACTTAATTCCGTCATCTTTTCAGCATCTTCTATGCTGATGGCCATTGGCTTCTCACATAAAACGGCCTTACCCGAACGCAAAGCAGCCGTAGCCAACTCAAAATGCGTCGCATTTGGCGTAGCGATAAAAACAAGATCAATTTCAGGGTCAGAGAAAATGGCTTCCGGAGCTTCCGCCCTCTTCAGATCGGGATAATCTGCAAAAGATTCAAAGCGGTCTGGGTCTAGGTCAAAAACCGTTAGCTGTTTTCCAACGGTGTCCAAAAATAAGATCATAAGTGCTGATAGATAGATCGAAGTTGGGCGATGGCGTCGTTCCAGTCGCGTTCCAGATCCAGATAATTTTTTAACCAGCGTATAAATTTTACGGTGCGCTGAGAGAGCCTTTTCGGTGCGTGGTTAAGGTGCGGGATTTTTGTGCTTCCGGTTCTCTTTTTGAAGACTGCTACTCTCTTCTTTTGGACTTCTTCTTTTCGTTTCAATTCGGCTTGG
>JBKEAD010000256.1:0-3491 GCA_047971915.1 Chthoniobacterales bacterium
ACAAGCCCGAGAAGGCTAAGGGGCCGCTATCCGAAGCAGGCATGTCGTTGATAATGCCTGAAAAATTCAATGAATTTCGCTGGATTGGCAAGGGGCCCTACGCAGGATATCCGGGGAAAGATCGCCTGAACGACTTCGGCATATTCCATCTCAATCGCACGGATCTTCGCTTTCAAGGAAATCGGCGCGGGACAGAGCTTGCGCTGCTAACGACGGCAGATGGGACCGGTATTGCGCTCATCACATCCCCTGGTGATGTGGCTATTGAGATCGACGGCGACAAGACACGGCTCAAACACAACGCGGCCATTTCCGGTTTGGGTAACAAAATCGGGGCAGCCGAAACGATAATCGAATCAGCGAAGATCGAGTGCATCGCGGGCAGTTTCACCCTCGTGCCACTAGACAGCAAGTGGCCAACGGCATTAGCTCGCTGGTTCGGAAAACCCACACCCGCCAAAGACATCTGGAAGCCTTTTTACCACAGCTATGACCAGTAACAACCGCGACGTGTGATGTAGTAGCCCAAATCCCGCGGTCGCTACCAGTTATTTCGTAGAAATGACTCTTTATCAAAGTGCCCTATCAAGAGGCTTTGATCAGTTTATTTTTATTATTCTTATGGGATGGCTGTGAAAATAAGTAAAAAATAAACCGAATATTCTTGCAATAAGCTCGGCTTTCTGAAATATCTCACTTCCATGAAGCCCCCTCCTCCGCTGCTTTCGGCGGATTTTGTTCGGAGCGTTTTTTTCTTATTTTTCGCTTAATTTTTTCGATGTGACATTACGGTTACTTTTATCCACTCGACATGAGCACTGGAGCGCGATAGTTTTTTCGTATGGGCTTCCAAATTTCGGACTACCTCGGTGACAAAACGGATTATTTCCTAAAGCACGAATGTAAGACGATCCCAAAGTCTTCACTTCATTTGCCGGGTGCCGATTCGGTGGATCGGATTTTTATTCCTAGCGACCGCAATAACCGTGTTTTAGGCAACCTCCAGCGCATTTACAGCACAGGGCACTTGGCCAATACGGGCTACGTTTCGATGCTGCCAGTCGATCAAGGTATCGAGCATTCCGGCGGTGCCAGTTTTGCAAAAAATCCGCTTTATTTCGATCCGGAAAATATCGTGAAGCTCGCCATCGAGGGCGGCTGTAATGCGGTGGCCTCGACCTTTGGCGTCCTAGGTGCCGTCTCCAGAAAATACGCTCACAAAATCCCTTTTTTGGTAAAAATAAATCACAACGAATTGCTGACCTACCCCAATAAACATCAGCAAATTCTTTTTGGCACAATCGATGAAGCCGCCAACATGGGAGCCGCTGCTGTGGGGGCGACGATTTACTTTGGCTCGGAAGATGCAACCCGTGAAATCGTCGAGATCTCCGAGGCGTTTGCCTACGCCCACGAGCTGGGTTTAGTGACCGTTCTCTGGTGCTATCTTCGCAACTCAGCCTTTAAAAAAGACGGCATGGACTATCACGTAAGCGCAGATTTAACGGGCCAGGCAAATCATATCGGCACGACGATCCAAGCCGACATCATTAAACAAAAACTTCCCGAAAATAATGGGGGTTACAAAGCCTTAAACGCTGATGGTGTGAGCTACGGCAAATACGATGAGCGCATCTATACAGAGCTTACAACAGATCACCCAATCGACCTTTGCCGCTACCAAGTTGCGAACTGCTACATGGGGCGTGCTGGTCTCATCAATAGCGGCGGAGCTTCAGGCAAAAATGATTTTGCGGATGCGGTCACGACAGCGGTGGTTAATAAACGCGCCGGTGGCATGGGGCTCATCTCCGGTCGCAAAGCCTTCCAGCGTCCTATGGACGAGGGAGTTAAGCTCCTAAACGCGATTCAATCTGTCTATCTTAGCGACGAGATCACGGTTGCTTAATTCCGAAAAGCGCACCCTCTTCCAAAAAAATATGACCCGTGGTGTTTCTTGCAGTGATCTGTCAAAAAGACGGCCATCAAGCAAACGCCACGGGTCATTTGGGTTGGAAGGAAATCCTATAAAAGTTTATTCTTTGTCAGCTTTTTTCTTTTCGGAAGCTTTTTCTTTATCAGCCTCTTTTTTCGCCTTTGGTTTGCTTGTCTTTTTGGACTCAGGTTTGGCGAGTAGAGCTTCATCGATCGCATCGACTTCGTCGTCTGCTTTGTGAAGATCGACCCACTCGATCATTGCCATAGGGGCAGAGTCGCTCTGGCGAGGTCCAAGCTTGATGATGCGGGTATAGCCTCCCTTGCGGTCGGCGGCAGCGGGTGCTACCTCGGCAAAAAGTTTTTTGACGGCATCTTTTTGTTTCAAGTAGCTGGCTGCTGTGCGCCGTGCGTGTAGGTCGCCTCGTTTGCCGAGGGTGACCATTTTTTCAGCGAGAGGGCGGACGGCTTTGGCCTTGGCCAGCGTGGTCTTGATGCGGTGATGTTGAATGAGGCTGCAAACCTGATTGGCCAGCAGGGCATCACGGTGCGAGGCCGTGCGTCCAAGTTTGACGGTTTTTACACGATGTCTCATGGGTATTTAGATCAGTTGGTAGTAGCAGGAGCTTGGGGCTTTAGTTCCACTAAACCGGCTTCAAATTTCATGCCGAGGCTAAGCTGGAGTTCCTGAAGTTTGTCTTTGATTTCGTTGAGCGATTTTTTACCGAAGTTGCGGTATTTGAGCATTTCGGCCTCGCTCTTCATAGCGAGTTCTCCAACGGTTGTGATGTTTGCGTTGTTCAGACAGTTTGCCGCACGAACGGAAAGTTCGATTTCGTTGACGCTCATATTGAGCAGTTTTTTGAGGCGGGTGTTTTCCTGGCTGACCTCTTCGGGTGTTTCGTCAAAGTCAACTTGGTGATCGTCGTAGTTTACGAAGACATCGAGGTGATGCCGCAGAATGGCTGAAGATTGTAGCAAGGCGTCATCTGGCGTCATGCGTCCGTCTGTCCAGACATCGAGGATGAGTTTGTCGTAGTCGGTGCGTTGGCCGACACGGGTATTTTCGACCGCGTATTTTACGCGGGTAACGGGAGAAAAAATCGAGTCTACAGCAATGACACCGATGGGCATATCGGGATATTTATTTTCATCTCCGGTGGCAAAGCCGCGTCCGATACGAACGTCTAGCTCGGCTTCAAATTTCGTTTTTTTGTTAAACGTGCAGATGAGTTGTTTTGGATTTACAATTTCGCAATCGTGTCCGGTCGTGATGTCTCCGGCGGTTACTTCCCCCTCTTTGTTTACAGAGATTTGGACTTTGCGAAGCTCGTGGTCTTGGACTTTGAATTTGATTTTTTTGAGGTTGAGAATGATTTCTACAACGTCTTCGACGGCACCTGGCAGGTTGGCGAATTCGTGAGCGACGCCTTCTATTTTGATACCTGTGATTGCGGCTCCTTCGAGGGAGGAGAGAAGAACCCGGCGGAGAGAGTTGCCAATGGTGTGACCGTAGCCGGCTTCAAATGGCTCGGCGGTGAATTTTGCGTATGTAT
>JBKEAD010000258.1:0-3593 GCA_047971915.1 Chthoniobacterales bacterium
GCGTCGTAGGTCCAGCGGAGGGTGCGGTCGTCTTTGGTGGTGAAGCTTTGGATGAGGCCTTCGGTGAAGGCGAGTTCGGTGCCGTCCCAGCGGGTGATGGTGAAGTCGTCGCTGGCGGGGGTTTCTTCGGCGGTCCATTGGCCGTCGTTGCTGGTCCAGGTGATGGTTTCGCCGGTGGTATCGGCTTGTTCGTTGTCTTTTTTGAAATAGAGGTATTTGCCGCAGAGGAGGGTGACTTTGTAAACAGTGGCGCTTCGTTTGACGGCTTTGGTTTCGGCGATAGTCAGGGAAAATCCGTCCCAGCCGTAGGGGGATGGGGATTGGTCGGAGCTGCGATAGACCCAGCGGATGGGGAGGCGGAGGCCGTTGCCGAAATCGACCTGGCGGAGGTCGTCGGTGGCGAGGAGGGTGCCGTCGCGGTCGGCGTTCTTTCTTTTCGGCTTATCTCGAACAGTTGATTGAACGTCCTGCTTTTATCGCATTTCAGCTCGTAAGCGTAAGGATGAGAACTATCCGAAAACTGCGTTTTTTTCACCTCGACTCTTACCCTAAAATGAACCCTGAAAAAGACTTGGTATAAAAGCCATCGACTGGACCCTAGAAGAGTAAAAAAACGCCCGGCTTACATCAGCCCCGCACCCAACTGCGCCAGCGGACTCCGCTCCCCCTTCGTCAACGAAATATGCGCCGTGATTGCCTGCGCCTTGAGCCGATTTTTTGTATAAACAAGACCGTTAGACCGTTTATCTACATACGGATTATCAATCTGCCCCGGATCCCCGACAAGAACCAGCTTCGACCCTTGCGACATCCGTGTCACGATCGTCTTTGCCTCCAACGGCGTCAACTGCTGCGCCTCATCCAGCACAAAAAAACGATTCGGTATCGAACGCCCACGGATGTAGCACAACGCCTCAATCTCCAAAAGCCCATGATCGATCAACTTCTCATAAGGCTTCTTAACCCCATTCTCTACACCACCCACAGCTTGAAACGTCACCGCTTTCACATCCCGATCATGCGCACGCTTAATCTTCGGAAGCGGATGTTTTTTTCCGCCCGAAGGCGGTGGCTGAATCGGTAACAAAAACTCCAACGCATCATAGATCGACTGCAACCAAGGATGCATCTTCTCATTCAAAGTCCCAGGTAAAAAACCCAAGGTATTTCCCATCGCAACCACTGGACGGCTCACCGTCAACCCCACAAATTGACGCATCTCCGTGAGGTGCAAACCCGCCGCCACGGCCAATAGCGTCTTCCCCGTCCCGGCTTGCCCGAAACAAGTCACCAAAGAAATATCCGGATCCAACAACGCATCCAAAAAACACTGCTGCCCAGCATTCAAAGGCCGCAACTCTATCCCTTTCGGCATTTGCAATGCAGACGGAATATTCAAACGAACAAAATTCCCATCCGCCAAATGCCGCGCCGGAAGTTGCTTCCCCTCCCGCGTCGCCAGCAACACATACTCATTCACATCCAAAACTCCGGTTCGCTCACACGACAGCTCCAGCAAACGCGCACTCCCAAACCGCTGCAGCTCATGCTTCTCCACCTCCAAAACCCGCAACCCATCCCCCTCAGCCTCCGTCACCTCCACCGTATCATTTAGTTAATCCTGCGCCTGCAATCCCAAAGCCAACGCCTTCAACTGCATGTTCAAATCCTTCGTAACCAAAATTGACGGCCTCCCCGCCGAAATTTCCAACGCAAGAGCCGCACGAATAATCCGATGATCCATCCGCTCCTGATCCGGAAAAATTCTCAAAAACCGCTGCATCGCAGCCGACGCCTCAACCCCCTCATCAAACTCCTGCAATAAAATCCGCAAAGTCCCCCCACCCGACATCGGCACCCCACGCGTCACCTTTTGCGACTGCTGCTCAAAAAGCTGTGTCAACTGACGATGCACCTGCCGTGCATTCGCTCCACGCTCACTCTGCTCATTCTTAAACTTATCCAACTCCGACAGCACATCCACCGGAATAAAAATATGATTATTCTCAAAGCGATTTATACACTGCGGATCATGCACCAGCACATTCGTATCGAGCACAAAATTCTTGATACGCCTCCCCGCACCCAAACTTCGCCCCACCCCCTTTTTCCGAGACACTTTTTCTTTTTTCTCCACCGCAGCAACGGCAGCCAACTCATTTTCGTTCTGATACATCATATTGTAAACCAAGGGAGCAACACGCTTAAAGCAACCCCCATCCTGACAAATCTCCACACAATACACAAGCCAATAACTTGTGCCAAAACCGTAACATTTCTCACCCCAACCACAACATCTAGTATCACCGCTCTCTGCTCACCGCTCCCTGTTTCCTCCGCATACCGCCGATCGGCAGTGGCGCATTGAGCAATAGGCTATCCAAAGCCCGTATATTTTGCTGAGCCAGCCCGATAAAATGCTTCTCATTCTCAAGGTAATCCGAGCTATTTTTGATAGCCTCCACCTCAAATTCCTTAAACCGCCGCGCCGCATCCTTGGCATGCTCGCTCTCATGCCCCATCTCCACCAGCACTGCAATGGCACAATCCAATGACGAACTAAGCTGCTCTCCAAAAAAACGAACCCCCGCTTTATGCAGGCGACAAGCATGGTCCCTCGAACACGCTCTCGCAAAAAGAGTCAATTCAGGAAAATGCTTACGGCAGGTCTCCACGATGCCCATACTCTCCTCCTCATCGTCAATCGCAAGGACCAAAACATCCGCCTCATCCGCTCCCGCAGCCTGCAAAAGATTCAGCCGCGAAGCATCTCCATAATAACACTTCACTCCGATTTTTCGCAAAAAATCCACATGGTCACTATCTTTCTCCAAAACCGTAATTTCATACCCCGCACTCCTAAGCAAACGTCCAAGCGGATGTCCAAATCTCCCAAAGCCGAGTAGTAAAATACTCGCCTTATCATTCCCCACATCATGCTCCCGCTCGTCGCCACTTTGCGTCGTCCCAAAACGCGGCAAAATAACCCTCTGCACAAAAATCAGCAAAGGTGGCGCAAAAACCATAGATAGGGCCACCGCAGCAACCATCTGTGACGCCAATTCCACACCCAAAACTCCCTGCCCAACCGCAAATCCACACAATACAAAAGCAAACTCGCCCCCCTGCGCCAAAGCTGCCGCAAAGAGGACTCGCTGATCAAACGACATATGGAAAACTCTCGCCAAAGCATAAAGCACCCCCCCCTTCAACACGATCAACCCCGCCACCATCGCACCAATGGCAAGCGGACTCTCCGCAATCAACGTAAAATTTATCCCCGCCCCCACGGAAATGAAAAAGACCGCCAAAAGCAAAGACTTAAAAGGCTCGATATTACTCTCCAACTCATGACGAAACTCACTGCTTGCCAACATCACACCGGCAACAAAAGTCCCAAGAGCTGGTGAGAGCCCCACCGCATTCATTAGCCAAGTAATACCCACCACCAGCGCAAGCGTCACCGAAGTCAACACTTCAATCCAAGTCATGTTTGGTCCCATTTCATTTTCAGCAATTAAATCGAAACCAAACTTCTCAATCCAGAAGTTTTTTAAAGCTTGCTGATCATCTGCGTACTGCGTTACTTTTGC
>JBKEAD010000047.1:0-6335 GCA_047971915.1 Chthoniobacterales bacterium
CGCAGCAAAGGGAGCCGTTGGAGTAAGTAAAAAAATGCACGCGGTAGGATTCAAAAGCCTAGGCGGGAAGTCAATGAAATGAATTTTATTTTGCTGCGCCGGAAGGAGGCGAATTGCTTGAGATATGAGGGAAGGGGGTCATTTGCATTGTAACGTCGCAGCTATGCGATAGGATTGTAGCTTCAAAAAATGAGACTTTATCTCTCGCTCTCGTAAAATTTATGCAAAACACCAAAGAGCCACGAAAGGTTATTGTCGGAACGACCTTGTTTTCCGTCTTTGAAGAGCAACGCCCTTATGTGAGTTTGGAACGACGTCTTGAAGAGATTTCTCTTCGTGTAAAAGAAATGTCGGAAGACGCTCAGAGTCGTTATCAACGTGGAATTGATTTGGCTGTTTTTCCGGAAAATGCGCTTAATCCACTAACGGGAGCGACGTCGAAAAAACGCTCGGTTTTATTCACGACAGAAGTTCGGAGAGCACTTGGCGAAATTGCTAGGCGCGAACGCACGTGGTTGGTGGTGTGTTTTAATATGCGTGAGGAAAACGATCCTGAAACGGTTTTCAACGCGAGTGTTTTGTTCGATCGAGAGGGACAGGTGGCGGGGATTTATCGCAAGGTGTATTGCTTGGCGGACAAAGATGGATTTACTGTAGAAGGAGGAAAACAACCCGGTCAGGAAATACCGGTATTTGAAACGGATTTTGGCAAGGTAGCGATGATGATCTGTTTTGATATGGGGTTTGACGATCTTGCCGAGATTTATAAGCAAAAAGGGGCTGAGATTATTTTGTGGTCCACGATGTCGCCGCAAACAATGGTGCCGCGAATGTATGCACGCCGTTTTGGATTTCATATAGTAACGTCAACGCCACGAAGTAATGCATCGGTCATTGATCCACTTGGTGATGTGATTGCGCAAACGTGCTTCGAGGGGGTTGCGACAGCGGAGATAGACCTCGAATATCGTATCGTTCACTGGCAAGCAGAGCTTCGCGACGGAAAGACTCTGCTTGACCGATTCGGAACGAATGTTGGCTTTCGCTACGATGCGAACGAAGATTACGGGATCTTTTGGTCCAATGATCCCAATATGCCAATTACCGAGATGCTTAAAATGACAGGCATTCTTACCGACGCAGAACTGCGCACGCTGGCTCGCGAGACGAGGAAATCGCTTTTGGAGAAAATCGTAACTTGAAAACTACTTTTCGATAGCTGGGCGAGGTGGCTCGGTAGGGTCGATTTGATAAAGCCACCTATTTTTTAATTTTTCACATACAGCTGGGAGAATCCCAATACGCCAATCGGTTTCTCACTTGCGCCGTTGTTTCCGGCGAAACATGCTGGCGAATCCGATACCACCCAAGATCAGGAGTGTGGCTGTCCCCGGCTCGGGAACCGGTGAGTAGTTCAGCACGAGCGAATCCCCTCCCAGTTGACCGATTGAAAACCCTCCGGCCATTCCGCTTCCTGTTGTGAAGTTCGTCGTATTCAAAGTCCACTCCCCGGCATCGAATCCGTTGATTCCCCCTGCCGCTGTCAAAATCACCCAACTTTGATCTCCTTCCGTGAAGTTTCCTACATCTCCGGCCTCATTGACTAGGGTTAGCGACGTGATATCCAGCACATACGTCCCACCCAGCGTCAACTCCCCGCTGAGGCTCAGCAAATCTGCACCGCTTGCGCTGCTGAAGTCGTTAATCTCTACTTGATAGGTGAACCCTGTCCATGTCTGATCGCCATCAATTGTCAATGTTCCAACACTATTTCCGGGTGCTAAAATCTGTGTTGCTGCATCGTTGAGTGCTAGAGCTGCTCCCACTTCTCCGATACCCGACAAGACTCCGTTTTGAAAATCTACGCCCGACACGCTTCCATCAACGCGGAGGTGTCCGCCTGCGAGTTGCACATTGCTATTGGCCAAGTTTACGCCTCCGGCTACCTCCAGCGTTCCTGCGCTAATGAGAACCGTTCCTGCGCTCCCAAGTCCTGCATTCGACTCCACGCGCAAGCGTCCCTCTTCGATCTGCGTTCCGCCCGTGTAGGTATTATCTCCAGACAGAACCACCGTGCCCACTCCTTGTTTGCGAATCATTGTGTCACCACTGTATGTTCCGGTAGTGTGTGGCGAGATCGTATTGCTAAATGTCACCACACTATTGCTTCCCGCATATAGGGTCGCCTCGGCACGATCCAAAAGCACCTGCCCCGAGTAGAGCACATTCGCATTTTCTTCGGCCCCGAACACCGTATCGCGCGAGCCTCTCACATAGGCTCTGAGAGTCCTGCCGATTTCGACTCCGTCTGTGGCATAAAACGGCCCCGACACGTAAACGGCCAAAGTCCCGTTACCAAAAGCTCCGGCTTCTCCGTTCAAGGAATCCGTCGTCACAATAAATTTATCCGCCGCAATCTCCGTGCGGCCCGTGTAGGTGCTTACCCCATTAACTATATGCGTGCCCGATCCGATAAAATCGACATTCAAACGCCCAAAGGAACCATCCGAAATTTCCCCGTCAAAATGAAATGTCGAACCATTATAAAGCTGAACTTTCAGTTTATTCGCCGTCGTGCTTGCGACAGGAGCACCATCCGCCAGATCTCCTGTGATGTCCCCAAAGTGCACATTAGCGACCGTTCCGGTCGAATTCAGCGATTGCAAATTCCATTCCGATGCACGATAGGTATTCGTCGCTTGTCTCTTTAAGATGATCGGTCCACTCATCGTCAAATCCGCTGACGCAAAATTCAGTTGTGCTCGCGCCGTCCCGCCACTGGCAACCGGCTGGTTTTCCATGATAAAGGTTTCTCCTATCGTCCCCTCTGCATAGAATCTCGTGTATAGGATCCTCCCATCGATTGCTTTAATGATGGTTTCGTTACCGACTCCCGTTGCTCCAAAGGCTCCCGGATCCATGATCCAAATATTGTTGTCAATGATCGTTTGCCCTGCGTAATCCGAGCTGCCTCCAAAGTCTGTCCAGCCACTTCCCTGCAACACCACGGCGGTTTCCCCGACAGTCCCTCCGGTTATCCGACCAAAAAATTTCGAGTCGTTTTCCTCCACTTTATCAAGTGTCAAAACACCCGTTGCTCCGAGGTCGATTGTTCCATATACCCCCTCTGCTCCGTCGATAGAGTTTAGTCCCGATACCGTTAATGACTTCCCATTCGTCACAAGATTCACTGTGGCATTATTTGCCACGTAGAGATTTGTCGCGTCCGGCAGCGCTCCCGCACCATCCAGGCTCAGCGTGCCGCCGTAGAGCCAAGTTTTTCCGGCATAATCTGCTGCGGATTGCAGGCTCAATGTCCCGAGACCATACTTCGTAAAGCCCACGCCGGTTCCTGTCGAATCCCCGAGGGCTCCGGTAATCGTTGTATTATGATTGCCCTGCACTACGAGTAAGTTGCCGTTGAGATCGACATCCGCGTCCACTTGGATATCGGCATTGATCGCCTCCCAGTATTGATGATCTGTGAGCTGAACATTGAGTCCGCTTGCCAGCGTCTGCGTCGCATCGCTGTAATTTTGAATCCCTCCACGACCAAGCTCTAAGGTGCCATTTTGAAACGTAAACCCTTCACCAACGGCACCCGCTCCGAATTGCAGACCTCGGAGTGCGGACGTCCCGCCTGCAAGATCAACGGTACGTTGAGCCGTGCTGGCTCCTGTAAACAAAACGTAGTTTCCCGCGACTGGTGCTGTGCCCGATGTCCAGTTCCCCACCGTCTCGAAATCGGACGAAGCTGCTCCCGTCCACTCGGTGGCCGCCACTCCGACGACCCGAAGGCCGAAGCCGGTGTCAATAGTCGCATCCTTTGCATAATCTAAACCAAATCCGCCGAAAAGATTACCGATATTCAAGGTCGTAGTTCTAGCGGTATGCGATGCTATGTAAGTAAGTTCGGATTCTCCGAGAGGGTTCGTCCATACGCTCATCGTGGGGCCACCGGAATCTCCTCCTTGCAAGTTCCCCTTCGTTCCATCGGTCATGACGCGAGTCAGCGTATCAATGCCGACGATTTGCGTTTCCGCTATGCGAGGGCTCTTAGCTCTACTGCTACTGTCACGCCCGACTTCGATGACATCGAGGCCGATGTAAGGGGCAACGTAGTCACTTCCATCCAGCTCAGTCCAAGTT
Source organism: Chthoniobacterales bacterium (assembly GCA_047971915.1). Lineage (GTDB taxonomy): Bacteria > Verrucomicrobiota > Verrucomicrobiia > Chthoniobacterales > JBKEAD01 > JBKEAD01. Next base: position 4,150 of record JBKEAD010000047.1, read on the forward strand.
GGAGGAGAAAGATCGAGAATGGCATAGGTTGTGATTCCGGAGTCCGGTGAGATATGCCCCCTAGTAAACGTCGCAATGACTCCGTCCGGAGGAAACAAGTTATTTGTTTGTTTATGGGCTCCCGAATAGGAAGTCACCGTATTATCTTCTGTGGCAAAATAAATCGGTCCCTCAAGCGCAGAGGTATGCCTTGCATTCGGAAGATCAACCGGCGAGATCATTGCACGCAAAATCGTATTGTAATCATTAGTCCAATGTCCGATACCTGTCCAATCAAGCCCTGCTCCCACAAAGGTCGGATCTGTATTCCGTGTGACGATCCCCCCCATATTTTCCCACGATGAATAAAGGTTATGCGTCGTCTCCGAGTAGCCGGGAAAATCATCCAGAGCCGCAACGGGTCGTATGCTTAGAAAAAGAGCACACAAGCTCAATAGAGAAAGGAACGACAGCGAATTACAGAGAGGATAGGTATTTTTCATAGGAGTGGGTTAAAAATTTTTTGAATACACAGAAAGAATGATTACACGTTGCAATCTTATGAAGTCTTATAATTTATTAACGTAATATCCAAATACCTCGGCTCGGATGTGGGAGCGGGGTGAAATTCCCGAGCCTATAGCGAAAATAGTGTTGAGACGACGATGCTTAGCTTCGACACAATCGTCGTCGCGGCTTGACCATTCAGATTCAAGCGTTTAATCAAAGCTTCATGTCTTCACTCAAGCAAATCGCCGCAGACTTGGGGGTTTCGCACGCTCTGGTCTCCCGCGTTCTCAATAATCGGATGGGGACTTCCCGAGTGAGCGAAAAGACGCGGCAGGCAATTCTACGACACGCCAAAGAACTCGACTACCAGCCGAACCCCCTAGCCATTGCCCTCAAAAAAGGACGCAAAGGAGTGGTGGGCGTGTTCCTACATAGTGTGGGAGTAGAGGGCAGTGATTTGAGCACAGATTTTATTAAAGCAGTGAGTGCCAGTCTTTCGGATGCCGGAATTAATCTCTGGTTGCAATTTTTTGAAAATGCCCAAGAGTTTCATAAAGCCTGCAATAGCAAACTACTTCGCCGCGTGGATGGGTTGATTGTGGCGGGTATTTCACATCAGGAACTTTTTCAAAGACTAGCGGATTTGGTTAAAAATGACCTAAAGGTGGCAACAGCATGTTTTCAAGTTGGCAAAAATTTCTCAGTTCCAAATTTTGTGGTCGATCAGTTAGCGCAGTGTCGTCTCACCACCCAGCACCTTTTGGAAATAGGCTGCCGACGAATAGCCCATTTTCATTTGTCCCCTCATCGCTACAATGGCTATTTGCAGGCCCACACCGCGGCACGGCTTACTCCAGATAAAAAACTCATGATTCCATCAGACGATTATACGTCCGATGCCGGCAGAGAATGCATGGAGAAACTTCTCGCTTCGGGTGTGCAGTTCGATGGAATCTGTGCCGAATCAGATGCCCAAGCCGTCGGTGCCCTGCAACACCTGCTCGACATTGGAATGCCTAAGTCCAAGTGGCCAAAAATTACCGGCGTGGACAATTCGCCAATCGCATCGGAATATGGGCCGATACCCATTACGTCGGTGACTGCCGAAATGGCCACCTGCGCTCGTATGGCGGTCGAGGCCATCCTTCAGCAAATGGAGGGAAAACCCGTGGAATCCTGCCAAATCCCCCCGCGCTTGGTCATCCGACAATCTACGGTATCGCAGTAATAAAACTACGGTAGGATCGTTTTGATAAAACGACCATGGGTCTTCCGGCTCGGCGTCACACGTGGCGGTTGTTTTATCAAAACAACCCTACCTTTTTAGGCATGTGCCTTTTCCAGTTGGCACGATCCTAGCGGTTCATTTTCTTCCAACGGCTTTACGACCTCTGTTTCCGCAGTCATTTTCTCCGGCAGCCGCCAAATGCGCGAACCTGTAAAATCCGTAAAATACAATCGGGAGACGCTCGGACGGTGCGGATTTCCATCTGCCCATAGCGCGACGAAGGGTTCACGCGCTCCGAGGGAACGCCTCACATAGCTGTGGTTGAAGGTGCTGTTTTGCGTGACCTCAGAAATTTTTTCCCATTCGCACCCCTCATTTCGGCTTTTCCACATCTCGATCTCGCCGCCAGTTCCGTAGGGTTGGGGCTTTTCTCCCATCGCGCCGATGACCGTCCACTCGTCGTCATGGA
>JBKEAD010000081.1:0-1738 GCA_047971915.1 Chthoniobacterales bacterium
TTTAATTTCACAATCTCAGGCAAGACACAGCGGTCCCCGTCCATACTGAAAACCGATTCTGTCACAATCCACTTTTTTCCCTCGGGATATTCTTGCTCTGCCCAGCGCAAGAGATGCTCCAATTTTTCAACGTCATTATGTGGAAATACTCGTAGTTTTGCACCGCTTAATCTCGCACCGTCTATCAAGCAGGCATGCGCCAATTTATCTAAAATAATAACATCCCCCTTCCCTGCCAGAGAGGGCAACCCACCGAGTGCCGCAGCAGATCCCGTAGCGAAAACGAGGGCGGATTCCGTTTTTTTAAACTCGGCCAAGCATTGCTCAAGCTCACTGTGAGGCGATTGCGTGCCGCTGATCAAACGTGAAGCACCACTTCCCCAACCCCATTTTTCAGCCGCTTTGATCCCTGCATTGACCACGCGGGGATGGGTTGCCAGACCAAGGTAATCATTCGAAGAAAAGTTTACAATTTCCCGTCCATCCACTTGGCTCGTTACAGCTTGGGAGCTTTGTAGTTCTCGTAAACGGCGACGCAAATTTTTCGTCTCTAAATCCAGCAACTTTTTTTCGAGCTCTAAGTCGAGAGGTCTCATGGCTTTAATTTTTCGCTTTTTTCAAAAAGTTCACGCCAATAGGCCAGCCGCTCTTTGACTCGTTTTTCAAGTCCATGCTCCGTGGGTTCATAATAAACTCGCCCCTCCGGCAAATACGCCTGCGGCACATAGCCGCCCTCAAAATCATGCCCGTAGAGATACCCCTTGCCGTGGCCAAATTGTTTAGAACCTTTGTAATGCGAATCTCGCAAATGCTTCGGCACGGATAATGTCCGCCCCTCGGCAACCTCCTTCGACGCCTTGCCGATTGCGAGCGTGCAGCGGTTACTTTTCGGAGCTGTCGCTACATAAATGGTCGCGTGCGAAAGGATGAGCTGCGCCTCCGGCATCCCGACAAACTCGACCGCCTGCTGCGCGGCAACCGCGAGCATCAGGGCATGAGAGTCTGCCATTCCCACATCCTCGCTTGCGCAGATCACAATTCGCCGCGCAATGAAACGTATGTCTTCCCCGGCATGGAGCATTTTTGCAAGCCAGTAGATTGCCGCATCCGGATCACATCCCCGCATACTTTTTATAAAAGCACTAATCGTATCGTAATGCGCATCGCCGTCCCCATCATAAACAACCGCCTTTTTTTGAATACTCTCCTCCGCCTGCTGCAAATCGATTTCGATGACGTTTTTAGCATTTGGAGTCGTCGTCAACACCGCAAGCTCCAAAGCATTCAGACACTTCCGAGCATCCCCATCGCTGACAACGGCGAAATGATTCGCGGCGGCATCACTCAAGTGAACATTAAATTTTCCCAAACCGCGTTTCGCATCGTTTAGAGCAAACCCGATCAACACACGCAAATCCTCCACCGACACGGGCTCCAGTTGAAAAACCTGCGAACGCGACACCAGCGGACTATTTATGTAAAAAAAAGGATTGTGCGTCGTCGCACCAATCAAGCGAATATTTCCACTCTCCACATCTGGCAAAAGCGTGTCTTGTTGCGACTTGCTAAAGCGATGAATCTCGTCGATAAAAAGAATCGTCCTCTCCCCAGAGTTCTGCCGGCGAATCATAGCCCGTGCGATACACTGACGAATATCGGCCACATTGCTCTCCACCCCACTCAGCCTCTCAAAGCGACTCGCCGTGGTATTTGCAATGATCTGCGCAAGACTCGTCTT
>JBKEAD010000105.1:0-9578 GCA_047971915.1 Chthoniobacterales bacterium
AAATCTGGCACTCACCCGCAATGCTCTATTAGCCATCATACCCTTCAAGCAGGGAGAACCCCTTGCTTGTTTCTTCGAGAATTACCATCGCCACCCAGCCAAAGCATTAAAACTCATCCTACACACCCGCCCTGTCCCATGACTCTTCCAGCCAAACGCCCTGCCGATGCATGAGGGTAAAAAGCAGAGTAACTTCGACGTGAAAGCTACAAAAGCATGCGCTATTTCGACTTATAGAACCACAGAAGACCCAAAAGGCACAAAAAAACAAATACCAAATTTCTTTCTTTAGTCCCTCCTACCCAATCCTATGTTTTTTAACCACAAATGGACACGGATGCACACAGATGTTTTTCATACATTGTATCCGTGTTTATTTGTGTTCATCCGTGGTTCCTTAAAATTCCTCGGAGAAATTTTTGGCATCGGCTTTGCCGACTTAGAAACTTGGAATTATTACACACCAATTTTGTGATTTTTGCGCCTTCTGTGGTTCCATTTTCTTTCTTTTTAAGTTAGTCGGGAGAAGTTTCTCCAAAAAATGGTCGTGAATCTTTTTCGTAGTGAATTAAAGTCTTTCTATGAAGACGAGTTTGTATTGATTGAAAGTGGTAATTGACTTCCCTATAACCGGAACTTCCAGTGACGCTTTCCAATTTGGTGGAGGTAAGGGGAGTCGAACCCCTGACCTTCTCATTGCGAACGAGACGCTCTACCAACTGAGCTATACCCCCATTTCAACTCTATATTTTAGGCGCAAATCTGGAAAAAATTACAGCCTAATTTTAAAATTTAGTCCAATTTTTGAAACGCATTCTCTGTAAAAAACTTGCTTCTCAAGCCGATCTCAGAAAACTTCCAACTTTGTGTCATCGGCGAATAAAAATCCGGAAATGAGCCCAGCTCAAAAGTCCAACCAAGCAGAGACTCCTCTCTCGCCGGCACTTTGGAACTGCCATTTTTTTCAGTTTTTTAATGCGATTTGTTTTCAAGTCATTCTTGGTGCACCAATCGTTCTCTACGCGAAATCTCTAAACGCCACTTCGACACAGCTCGGCATTCTTGCTTCCTTTGCTCCGCTTTTAGTTATTTTACAGCTTCCGACGGCCCATTTTTTACATCATTTTTCTTATCGAAAATTCGTTGCAAGCGGCTGGGGCATTCGCTCCATTTTTATATTTGCCATCGCGATCATTCCTCTCTTGGATTTTTTAAACCCCTTTCAAAAATTACTTGCCGTGATGCTGTCGAGCCTCGGATTTAGTATCGTGAGAGGAATTTCAACGACCGCTTTTATGCCTTGGACGACCGAAATCGTTCCCGCTGCGCGACGCGGAAAATTTCTATCCAGAGACGTTCTTTTTATCCATCTGGGTTCGCTCATTTCGTTACTATCCGTCGCTTTTATCCTCAGCCATTCGATGAACGGACTCGAATACTCCGTTATTTTTATAATTTCGGCTGTCGCTGGAGTCGTATGTTTATTTTTCATCCTTCGCATCCCCGACGCAATCCCCGGAGAGGCTCACCGCCGCTCTTCGCAATCTGTCCCTTGGAAAGAAATTATAAATTATCCGCCTTTCCGAATCCTGCTTATTTTTAATCTCTCCTACGCCCTCGTCATCGGCAGTCTTGGAATTTTTTCCATCGAATACCTCCGAGAGGTTCCCAAGTTTAGTCCAAGCAGCATTATACTACTCTCATCCTTTACCTTTCTTGGTGCTCTTGTCTCGCTTCCGCTTACGGCTAATATTGTGGACCGAATTGGCAGCAAGCCCGTGCTCCGCGTCTCAATTCTCCTCCTCGCCTGCGTTATCATCGGTTGGTTTTCCATCGCCACCCAGCTTCTCCCACCGAGCCCATTCATTATTGGAACACTCATTTTTTGCTCCGGTATATCCGGGGCAAACTTTCAAGTTGCAAACTCCAAAATCATCATGGCGACTATGCCCGAACTCGGGCGCAACCACTTCTTTGCTCTTTTTATGGTTTTTTCTGGCCTCGGAATCGGCACCTCCCCCATCCTCTGGGGCGTCCTGCTCGACACACTCGAAAACTACGAACTCCAAGTCGGAGTCCTTACCTTCAAGCGTCACGGATTTTATTTTTGCGGAGTTTTCCTCGTCGCTCTCGTCGCCCAATATCTCGTAAAATACCTCCACGAAGCAAAATCGACAACGAAACTCAGCCGCGAAGCCATGACCATCTACGGCAACCTCAAGCGTCTAGGCCGCATCGGTATTGGTCGTTAAAAAAATTTTTCCTCCATGCAAAAAGCAGCCCCGCTTTTTAGCTCTCGCCGAACGATTCCTATTGCTTTCCGCTAGCAGCTAAGGCTTCCTTCCTCGGTGAGCAAAAGTTTCAGCTTCTTTCTCGGACTTCGCTACCTAAAGCCCAAGCGAACCTTTCTTTCTATCATCACCGTTATTTCCGTCACCGGAGTCACGCTCGGGATCATGGTCCTCATCCTCGTCATCTCCGTAATGACTGGCTTCGAACGCGAACTCCAACGCAAAGTCCTAGGCTTCGACCCCCACATCGTCATCAGCACCGGCGGCATTATGGAGGAGTGGCGCAGCGTCCTCGACACGCTTCAAAAAGACAGCTCCATCACCGGCGCAGCTCCCTTCGTGCAAGGCCCCGTATTAGTCGAGCACGGAGGCCGACGCCTCGCTCCCAAAATCCGCGCCGTCGATCCCGAAATGGAAAATAGCGTCACCTCCGTAGGAGACTTCATCATAGATGGAAAATACGATCTCGACGGCGACAAAACCATCCTAGGTTCCGAACTCGCTGCCATCCTAAACGCCCGTGTCGGTGATACCGTCACCGTTTACTCACCGGGCAACCTCTCCCAAATTCTCGACGAAATCGATAAAATCGAAGCCGATAAAAAAGACGAACAATCCCTAGAATCCCTTCGCGCAATGGTCCTCCCCATGGAGCTCGAAGTAACCGGCATCTTCGAAAGCGGACGCTACATCTACGACAGCGAATTCCTCATCGTCCCCCTACATATCGGACAAGAAATCTACGACCTCCAAGACATGATCCACGGCATCGCCACCCGAATTGAGGACCCCTACCACGCCGCCGAGGTAAAAGAAAAACTCCTAACCGAAATCCAACAACCCGTCATCGTCGCCACCTGGATGGATATGAACAAACAACTCTTCGACGCCATCCGCATGGAGCGCAATCTCATGTTCTTTCTCCTCATGTTCATCGTTATCGTCGCCGCCTTCTCCATCATGAACACCCTCATCACCGTAACCGTCCAAAAAACACGCGAAATCGGAATCATGAAGGCCCTCGGCGCACGCTCCGGCCAGATCATCGGAGTCTTCGTTGCCCAAGGAATCATCGTCGGCATCATCGGCACCCTCACCGGACTCACGCTAGGCATCACCCTCGTTCAATTTCGAAACGAAGTCAGCAACTGGCTAGCCACCACCCTCGGCATCGAGGTCTTCCCCGCCGCCATCTATCAATTCACGGAAATTCCCGCCGAGATTGTGCCCTCCGACGTAGCCATCATCTGCATCACATCCTTTTGCATCTGCTCCATCGCCGCCTTCCTCCCCGCATGGTTCGCCGCCCGCATGGACCCAGTAAAAGCCCTGCGCTACGAATAATTTTCATCCATAGCCATCCCATAGCCTCCAAAAACGGGCAAAGATTGGCTGATTTTAGCTTGGTTTGATCGGAAATTTGGCAATTTTGCAGTTTGAGTTTTTTTTCTTCATGCGTTCTTTTTGAGGAACTAATGTTGCGCAACAATACGTCAATTTAGTATTGACAAAAGTTTGCATCATTAACACAATGACGATAGCTCCCTCCCTCTTCCCCGACTCAACTTTAACTTAATCTATCTCATGAACATTTTGGCTCTGGCTGAATATAGGCTTCGGAAGGTTTTTGAATACCTTTCTGCCTCCGGTCGTGTTTTTTGTCTTTTTTTGGCGGTGAGTTTGAGTGGATGCTATACGGAAGAACAGCTAATGGAGAAGGCTTATGCGGCAGCACCGGAATTTGGGACATCCCGAAATATCGAAGCCGGGCATGGATTTACTTTTGAGTTTGGTGGAAAGAATGTGCGTTATAAGCCGAGTAAGGGTTCACAGATCTATGGTAAGGCTAAAAAGACACGGGTGCCCCACCTGCCACCGAAGCAGCAATTCAAAATTGTATTTGCAGAGATTTTTCCTAGTGCGGGGAGTTTTAGTAGTTTCGCTCCTGCGGGTATGCCGGGATATGGGATTCCAACGGGTGCGCTCCCTGAAAAATTATTTTCTCCGGTCACAATTATCAATTCTCCGGTTGTCAATCTTCCTAATAATTGCATCCTTGTGGCGTGTGCGATTGCCAAGCAATACGCGATCAAACATCAATATGCGCGTCGTGCAAAAATTGTGAGTTTTCACACGAAGAGTGGGGTCGGACATGCTTTTGCCTTACTTCAGCATAAATCGGGCGATTGGTATGCTTTTGATGCAAACCATTCTTTCCGCATCCCGCACTCGGGCTCAAACTCTACGGGGGAGGCGAATCATCTTTCGAGGATTTTTACAAAGAAAGCCCGACCGGAGCTTAGCAATGTCAAATATGCTTTCATCGTTCAGGAGTCTTAGCAGCATTCGATAGGCTGCTAGGGTTTGTGCACACTCAACGATGGTATTGGTGATAATTCACATGGAAAGAGTTGCCCTGTGAATGATCTCTGTTTAGAAAGGGCGGTTTATTTTTATCTCTAATTTCTATGGCGGCACATGATCTTAAATATATTGGCGAGTTATTCGGATTTTCCGGAAAATTTTTAGATGCAGCACCTTACGGAAGTGGACATATTAATGATACCTATGTCGCTCGTTATTTAAACCCCGATGGGAATACGGTGAGCTACTTTCACCAACGCATTAATCATCAGATTTTTAAAAATCCGGCGGATTTGATGGATAATATTTTGAGGGTTACTCGGCATGTTGCCGCAGAGTTGCAAAAGACTGGGAAAATGGATTGTGATCGTCGAAGCCTACGTGTTTTGCTCTCGCCGGAGGAGGAATGTGTCGTGCGAGATACTAATGGGAATTGGTGGAGGACCTATACGTTTATTCAAGATGCAGAAACTTTTGACCGTGTCGAAACTCCTGAGCAAGCATGGCAGGCCGCAGCGGCGTTTGGAGAATTTCAGTATTATCTTTCCAATATGGATGGGGAGCGGCTGCATGAGACGATTCCGAACTTTCACCACACACGCAACCGTTTTGATAATCTGATTCGGGCTGCGGAGGCGGATTCAAAGGGACGCCTCGCCGGAATCGCAGAGGAGTTTGCTTTTGCTCGCGAGCATGAGGCGATGGTGGATGTGCTGCTTGACCTGCAAGCCGCTGGCGAACTGCCGGAGCGCGTGACCCATAATGACACGAAACTAAACAATGTGATGTTTGATATAAAAAGTCGCGAAGCGATTTGTGTTGTGGATCTTGATACCGTGATGCCGGGACTGGTGCTCTATGATTTTGGCGATATGGTTCGGACGGCCACGAGTCCGAGTATGGAGGATGAGAAAGACCTCTCTAAAGTCTCGATGCAAATGCCGATGTTCGAGGCACTCGCAAAAGGATACCTAGAAACGGCCCGTGGTTTTTTAACAGATGCTGAAAAAGCGCAGCTTGCCTTTTCCGGTAAACTAATTTCTTTCGAGATCGGTTTGCGATTTTTGACAGATTATTTGGAAGGCGACGTTTATTTTAAAACACATCGTACCGAACACAATCTAGACCGCTGCCGAACGCAATTCAAACTAGTGCAAAGTATCGAGGAGCAAGAGGACGCGATGCGACGACTGGTGGATCGCATTTAAGAAAAACAAACTCTCTCAATAATGGAGGCAGCAAGTCCTATCGGCGAAGGCAGCGACAAGCGCTCGTTATGTGCGAAGCTGTATGCTTTCGGTTTTCCACCCGATTTACGAGTAGAGCCTCAAGATTCTCGACCTCTTGGGAAAAAAGAAGTGCGCGTGGAAATGTTTTTTTCTCCCATTAATCCCGCTGACATAAATATCCTAGAAGGCAAGTATGGCTTGCAACCCGAGCTTCCTAGCAGGATTGGCAATGAAGGAATCGGAAGGGTTGTAGAAATTGGAGAAGCGGTTGGGGGCGTCAGAGTTGGTGATTTCGCTTTGCCGCTCAATCGACAAGCATGGGCAAACCACTTGGTTGCAGCCACTGAAAAAATGATTTTTTTAGATCAAGAAAGCTATGCGGGTATCGATTTACAGCAGCTTGCTATGCTATCCGTAAATCCGCTCACGGCTTATGCAATGCTGACCACAAAAGATGAACTGAAACGTGGTGACTGGATCGTACAAAATGCCGCAAATTCAGGTGTCGGACGTTCTGTGATACAGATCGCTTCTTTGCTGGGATTCAGAACCTTAAACATCGTTCGGCGCAAAGAATTAGTAAAAGAACTCTATGAACTCGGAGCGGATGTGGTCACGACGGAGGAAACGGACTTGCGCAAAGAAATTAAAAATCTAACGGCAGGGCATCGAGCAAAATTGGCTTTGAATGCCGTCGGCGGAGCGAGTGCGCTCAATCTCGCAAATGCGCTGGTTCCAGGTTCACGTCACCTCACTTACGGTGCAATGGGACGACAAGCCCTCAAGATTCCCAACGGGCTTTTACTGTTTCAACAACTTCGTTTTGAGGGATTTTGGATGACACCTTGGCTCGAAAAACGCTCCTCAAAAGAGCGAAACGCCCTTTTTCAAAAACTTGCTACTTGGGTGAAAGAAGAAAAGTTAGTCCAACCCATTCATTCAATTTACGCTTTAGAAAATCTCTCCGAGGCAGTAAAGGCCGCCTATGCGGAGCAACGTAAAGGAAAAATTTTATTGGATCTTCAAAAAACTAAAAGTGACTACTAAGTTTTTTATGCCCCTTTCCGTCTTTCTAGCCAAATACTCCACCGATAATATATAAAAAAATAAAAAAAATACTGGACAGAATTTAAACTTCCTGATTTATGTATCCACGTTCTGGGGGGAACAGCAGCCCGTCGTTACACTCGTAGCGGCGGGCTGCATCTTTTTTTGGGCAATTTCAGAAAACTTTTCGCCGGAGTGTATGCAGCGTAATTTCAGGTGGACAATTCAAACGACAAGGCAGCCCACAAGCTCCCGTTCCTCGGGATGTATAGCCCTGCAAGCCTTGCTCTCGCCAGGGTCCGGCGAGCACGCGACGTGGCGAGCGAGCATTATTGATGAGCGGATAGCCGCCAGGCAGACAGATTTGTCCTCCGTGCGTATGACCAGCGAGCATGAAGTGATAACCCATCATCGCCGCCTGCTCGAAAGGCTCCGGTGAATGGCTCAACAAAATACGAAAGGCCGTTGGCGGAGTTCCCTTTTTCGCACGAAGCAAATCTTCCGTCCTAAAAAAATGCGGATCATCCACACCGCAAATCCAGATTTCCGATCCGCCACGCTCGATGCGAATATTTTCATTCATCAAAATTCGCAAACCGTGGTGCTCCAAAAAGGCAACCTTTTCAATAAAATCGTGATTTCCAAGCACGCCTAGCGGCTTCTCTCCAAGCAAAGGAATTAAGTCTTTCATTTCACTCAGAGAACGATTCGACGAACGAGCGATCCGATGATGAAAATCTCCTGTAAGCACACAAAGATCGAAATCCACTTTTTTCATTAATCCACAAATTCGCTCGCTCAGGGCTGGATCAATGTCGATATGAAGATCGCTGAGTTGAAGCAGTCGAAAACCATCAAATTCCGTCGGAAGATCAGGAAAAAAAACCTCGTTATGATAAAGCTGAATATCCAGAAATTCACGATAGGCACGATGATAAAGCCCGGATAATCGAAGCACCAATTCGGCTAAAAAATCTATCGGCAAAAATCTCTCCACCACAAAAAATCCTTGGCCGGGATGCGTGTCATGCCCCCAAAGCCCGGCCTGTTTCTGAATCCGCTTACGTAAAAGATCATACCCAAGCCGATCTGCCAAAGCGCGATAATTCGTATTTTTAGAAGCCTCTTCTGGAATCATACCCTCGTGCAAAAAGGCTTATAAACAAAAACATTTTCGGACAATACAAGAATGTCACTGATCGTAAGGCGTCGGATTAAGATCACTTTTCAAACGATCAAAATTCTTTTTTATCAGCAAATAATTATCCCCCGTATCTCCACAGTATTTACAAATTTCCAAGGCACCTTGGTAATAATTACTAGCCCGACTTGTATCACCTCGTAGATGATAAATAACGGCTAAATTTCCCATCGACTGCGCGACTTCCGGATGATTCGGACCAAAACTCGACTCGCGAATTGCAAGGGCTGATAAATTTAAATTCTCTGCCAAATCAAGATCGCCAACCTGTGTTTGAGCAACGGCAAAGTTATTCATCACATCGGCCACCTCCGGATGGTCTCGACCGTGCATCCGAATCGAAATTTGAATAGCTCTTTCAAACGCCGAAATAGAGCGTGGCATCTCACCGGACTTTCTATAAATCGCCGCCAACCGAGTCAAAATCGCAACATGCTGACTATGGTCTCCCGCATCATCGAAGGCCGTCAGTGCCTTTTGCAAACTCCGAGCCGCCAAGTCATTTTTTCCAAGACTCTCAAGCACAAAACCCCACTTCGCCGCCGCTCGCCCGGCAGAAATAAACCAATGATGCCTAGAAGATAAATCATAGGCTTGCCTGTAATGCTCGGCAGCCTGCTCATCAATCGAAGCCGCCTCACAAAGATCCCCTGCGATCTCATACGCATCTGCCAAACGCGGTGTATCCGCACGAAGGACACTTTTTGCCGAATCCACAAAAGCCCTCGCCACCTCCGCATGCTCCGCCGCAGAAGCCTGCTCTCGTCTCGAAACAAGCTCTGCACAGAGCGTATCCCAAAGATTAACCGTCGTCATGGCAGGACTAGACATACCCTCCAGCGTCAAATTTTTTCGAAAAAAAGGCGAGGAGAAACTAAAGAACTCTTAACGATTTTTCAGTTGCTCGACGATTTCTTTTCGCCCGGCCAAAGCCTTTCCCGTATAGTCCATAAGAACCTGATGCGGCACCTCCCCACCGGCCAATCCCAACCCCAAACCACGACAAAGTTCTTTTTCAAAATGCCGGACCGCAGGCATATCCGGCACGTTCCCGTCCAAATAACGAAGTGCCCGATCCAAAAGATCAAAAAGCTCCCCGCAAGGCTCCTCAATATGCGTCGTCGCATCAAGCAACGAAGAAAAATATGCCGCCACCGAACAGGCCAAGTAACGCACCCGCTCACACCCCGCAAAAGAACGTTCCAGTGACTCATCGCAGAGATTCCAAATTTCACCACTAGCTTTTGGACTTTTCAGCACATTTATTTCAGAGAGATAAAAAATATCCACCGCCCCGGCAAAACGAGATTTTGCCTTCAAAACTCCACTTGCACTCTTCTTTATCTTCCCAAAATCCCGCTTCAACCAAACAATGATAAAACTACTTTCCGAAAACCGAAAGCGACGTAAAAGAAAACCAGAAGTGCGACCCTCCAAAATCCTTTA
>JBKEAD010000111.1:0-16042 GCA_047971915.1 Chthoniobacterales bacterium
AATAACCACTCAACACAAAAAACATCCGCACACCCATCTGCCCCCAGTCAAGATAATGAGGCACCTTCACCGCAGCGTGATGAAAAAAAACCATTAAGATCGAAATACCACGCAGCCCATCGAGTTGCGGCTGGTAACTCGATTTTTTTGTCGTGGGAAGACCGGCAGGCAAAGAAGCCTTCGAAGCAGAGGGCACACTCATTTTATAAAAAGAAAAACTTAATCATGGCTTCAATACCCCGAAGCCTGCTCCGTTGCAAAATAACTTTCAAAGGTTAATGCCACGGCACCTGCCTCCAAAGCTTCGGTATCCCCTCCCCAACAGAAGTCGGAGATCGACTTACCGGACTGCGGCAGCTAATTTCAGATGCTCTATGACAAATCCCAACATCGAATATCCAAAAGCTCCCGACACACCCGTTTCTCACTTACCCTTCAGTCCTGTTGTAAAAGTCGGAAATTTACTTTTTGTTTCTGGCCAAGCATCCGTAGATGAAACCGGAAAAATCGTTTCCGATACCTTCGAAGGCGAATTTCACCGCTCCATGAAAAATATTGAAAAAATCCTCCACGATGCAGGATCCGACATGGCGCATATCGTGCAAACGCGAAATTACATCCGCGACCCACAAGACGTAAAAGAATTTAACGCGCTCTATGCAAAGCTCTTTTCCGCACCCTATCCCGCTCGCACAACAATCACCAACTGCCTCCCCGAAACCCTGCGCTACGAGGTCGAGTGCATTGCTGTCGTGAAAGACTAAGGACAGCTCTCCTCGAAGAAGCACAGAGCCGCAACCCCGGCGCCCCCTACGCCCTCAGCAATGTTATTGCTGCATTTTCAGATCCGCCGGATCCGACCGATCTTTCTTTTCCCCACTCCTCCAAAATCATCCGAATAACATGAAACAAGTTAGTCGGGAGAGCGGCCCTTAGCTCACTTTTTTTCTGCATCCTTTTCCGAATCCGACTCCTTTTCTGGCCAGCGGCCCAAGAGTTCCTCTTCCTTAACGCGTGAAATAGCTGCGGCTAAAAGTGCCGTTGGAATCGCCACAATGCCGACGCCTATGATAAGCATTAAAAAAGTGAAAGCTTTTCCGCCTTCCGTAATGGGATAAGCGTCGCCATAGCCGACTGTAGTCAAGGTAACCGCAGCCCACCAAACACAATTAAAAATTGTACCAAATTTTTCGGGCTGCACGGTATGTTCAAAAAAATAAATCCCGATCGCCGATAAATAAAGCGTTGCAAGTGCTGTGAGACCAAAAAGAATAAGTTCTTCTTTTGCTATTATAAAAGCATGCTGAAAGCGCCGGGCCGCAGTATTATATCTCGCCATTTTAAAGATACGCATCACGCGAGCAAACTGCAAAATCCGGATCGAGCGCATATCGTATCCAAGAAGCAAATAAAAAGGTAAAATCGCCAGCAAATCTATAATACCAAAAAACGATGTGATATAAGTCCATCGAGATTTCGAATAATAAAGACGCAGGAAATATTCGACCGTAAAAATGAGAATAGATAAAACTTCCGAAAACTTTAAAGCTTTTCTCCACGAAGGCCCTAAGTCGGGAAGTGTATCAATAGCAAATCCGACGACACTAAATATAATAAAAAACTGGAATAATAATTCCCACTTCCCAAACGTTACCAAGCCTCTATGATCGTAAATGAGTATTGGCTTTTTTCGTGCCATTTCGAAGGGGTGAATTTATTACGTTTTGGATTAGACGACACCCGCCAAATAAGGAATCTCGCGCATACGTTTTTTGACATCCTCGTTTCCTTCGAGGAGGTCGGCGATTGCATCCCAGTGCCCTTCAAGTAGGGCTTCTTTGGCGTGTGATGGCAGGGTTGCTGAAAATTCTTTTCCCTCCAGCAAAACTTTTTCGTTAGCAATATCTATTATAATTTCTGCATTTGGATTTGCGGCAACCAATTCGCTAATGGCATGAAGATCCTCTTTACTTCCAACTAGGCAAGGAACACCAAGTGTAATCGAATTTCCAAAGAAAATTTCGGCGTAGCTTTCGGCCAAAATCGCGCGAAAACCATAGCGGTAAAGAGCTTGTGGTGCGTGCTCACGAGAACTTCCACAACCAAAATTTCGACCACTCACTAGGATGCTCGCGCCGGCATATTGCGCTTCATTGAGTGGGTGTTTTTTATCGGTGCCGTCTTCGGTTTTGCGTTCGTCGTAGAATGCAAATTCGCCGAGCCCGTCGAAGGTTACGCATTTCATGAATCGAGCCGGAATGATACGGTCCGTATCGATATCATCTCCGGGTATGGGAACGCCCCGGCCTACTACTTGTATGATTTTTTCTAAAGCCATAAATAAAGTTTCTATTTGTAATTATGATTTTCCGAGAAAGACTTCTCGAGCATCGGAGATTTCGCCAGTTACGGCTGCAGCAGCAACCATGAGCGGACTCATCAACATCGTGCGTCCCGTCGGGCTGCCTTGGCGGCCTTTGAAATTTCGATTACTGGAACTTGCGCAGAGCTGATCGCCCACGAGTTTGTCGGGGTTCATCGCTAGACACATCGAGCAACCCGCACGACGCCATTCGAAACCGGCGTCTTTGAAAATCGTATCGAGACCGAGCTCTTCGGCAATGGCTGCGACTCCCTGCGAGCCGGGAACCACGATTGCCTTTACGCTTGGGGGAACTTTTTTTCCCTTCAAGTATTGGGCAACTTCTTTCAGATCGCTCAAGCGGCCATTGGTGCAGCTCCCTAAAAAAGCTACATCGATTTTTACGCCTTTTACCGGCTGGCCGACTTTTAAATGCATGTGATCGAGAGCTTCCGCAGCGGTCGCACGATCTTTTTCCGGCAGCTCGTCTGCGCTAGGAATGTGCTCGTCGATAAAAAGTGCCTGTCCGGGATTGATGCCCCATGTCACGGTCGGGCCGATGTCTTCGGCACGGAAATCAACCACATCGTCATACTCCGCGTCGGGGTCAGACGCTACGGCTTTCCAACGTTCCACGGCGGCGTCCCAAGCTGCGCCTTGTGGCGCGTAGGGGCGTCCGCGTAGGTATTCGAAGGTCGTTTCGTCGGGGTTTACATAGCCGACACGGGCACCGCCCTCGATAGACATGTTACAAACCGTCATTCGCTCCTCTTGGGTAAAGTTATCGAAGGTGCTGCCGCCAAATTCGTAGGCATAGCCGATGCCACCGTTCACGCCGAGCTTGCGGATGATGTGTAGAATCACGTCTTTGGCATAAACGCCCGAGCTTAACTTTCCGTTTACATTTACGCGGCGGACTTTTGGTTTTTTGAGAGCCATCGTCTGCGTGGCAAGAACGTCGCGAACTTGGCTGGTGCCGATTCCAAAAGCGATTGCTCCAAAGGCACCGTGTGTGGAGGTATGCGAATCGCCACAGGCAATGGTCATACCGGGCTGTGTAATTCCCTGTTCGGGCCCGACGATATGCACGATGCCCTGCTGTCCGCTCGTTGTATCGAAAAACTTGATGCCAAATTCGGCGCAGTTTTTCCGAAGCTCTTTAATCATCGCATCGGCGAGTTTATCGGAGTAGGGCTCCTGAGCCTCGTCGGTTGGCACGATATGATCAACTGTGGCAAAAGTCCGCTGCGGGTAGCGCACTCCGAGTCCCAAATCGCGGAGCATTCCAAAGGCTTGCGGGCTGGTAACTTCGTGGATCAAATGTGTCCCAATTAATAGTTGGGTCATACCGTTAGACAATTTGCGGACCGTGTGGGCCTCCCAGACTTTATCAAATAAGGTTTGCTTCATAAAAACTTGTGAGTTGCCCACCATAGCGAATACGGGCAGATGGAAAAGCCGAAATTTATCCCTTCAAAATTACAAAATTACAGGGCGTGATTAAAAGATGGGTGTGGTAGAGGATAGAAAGTTCGGATCATCGGGAAAGTTTATGTATAGTGGCAACATCCTACCCCTTAATTTTCAGACGGCTCTAAGAATTTAAAAGCTCGCGGAGATTGCCGCTGATGAGCCCGTCGTAAAGAGCCTTCCCGATAATGGCACCATAGAGCCCGTCGATTTTGTTTAAACGCCGTAAGTCGTCAGCACTAGAAACCCCACCACTCGCGATCACTTGACAGGAAATTTTCGAAACGAGAAGTTCCATTGCCGCAAAGTTCGGTCCTTTCAACATCCCGTCCGTCGAGATGTCGGTGTAAATAACCGTCCCTGCGCCACAGCTCTCGATTTCCTTTGCAAAATCTAGAGCATCGAGTTTCGAATCCTGCTGCCAACCATGCGTGGAAACTTTTCCGTCCCTCGCATCAATGCCCACGGCTATGGCCGCCGAGCCAAACTCCTTCACGGCTTCGCGGACAAATCCGGTCGATTCCGCAGCGCGGGTCCCGATGATGATTCGCTTTACTCCGACTTGTAGCACTCGGGCCGCAGCCGCCATATCGCGGATTCCTCCTCCTAGTTCACAGGGGATCGAGACGGCTTCTACAATTTTACGAACACAGTCCAAATTGCTAGACTGTCCCGAAAAAGCAGCATCCAGATCGACGAGGTGTAGCCAATCGCCTCCCTCCGCGGCCCAACGCTGGGCAAAAGCTACGGGATCTTTTGAGTAAACGGTTTTTTGCTTGGGGTCGCCCTGCTTTAAGCGAACGACTTCACCACGCATCAAATCAATTGCCGGAAGTAATTTCATAAATTTTTACGGGTTCATTTTTTCTCCAAACGATTCTTTTCCGAACCTTCTGTTTTTCTCATCAGGCAGAAATTTCGTTCACAAAATTCCTCAACATCTGAAGACCGATTCGCTGACTTTTCTCGGGGTGAAATTGTGTAGCCCAAAGTCGTTCGCGCCAAATGCTTGCCGCAAAATCAATGCCGGCATAGGAGCACTGCATCGAGACGTAGGCCACATCCTCCCCCTCTGGTTCAGGGTAGTAGGAGTGCACAAAATACACCTGCGAGTCCTCGGAGATGTTTTTTAAAAGTGGATCTTGCGGCTGTGCAAAGCGAAGGGAATTCCACCCCATGTGAGGCACTCTAGCATCCCCATTTGAAAAGCGCTTTACGTGTCCTTTTAAAATACCAAGCCCCGGCACCTCCGGCGATTCCTCACTGCCCTCAAAGAGCAACTGATAGCCCACACAGATTCCAAGAAAGGGACGCCCCTCGGAAATCCATTTTAAAATAGGAGCCTCAAGCCCAGCTTCACGAAGGTTCAAAGCACAGTCGCCAAAGGAGCCAACGCCTGGCAAAATCAGCGCATCAAAATTTTCAATGTCGGACGGATCGGAAATGACAACGGCCTCTCCACCGCTAACCAGAACCGCATTTTCCACGCTACGCAAATTGCCCCGCCGATAATCGAGGATTCCGATTCGCCGCCGCCGGGTATTTTTTTCCACGAAAGCCATGAAAGAAAATTACAACAACCCCTTCGTGCTCGGCACGGTATCCCCCAAGCGGACATCTCGACTTGTCGCGAGGTCTAGCGCGCGGGCGAGCGATTTAAAAATCCCCTCGGCAACGTGGTGAGCATCTTTTCCTTTTAGCACATCAATGTGTAAATTCATCTTCGCATTTGCGGTAAAGGCACGCAAAAACTCCTCTACAAGTTGAAAAGAAAAAGCTCCCATCGGATCCATATTTTCCGGAGCATTATAGGAAAAAAAGCTGCGTCCGCTCAGGTCAACAACCGAGCGAACCAAAGCCTCGTCCATCGGAACATAAAAAGTCCCAAAGCGAGTGATCCCCATTTTTTGTCCCAGAGCCTCCGAAAATAATCCACCGAGCACGATAGCGGTGTCTTCTACCGTGTGGTGATAATCGACGTGTAGGTCGCCCTCTGTTTTGATCGCGATGTCAAAAAAGCCGTGGCGGGTAAAAAGCTCCAGCATGTGATCGAGAAAACCAATCCCTGTAGCGACATCGCATTGCCCCGTGCCATCAATCAGCAGCGAGGCTTTTACAGTTGTTTCCGTTGTTACACGTTCGGTTTGGGCACTACGTTTCATAATTCACTTAGATTTATTTTAGGAAAATTACCTTGAGGCAAGATTTTCCTGAAATCAAATCGACTTCGCAGCATAGACCGCTCACCGATTTACGCGGGGCTCAAGCCACACGCCCACCGCCTACTTGGCGTGTATTTTTTTTAAAAAAAAATCAAAGCACACGAGTTAACGCCTACCTCCGCTCTCTACGAAAAAACAAACCCAAACCGACAACTCCCAACAGGAGGGTAACACTCGGCTCGGGAATAACGGCCGTTTTTGTAAATTTCACTCCTAGATCGTCGATTCTTGCCTTCTTGCCTTCCTTATTTAATATCACAGCCATTCTATAAGAATAATTCAACTTAAACCGACCTTATCCGGCCTACTGTCCTTATCCAAAAAAGAACGCGTGAAGAAAAACTCGGATTCGTTCGCCGCCACGAACTTCTCGGATGAACAAAAAAATCAACATTGCATTACTACCTTTAATCTAGGCTCTGCGGACGCAAAATACGTCCGTCGAATGTGAAAAAATCCACGCAAGTGCCGTTTTTAGCTTTATGCCAACATTGCCGAAAGCAACACCTAACGTCGCCGCCGCAAATGACTTGGGAGAATGCCGAGCTGTTCACGATATTTAGCGATCGTCCGTCTCGCTACGTTGATTCCCTGCTCGCGCAGCACCTTCGCAATCGCATCGTCGCTAAGAGGCTTTTTCTCAGGCTCATTTTGGATAATGTCGGCAACAGCTTGGCGAACACTTTCATTACTGATGGACTTACCTTCTTCGGTCTCATAACCCGCCGTAAAAAAGTATTTCATCTCAAAAATCCCAACCGGACTTTGCAAATACTTACCGTTTACTGCACGGCTCACCGTTGTTTCATGCACACCGACGGCCGCAGCAACTTCCGACATTTTCATCGGCTTCAAATGCCCCACACCATTGTAGAAAAAATCTTCTTGGCGCAATGCCAGCTCACGAGCAATGCGCAAAATGGTCTCGTTTCGCTGCTCCACGGTTTTAAGAAAAAAGCGTCCACTGCGAATGTGATCGCGAAGATAGGATTGCAACTCTTTTTGCCCCGAACTTTCCGCAAGCATGTCTTTATAAATATCGCTAATTTTAAGCGCGGGTAAGCCCTCTGCGTTCAAGCGCACCTCCAACCCCTCTTCGCCATATTCTATAAAAACATCCGGCTCGATAATTTCCGCCGTTTCCTTTCGCAAAATCCGACCCGGATGGGGATTCAGGCGGCCTATTTCCTCAGCAGCAGCCTCGACCGCACCCAAAGATTCATTTAGACTTTTCGCAATCTCCGCATAGTGATGCCGACCAAGCTGCTCAAGGTATTTATCTAAAATACGAGCCGCAACGCCTCTCGACTTTCCCCGCCTTGCAAGCTGTAACAAAAGGCATTCCCGCAAATCTCTCGCTGCCAATCCGGCTGGCTCTAGCAGACCTTGCACCTCTTCAAGAATCTCCTCCACCCGCAGCGGAGTCACACCACTCACCGCCGCAATTTCCTCAATCGGCACCGAAAGATACCCCGACTCATCCAAGTTTCCTAAAATCTGCTTTGTAATCCCCTTCTCCACTTCAGAAAAGTCCGCAAAACTCAACTGCCGCTCCAGCTCCTCCGACAAGGGCTGCTTGCTCCGAATCGACTCCATCAAAAATTGCTGCCGCTCCTGAGCATTCGCGACCGCTCCCACATCAGCCTGCTGCGAGTGGTAGGTATCCCACAAATCCTCCGCATCACTCGTCTCCGATGCTTTCTCCTCCCACTCATCCCCATCTCCGCCCGAACGATCAAAATCCTCCTCTAAAACAGGATTAACCGCCAACTCCTGAGAAATCATCTGACTCAATTCCATTAATGGAGCCTGCAAAATGTGAAGACTCTGCTGCATCTGTGGCGATAACGTCTGTTGCTGCGACAGCGTCTGCCTTTGACCAATCCCTATTGACATAAACCCCCTAAAACAAATTGCACCTCTCCACTATGCAAGCAATTTTCACGCCAACTTTAAATTTTTTTTGAGTGCGGCGAAGGATCGCTGCACTCAAGAACTTCATACAATTTTATACCCCCTACCTCACCTACTTTTGATCACATCCAACACAAGGAAAGAGGCTTATTTTCGTTGCAGGAATACGTCGGCTATGGCACCACTTTAGGGATATGCGGCATGGCCTAGCTTTTATTTTCTTTCTCTTTTCGGTGAGCCCCGTTTTTTCGGCTGTTACGGCAGTTGATAACACAGGGGTTGTCGAAAACCCAAAACCAACTTGGGAAACTCAAAAGCAAGCTAGAACCTTTCAGCTTAGGATTCCGGCACCGCGTGGTCAGATTACGGATCGAAATGGTTACCCGCTAGCCCAAACTCGCTTGAGCTATAATTTGGCGATTAGTTTTCCAACCCCGCTGGATTGGAAAGATCAACAGATTATTGATTTTGCAAGGCAACAGGCGGCGCTGGCTTCCGGCCTGCTCAAACGAGACATCAATCTAAGCACTGAGGATGTGCTTAAACATTACAAAAATCGTGGCGTGTTGCCCCTTGATATTATCGAAGATTTATCACCCCCGGAGTTAGCCATCGTGCAGGGCGGATTGACCCCGAATCTTATTTTACGACAGACTTATTTGCGACATTATCCCGAGCATAAATCGGGAGCGCATTTTATCGGATACGTCGGGCGCGAAGCTCCACTTTCGACCCGACCAATCGAGAACAAAGACTTAATTTTTCCGGAAAGTGAAGGACGTGAAGGCCTAGAGCAGACCTTTGACGATCAATTACGCGGACGCCCCGGAGTCTTAAATGTGACCTTCGATCCGGAAGGCCGAAAAATAGCCGAGCGTATCGCAGACCAACCCGTGCCGGGCAATAATTTGGTGACGACCATTGATAAAAATCTCCAAGCCATCTGTGAAGACGTGCTGAAAGAAAATACGAAGCGTGGTGCTATCGTCGTCATCGAGGTGGCAACAGGTGAAATTTTAGCACTTGCCTCCTGGCCAACTTTTGATCCCAATTTATTTGTTCCTTACATCGCTTCAGACGTCTTTGCGAGCTTGCGGGATGACCCCAATGTGCCGCTTTACCCACGAGCCTTTCGTTCGGCCTATCCGCCGGGTTCCACATTCAAAACATTTGTCGGTTTAGCTGCTTTGGAGACCGGAAAAATCACAGACCGATCTTATTTCAATTGCCCACCAAGTTTATCCGTTGGCAACGTGGTCTTCCGAAACTGGAAAAAAGAGGGGGCCGGATCGCTAAACTTTGTTCAAGCCATGCAGCAATCTTGCAATACATGGTTTTACCAAGTCGGGCTAAAAATTGGCTCGGATCCGATTATCGAATGGTCCCACGCTTTAGGACTCGGGCACCGCACCGGCCTGCCGCTTGCCGCCGAAGAAAAGGGAAATATCCCAACCGACGACTACATGCTACGAGTGCATAACCGAAAAATTTTACAAGGCGACGTCGCTAATATGAGTATCGGGCAAGGCGACATCTTGGTGACTCCCCTGCAAATGGCTCAGGCAATGGGCGTCGTCGCGTCAGGAGGAAAATTTCACCAAACGCGATTGGTAAAGCAGATCCAAGCCATCGATAATTCTGTCGTTGCGGCCTACCCCGATCGAATCCGCGCCGAGCTACCAATCCAACCCGGAATTTATGATGAGGTTCGCGATGCTTTGGTTGCTGTGACTGAGAACGGAACAGGGCGTCGTGCTCAGGTAAAGGGCATGGAGGTCGCTGGCAAAACGGGCACCGCTCAATGGGGACCAACAAAAAACCAAAAAACCGCAGCTTGGTTTGCAGGATTTTTGCCTGCCGATAATCCGCAATATGCTTTTGCCGCTGTTTATGAAAGCGACCCCGGCGCAAAAGCAGGCGGGGGATCGCATGCCGCGCCTTTAATTGGAAAGACTTTCAAAAAATTCTTTGCCAAAGAAAAAAATGCCTCCGAAAAAAGCAACGACTCAGATTCCGTTCCCGAAGACGAAATGGATAACTCCGGGTAGTTCCCAAGAGGGCGTTATTTAATCCAGGAATTGGGATATACGGGATGGAAAAAACACCCTAACGCCCCATTCGGGTTCATGAGGAAGGCCGAAAAATCCTGTCCATCCCGTTCATCCATGTTTGGAACGCCCCTTTTGAAGGAGCAATCCCCTTTTAAATCCACAATCTCCTAGTGAATCTCTATCTTGACTCCGTCAGGGACTTTCTCGGTTTGCATGAGATAGTCTTTTTCCATACCGGGCACACTATATTCATAGGCACCGTGATAAACGATAGGCGTCGTAGGGAAATTTCCGTGTCCCGGAGGCGATGAGACTGTCCATTCCAAAGTATTAGCATGCCACGGATTATTCGGAGCTTTTTTGCCATTTCTCAAGGAGCTATAAATATTCCATAGGAAAATAAATACAGACAAACCGAGGCCAAAGGCTCCCCATGTGGCCAGAATATTTAGCGGCTGCAACTGACGTAAATGTTCGTAAACCGTAGGGTCTGCAATACGGCGCATCATTCCGCCCAGCCCCAAGTTGTGCATTGGGAAGAAAGTGATATTGAAAAAAATCAGGGTCAGGACAAAGTGCACCTTACCGAGTGTTTCGTTCAGCATCACTCCATACATTTTAGGAAACCAAAAATAAATAGAGCCAAAAATCGCAAAAATACTACCACCAAAAAGAACGTAATGAATGTGTGCAACGATGTAGTAGGTGTGGTGAATGAAAAGGTCCACAGGAGTCGAAGCCATATAGATCCCACTCAAACCACCGATCACGAACATAGAAATAAATCCGAGCGCAAAGAGCATCGGAGTCGTAAACTCGATCGAACCACGCCAAACAGTTCCCAGCCAGTTAAAGGTCTTGATCGCAGAAGGCACCGCGATGACCATCGTCGCAATCGAGAAGGTTGCGCTGAGCGTCAGATTCATACCACTCACGAACATGTGGTGACCCCATACGATGAATCCCAAAAAGCCAATCGCCATCATGGCATAGACCATCGCTTTATAACCAAAAATTGGTTTTCGCGAAAAGACGGACAAAATTTCCGAGACAAACCCCATCGCCGGCAAAATCATAATGTAAACCTCGGGGTGGCCAAAGAACCAAAACAAGTGCTGCCAAAGAAGGGGTTGCCCACCACCCTCGGGGCGGAAGAAGTGAGTTCCAAAATTAAGATCAGCGAAAAGAAGAGCACCTGCTGCGGAAAGAACGGGCACCGCAAACAGAAGCAAAATTGCCGTAATGAACAGCGACCAAACCGTCAGCGGCATACGCATCATCCGCATACCGGGAGCACGCATTGTGATGACAGTCGTGATGTAGTTACACGCACCCGCGATGGAGGAAAGTCCATTTATAAAGATACCCACGCACCAAAGACTTTGGCCGGTCGGGGTGTGGTTGTAAGCTGCGACAGCACTGAGCGGCGCATAGGCTGTCCAACCCGAAGCCGCCGCGCCGCCCTCCACAAAAAAGGAAGACATCAGGATAGCTCCCGAAATAAAATAGAGCCAATAGCTAAGCTCGTTGAGAAGTGGGAAGGCCATATCCCCGGCCCCAATTTGCAGGGGAATCAAAAAGTTTCCGAAAGCACCACTGAGCAGCGGCATGACGACGAGAAACACCATCACGGGGGCATGCATCGTGACCATCATGTTATAGCCGCCGGGGATGAAGGCTCCATCCACAGCGATATTACTTGGCAAAAATTGCCCAATAATAGGAATCACGTGTCCCGGATAGGCGAGTTGGAAACGAACGCCAAGGGCAAGACCTCCGCCAATAAAAAGGAAAAAGAGAGCCGTCCAGAGATACTGCATACCGATCATCTTGTGATCGTAGGTCCAGAGGTATTTATTAAACCAATTTGGCTCGTGGTGGGCGTGGGCATGTCCGTGATCGGACGGGGCATTTGCGGTAATAGCACTCATGACTTTATTTTTAGTTGAGAACTTTTTTTCAAAGTTTGTCAGTTAATTTTTTCTCAAGGGGTTATTTGAACCTAACAATCAAGCAGCAGGAACAGAAGCATCTTTTTGGACAGTCGCGGCATTTTGGGACGCGTCTTTCTCCGATTTAGCGGACGCAGCAGCCTTATCGGCAGCCGCTTGGCTTTTCTCTGCATACCATTTGTCAAACTCATCAGGCGGCAAAACCTTGATGGGGGCCTTCATATTATAGTGTCCGGTGCCGCAAAGCTGACTGCAAGCCAACTCAAAATTTCCCGGGCGCATCACCTCAAACCAAACCCAGCCAATCGTGCGGCCGGGAACGGCATCTTGATAAACCCGAAATTCCGGAACGTAAAAAGAGTGAATAACGTCCCGCGAACGCAGATACACGTGAACCGGACGATTCGCCGGAATGACGAGTTCTGTCGAAGTAAAATCATCGTTTCCGGCGGCATCCTCTTGGTTTACGCCAAAGCGATTTTCAGGTGTGAAGCCCATAGCTGTCGCCTCACCAAGAACCATGTCTTTGCCCGGGTAGCGCATGTCCCAGCCGAATTGATAGCTCACGATATCGATTCGCAAGGCGTCCTCCGGCGGCGTGCGGTGGAGATTAAACCACACGCGATTGCTCCAAAAAGCGAGGACGATAAAGATAATGGCCGGAATCGTTGTCCAAAAAAGCTCCAAAGAGTTGCTCCCATGCGAATAGTGGGCCTTTACCCCCGGACGCCGACGATAGCGGACCAAATAGTAAATGAACACGCCATTGACGAGGAAGAAAACGATCGTCGTCAAATAGAAAATAACGCTATAGATCAAATCCACTTCCTTTCCACCAACCGTGGCGTTGGGGACGGAACCGTAGAGATTTCCAACTCGAGTCTCAGCGTAGGCCAGGCTCGGAAGTAGGAGGACCAAGAGGAGGATTAAAACGGAAGTATATTTTTTACAGAAGGTCATAATGTAATCAAGAGATGTGCTCGGAGCTACTACGGCGAAGTCTGTGGGGCGGCGGCTGGTGGTTCCGAAGCGGGAGCGGCTTCGACTTTTTCACCCGAAACCAAAATCCCCTCCACTTGTTTGAGTTCTGCTTCTGTCCAAGGATCGGAGCGATCGCCATTCCTTGCACGAACTTCAGCTACGAATTCGGGGGTGATAGCGGGAGCCTTGTTGCCCCACTCATTGCGGACGTAGGTTAAAATAGCGGCGATTTGTTTGTCATCTAGGAGGTCTTTCCACGGGGTCATCATGCTATTAAATGGCTGCCCCTCTACAACGATAGGGCCATGCATGCCGTTGAGGACAATTTTTACAATATGGTTATCCCCATGCCAAGTTCCGTTTCTCGGGAGGAGCCAATCACTACCCGCAAGCGGAGGGAAGGCACCCGGCAGACCTTGGCCGGTAGCTTGGTGACAAACCAAGCAGTTCTGCGTAAAGAGACGTTTGCCAAGAGCTAGAGTTTCGGGCGAGATGACGTCAGCTGCGGCTCCGCCTCCAGAGGCAGCATCTCCGCCGCCAGCAGGAAGGTCGGCAACGGAAACTTTCTCGACACTTTTGAGTTCTTCCTCGGTCCACGGCTCGGCGCGATCACCGTTTCGAGCGCGAACATCGGCGACAAAGGCCTCCGTGATGGCAGGTGCTTCGTTGCCCCACTCGTTACGAATGTAGGTCAAAACAGATGCGATTTGCTGGTCGTTCAGGACATCTTTCCACGGGGTCATTGCATTATTAAAAGCTTTGCCTTCGACTGTGATTGGGCCGTGGAGACCGTTGAGGACGATTTTTACAATGTGGTTATCGCCATGCCAAGCAGCATTTGCCAAGACCCACTCACTATCGGCAAGCGGCGGAAATTGACCAGCTACACCCTGGCCGGTGGCTTGGTGGCAGACCAAACAGTTCTGCGTAAAGACACGTTTTCCGAGGACCATCGGATCCGGTGGTCCTTTGTCGGCAGCCGCACCGCCGCCCGTCCACGATACATGAGAGGGGTCAAAAACCTCCGAACTAAATCCTCCACTATGGCTGGCGAGATAGAGTCCACCGCCAAACATAATGACCATCGCTAAAACGATAAGCCAGATAGATATTGGCTCATACCCATCACGCGGGTCATCACGTTCGCGAATGATCGCTTCGTGGATTTCTTGGACATCTATATTGCTTTCAAGCTCCGCTTCGCGGAAGCCTTCTGCATGTTCTAATTTGTCGTTTGAGTCGTTCACGTCGTAAAGTTCCTCTTAAATCAATCTTCGAGTTGAGGTTCCGGTGCCTCGGGCAAGGGGTATTCTCGATTCAGAGAAATAAGGTAAGCCACTAAAGCCTTGGCATCATCGCTTGGCACAATTTCATATCCTTCTTCAGGTGCATATTTTCCGGTTAGCTGAAGCGCATTCGGCGAAGGCTGCCCCTGAATTTTTTGTTTGATATAAAGATAGCGATAGGGCGGCATGATGGAGCCCGGCGAAACCTCAGTAGGTTCATAAAGATGGCGGTGATGCCAAGCGGGATCGGGCCAGCGTTTGCCAACATTGGTCAAATCTGGCCCCGTGCGCATCGTGCCGAGATAAACGGGCTGGTCGCGCATGTAGTCACGAGCAACCGTAGAGCGGCTTCCCCAACCGCGACGAATGTCGGAAGTGGTGATATAGGCTTGCCGGATCTGCTGACTGTGACAGTAAACACAACCCGCCGTGCCATAGACATGCTGCCCGGCAATGGCAAGGCCCGACATCGGTTTGGGATAGATTTCACCCGTTTCCTCATCGGTATAGGGGAGTAAATTCCCCAACTTGACTGTTGGATAGGCCACAAGGCCCAGCCATGCGCTGGCAAAGGTGGCAAATATCCCTAAGAAAAGGAGCGGCATTTTATTCATACGGCAGCAGCTTTCGATTGTTTATTTTCAGAATCCGTAAAGTAAGTAGGACGCGAAGCTTTTTGTCCCACTTTCATAACGATTAGAGTGAAGGAAACGGCAAATACGATATGCGCCACAAGCATCGCCGCACCCGATAGAGAGCGGATAGCACGCCATACCCAGGAAAATTCAAGGATCGAGGTAAAGGCGACTTGCGGGTCATTGAGGGCGAATCCTTGCAGTATGCCTCCGATTGTCAAAGCACCGACCAGTATCGAAACCCCAATGGCTGAGAGCCAGAAATGCCAGCGGATAAGGCTGGCCGAGGGCCATTCCCAATCAACAAGGCGCGGAACGATGTAATACATCTCACCAAACATAACCATCGAGAAAAAGCTATACATTCCGAGGTGAGAGTGCCCGATTGTGTAATCCGTAAAGTGAAACAGAGCATTCAACTGCGGAACGGCCATCAAGCTGCCTTGGAAACTCACTATCGTATACATAAACGAACCAAAAACCGTGAAACGCAGCGTCGGGCTCCATTTCAGAGCATCGAAACTCCCGCGCATCGTGGAGTGGTGATTGATTGCCACCGTGATAACCGGAACAAACATCATCATACTCGCCACGATACTCGCACTAACAAGCCAGGATGGGAAAGGCCCACCGATCACATGGTGCAAGCCATTCCAGCTATAGAAAAAAGCAAGTGCCCAGAAGCCGAGAATACTCAAGTAATAGGAATGAATCGGCTTACCAATCACCTTCGGAATCATGTAGTAAGCACTCGCCAAAGCAATCGGCGTAAACCAAAGACCCAAAACGTTGTGGCCGAACCACCAGTTAATCGCACCCTGAGCCGAACCCTGCACGGGTTGCCACACGAGCAAAACTTGTGCGGTCCCATACAGCCACGGGAACCAAAGAAAAGCCGCCAACAAATACCACTGCGAGACATAAACATGACCGGGATGCCGGAAGCGGAACATGATGACACTCCAAATCCCGATAAGAGCGTAGGAGATGAAGAGAATCGGCGAAACGTAAGCCGGAAATTCCAACCACTCAATGCCGCGACTATCCCCTGCCAAAATCGCTATCGTTCCGACAATGATCCCGATATTCCAAATAATACCCGCCGAAATGATGAGCGACTGGTGCATGAAGCGCACGCGGCAAAGACGCGCCATGAGCCAAAGCCCCAC
>JBKEAD010000114.1:0-5479 GCA_047971915.1 Chthoniobacterales bacterium
CGAGCAAGCCATCTCCTAAAGAAAAAATACCCCATCCCCGTAAAAGCTGGCGTCGCTGATCCTGATTCAAGAAAAAAATATAGTGATGACTAGCAATCTGTAAAAAAAATCAAAGCTTAGATTTTATTTAAAAATTAGCCCTCATACTTTGGGATTACTCAGGGACGAGAGACCTTTTGCTTATTTATCTCTCCGATTTTGCAAGCGTGCTTGATTTCATTTATCAAACGTGATGTGATTCGGATTTAATCATTATGGCATCACTCAAAGAGATTGCGGAAGACTTAGGAGTATCTTTTTCCCTCGTTTCAAAAGTATTAAGTGGACGTATGGGAAATACGGGCGTAAGTGCCGCAACTCGAAAAATGATAGAGGATAAGGCTAGGGAACTCGACTACCGTCCCAACCGCCTTGCCGTTGCCCTTAAAAATGGCCAGAAAGGCTCTATCGCTGTTTTTCTTCATAAAATGGGAACACCGGGAAGTGAGCTCACTTCTCAATTTCTCGATGGCTTGACCCATGCATTTGGCAAAACAAACTTGCGTCTTTGGCTGCGTTTTTTCAAAAGCGATGAAGAGTTTCGCGCCGAGTGTAGTTCGCGGCTGGTGAGTGAGGTTGACGGCTTAATCGTTGCCGGAGCTGAACATCCGAGACTTTTAGCCGATTTGGAAAATATCGATCAAAAAGGTCTGCCGGTAGTTTCTGTATTTTGTGCTCATCCAAACTGTGCCTCACCGACGAATATAGCCGTCGATTACCGGGCGCAATGTTACCTGACAACAAAGCACCTTATCGAAAGGGGCTGCTCAAGAATTGCGCATTTTCGCTCCTCCGGCAACCTTCGTCATCAGGGTTATATCGATGCTCATAGTGAAGCCGGACTTCCGGTCTGGCCTCGCCTGATTCAGACAGCCGATTTCAAATTAGAGGATGGTTACAACTCTGCAATCTCTCTTATCGAAAGCGACGAAGAGTTTGACGCGATCAATTGTGAGTCCGACTCTCAAGCCATCGGGGCGATCAAAGCTCTGCGGCAACGTGGCTTTTCTGTTCCCGAAAAAGTAAAAGTTACCGGCGTCGATAACTCACCACTTGCAGTAGCCTGCGAAGTGCCCCTTACCACTGTAAGCTCGGAAATGGATATTTGTGGAAAATTAGCGGTTGAAACAATGCTTAAAAAAGTCGCGAAAGAGGATGTCTCACCAACAGTTATCCAACCCAAGTTGATAATAAGCGAGTCAACCGGCGGAGCAGAGCCTAATGTTTAAAAAGTAGATGCTGATTCCCGCCCTTGCTGCGTTCGCTCGGCAAGGGCTTTGCGGATTTCGGCGTGACGTTGTTTTGTGATCGGGTAGCGCGAAGTTAGCCAGATACCGAGTATCAATGCAAACGCAGGAAGCGGACCGATGGCGATACGAATTGCTAAAAGCGCACTCTCCGGCTGCTCGGGAACCGCTTTCTCTGCCGTGCTGCTGATATATCCGGCAAACTGCAAAACGATTCCAACAAGAAAAGTTCCGAGTGCTAGGGCGGTTTTTTGTAAAAAAACAAGGAGCCCGTAAAAAATTCCCTCGCGCCGCTGCCCCGTCTCAAGTTCATCGAGTTCGATCACGTCCGGAAGCATCGCAAAGGGAATTAAATAACAAACGGAGACACCAAATCCCGCGAGAAAGGCGAGCCCGTAAATCCCCGTGCTGCCCGTGGCAGGAAGCAAAAAAAGAGCGGCCTGCGCAACAAGCCAAAAAGACATACCGAGATAATAAACAGCATGTTTTCCCAGCCGCACGGCCAACCAACTCCATGCCGGGATGAGTAAAAGTCCGGTTCCCTGAACGGTTAGGGCGAGTTTATTAAAGTCCTCATAGGGCAGGTGCAGCCAGTTCGTGACGTAGTAGGGTAAAATGGTGGCGGTGAACTGCAGTGCCAACCAAGAATATAAAAAAATACCACAAACTTGCCGAAAGGGACGGATTTTAAGCGCGGTCACGATGTCGCGATAAGGAGTTTTGGAAGCGGTGAACGTAGCGGATCGATCACTCGACTTGGCCGCTTTTAAAATACCCAAAACACATATCGGCATCGTGATAAGAACAATAAGGGAGATGCTGACTCCGAGGCCGAGAAACTGTGCATTCTGACTTTTTTCGGCAAGAATTTTGAAAACAATGAGGGCTAGGATAAGTCCGCCGACACTGCCACCAAGTTCAGCAAATTGACGAAAACCAGCGATGCGAGTTCGCTCGTCATAGTCCTTGGAAAGCTCTGCGGTGAGGGATTGGTGCGGCAAAGTGAGCGCGGTGTAGATCGTGCTAAAGATGATCGCAATAAAAATGTAATAACTAAAAAGATACCACGGGCTGTTGGCTCCCTGAAAGGGCGGCACCCACCACTGAAGAATAAAAAAAATGGCAAAAGGCAAGGTCGCACCGGCAATCCAAGGGAGACGACGACCCATCCGCGTCTTTGTGCGATCCGAAAAGCTGCCGATGAGTGGATCGTTGATAGCGTCCCATATTTTTGCAATGAAGAGAATGGAGCCGGCCAGCGCAGGGGGGAGGCCGGCTACATTTGTCAGGAAGATCATGAGGAAAAAAATCATCGTGCTCCCTGCCATAGCGGGGCCAAAAGCTCCGAGGGCGTAGGCGGTTTTTACACTGTTAGAGAGTGGAGTAGGTGCTGTCATGCTCATAGGATTATCGAAAGCAAGCCGCAAACTCTGCCACGCCAAATCCGTAAGTCCCTGATAAACAGTGGAGCGGGTAGAGGGAATCGAACCCTCATAGCCAGCTTGGAAGGCTGGAGTTTTACCACTAAACTATACCCGCTAAAAAAGAGAGGAGCACACACTAGATCACCCCACAGAGATTTGTCAACTCCCATGCTGCTTTTTCAAAAAATTTTTAAGTTAGTCGGGAGAGCTGCCCTTAGGACTCCCCTGCATCCGATGAGGCTTTATCAGCAGAGGATAAATAAGCTTCCACGGCCTCGCGAGTAATGACATGTCGTCGTCCGCACCGGGGGCATTGCACCCGCACGCTGGCTTCGTCGTGAAAAATCGTATCTATATTTTTTCGAATTTCTGCCTCCAAGGCACGAATGATTTTTTCCTGCGAGCACCCGCACTCCATGCGGTAAAAGCGTCTCTCCAATAGGCTCAACTCTTCGGTTTTATCAAGTTCTTGAATCGCTTCCGGCGTCAATCCCCGCAACCACGCCTCATCACAATCTGGCTGAGAGGAGACAAAAACCAAATCTTCTTCCGAATAATAAAAAAAACGTCCAAGCCGTTGTTCGCTCCGCTCAAGAAATAATTCCGCACCCCGCAATACTCCAAAATCCTCCTCAAAATCAATCACACTACGACGGGGCTGTTTGTAGGCTTTGATGAAATCTGAATAAAAAAGATTTTTCCCCATTGGGCGCACATTTTCTTCAAATGCAGTTCCCGTCACACGTGCCTGCGTATTGTCGGCGTTCACAAAAAGATTTAGCGCGGGTGCTTCGAAGTGAATCGTCCAGGCAAAGCACTCATCGTGCGGACGCGAAGCCGCATAGAGTGTCACCGCTGCAAGCCCCTCCTTTAAAAGACGATCTGCTTTCTCCGAAAAACGCTGAGCCGTATCCGAGAGATGCAGATAATAATCCACATAAAGATCACAAAAATTCGCTCGTGTGACCAAAGCATTGCGTCCACGAACAAAGTAGCTCCGAACTTCGGTGCTATTTTCAGAAGCTTGCGTCAAAGGGGAGAGGTTATTTTCATTATTTTCAGAAGCCGAATCGTTTTCCACTCCCAAATTGCTAAGTCCCCAATAAAGTTGCTTCCAGCTAAAAGAAAAATTTTTTTGTCAAAACGACCCTTATCCAAAAAGGACGGAGGCTATGGGATAGCTGTGTTTTGATATTAGTTGGAAGCAGGCATAAAATCGTTGATCTGGCGCACAGAGCCATCGGGGAAGATCATGAGTGCGCCGCCGGGGTGAGGACCGCCGACTTCAACAAGCCACGGCATAGCACTCCACTGGTAGGGACGTCGGCGAAAGGCATCGAATTGCGTCGGGGAATAGTGAATGAGGAGGCGTTCTTTTTCCGGTGCGGCAGCGGCTTGTTTCTTGGTGCTGGGACAAAGCCAGGCTTCTTCTCCCACGCCATAGGGTTTCATCGTATCGATCCACCATTGCTCATAAACCCTGCCGATTTTAGGCAAATCCGGCGGGAGTTGGGGCCAGTAGTTATTGTCTTGGGTGTAGCTATTAAAAGCACCATGAAGAAAGCGTAGGTTGCTGGTGCAGCGAGCGCGGGCGACGCTATTCCAGAGATGCTCAAAGTTGCCAATTAGTAAACCGGATAGGATAATAATAATTGCAAGCGTGACGAGCATTTCAACGAGCGTAAAGGCTCTGCGATGATCTGAATATCGGGCTTGCGAAAACATGGTTTTGAAAAAATTGTAGGTGTATCGTTACACAAAAACAGCGCGGCGTGAACCGCGCTGTTTCGTAAAAGCTATGAAATATATTGTGAAGTGGCGATAGGTTTAGCTAGCCGGAGGTGTCGTCGAGTGACGAACGCCTTGGACGTTGAACTCAAAATACTGTCCGCTGCCTTCGATATTGACCGGAACCATGTCATACGTAAGTTCGCCGGTGACAGGATCGACGGTAACCGTCAAGACCTGCGCGGAGTTAAGATTTCCCATCGGATAAAGGTCACCTTCTCCATCAAATTTCCCCATTGGGTCTTTGAGATCGATCTGAGCACTAAAGTCGCCAGTGGCATAATCGCTCGTGATGATCTTGGTTCCGGCAACGTCAGGGGCAGTGATAGCCGTTCCATCCGTATCTAGCACACCGGTAATTCTTTCATCGACGAAATTCACAGCAACCGGTCCGCGATAAACCGCTCCATTACGAAAAATTACCCAATTTTCCATCGCGGAGGTTCCTTGGTAACCACTGCTGATCGTGAACGAAATAACCCCGGAGGAGTTGGAGCCGGACACAGAGGCTTGGTAAACCCCGTCGATGCCTGAAGTAAGAGGCGAACCATTTTGAAAAGGGGCGGGACCTCCGAAGCCACCGGCCCAAGATTGTGTGGCGGCTACGGCTGATAGTATAAGTGCACAGGAGAGGAATCTCATAGTGCTGACCTTTTTGCGTGTAAGGAGGCTCGAGGTCAAGGCGAAATATTTAAAAAAATTATGATGCAACATTTGTAAGCTCGATTTTAACCAGCGGAATAGTAGTACAATTTTCTACGCAATAATAGAGCATTGACAAAGCATTTTTAGCAAATTACGAAACGCCTCATACTTTATACTTTGCCCTTTTAGATGTGAAACGTTTCTTCTTTCCGATAATCATCCGTTTTTTGGCATTTTCGGTGTTGTATTCTACTGAGACCGAAGTGCTGCGTTTCGAGGCTGAGGAGGGAAAATTACACGGCACGGTTTTTTCAGGATCAGATTCCGGGATTCTCA
>JBKEAD010000139.1:0-8332 GCA_047971915.1 Chthoniobacterales bacterium
ATCATCCGTTTTTTGGCATTTTCGGTGTTGTATTCTACTGAGACCGAAGTGCTGCGTTTCGAGGCTGAGGAGGGAAAATTACACGGCACGGTTTTTTCAGGATCAGATTCCGGGATTCTCAAGGCGTGGCTATGTGGGGTCTTTGGATGATGCGGATGACGCCATCGGAGGCGTAGCGCGAGAATTTTATCGCAGAGTGGGAGCGCACTACGGAGTCGACGAACATTGGCACTTTGAACCCTATGTCGCTGAAGAGATTTTCTCGCAGTGGGTGAAGGAAGAAAAAATCGATCTGCATTTCGATAGTTTCCTAGCTCGTGTGGAAATGCGCGACAATCGCATCGCTCGTCTCTGGACCGAAAATGGTATTGAGGTCGCCGCAAAAATGTTCATCGACTGCTCCTACGAAGGAGACCTCATGGCCGCTGCAAAAGTAAGCCATACGGTCGGTCGAGAGTCCAATGAACAATACGGCGAAACCTGCAACGGTGCCCAAGTATTCAACAAACACCAATTCGAACTCCCGGTAGATCCTTACTTAATCGAAGGCGACTCTCAGAGCGGTCTGCTCCCCGGTATCGAGGCAAGAGAACCCATCATCGGCCAGGGGGATCACCGCGTGCAGGCTTATAATTTCCGCCTCTGCCTTTGCAAAAATCCGAATAATCAGCTCCCGATCACCGAACCGGAAGACTACGACCGCTCGCACTACGAGTTGTTGGCCCGCTATCTCCGTGCAGGATATATCCTACTATTTAATAAATTTGACCCACTCGTAAACGGCAAGGTGGACATGAATAACCACGGAGCGTTCTCGACAGATTTCATCGGAGCAAACCACGCCTTTCCCAACGCATCCTACAAAAAACGTGAAACTCTCTTCCAAGCCCATGTTTCCTACCTGAAGGGGTTGCTCTGGTTTTGGAAACAAGATCCCGACGTGCCAAAAGTTTTTCAAGACCCCTTTCAACAATGGGGCTGGGCGGCGGATGAATTTATAAACTACGGCGGATTTTCCCAAGCACTCTACGTGCGCGAAGCTCGCCGCCTAGTCGGTGAACTCGTAATGACCGAACACTACTGCACCGGAGCGCAGGAGGCTGAAGACTCTCTTGCACTGGCCGCCTACACGATGGACTCTCACAATTGCCGCCGATTTGCACGAGATGGACGCGTCTGGAACGAGGGCGACGTGCAGGTCAAATCCGGCCCACCCTACCCGATCTCCTACCGCTCCGTTATTCCCAAACTCGGCGAATGCGAAAATCTTTTGGTTCCCTTTTGTATCTCTGCATCGCATATCGCATTTGGATCGATTCGTATGGAGCCTGTCTTTATGATCCTAGCTGAATCGTGCGCCCACGCAGCGGCACTCGCCATACGAAAAGAAACCTCCGTCCAACGCATACCCTACGAAGACTTGCGGGCACAACTACTCGCCGCAAAACAAATCCTCGATCCAACGCTAAAAGCCGTAGATGCACAGTCCGGTGAGTGATTTACTAAAAACACTCCCCTGATTCCGCCTTCCCATCATTCCACCAGACTGCTAAATGTTTCTCTGAAATATGGGACGCATTCATTTACTTGAGGATCATGTAGCCAGCCAAGTCGCCGCCGGTGAGGTCGTCGAGCGTCCCGCATCCGTCCTCAAAGAACTCGTAGAAAATAGTCTAGACTCCGGTGCCACCCGCATCGAAGTTCGCTTTTCACGTGGCGGCACCTCCCTAATTTCTGTGGAGGATAACGGCTGTGGAATGGATAAAGAAGATGCCCTGCTCGCTTTGGAACGCCACGCCACGAGCAAAATCCGATCCGCCGAAGATCTCGCTTCGGTTGCCACGCATGGTTTTCGCGGTGAAGCTCTGCCGAGTATAGCCAGCGTCTCGCGCTTCTCAATCCTCACAGGAATTTCTGAAGATACTCCCGCCACCGAAATCCGTGTCGAAGGCGGAAAAATAGTCGAAGCCAAAGATGCCCCCGTGCGCAAAGGAACCCACATTTCCATGCGCGATCTCTTTTTCAATGTTCCGGCCCGGCGCAAATTCCTGCGCAGCGAAGCCACCGAAACCGCCCACCTCATCCTACAATTTGAAACCGCCGCGATGGCACGGCCCGACGTGCACTTTGAACTAATCCGCGACGGCAAGTCGCTGCGACGCCTGCCCCTTGCTGCCTCTGCACGCATCCGGGTTGCCGATTTATTTGGCCGCGAAATCGCCGATCAACTCATCGAGGCACCTAACGCCAAAGTCGATGGATATAACTTTGAAGGCTTACTCTCTCTCCCCGGCAGCTTGCGCGGCGAACGCTCCAAACTCTTTATTTTTGTAAATGGCCGCAGCGTGCAAGACGCCGTCATCCTACGCGGCATCCGCGACGCTTTTTCCGAAAAGCGCAGCGGCCAAGCCGACTCCCTGCCCGTCGGAATGCTCCGCATCGAACTATCTCCCAAAGAGTTCGACTGCAATGTCCACCCCGCTAAGCGCGAATTACGTTTTCGGCAGCCCGCTCGTGTGCGCGAAGCCACCTATGAGTTTGTTCGCGCTGCTTTACAGACCGGCAGCGTCCACCGTGTTCAAACTCCCCCACCGCCCACCGATCACCGCCCACCGATCACTAAAAACCAAGCAAAATCCGAAACGCGGCCTGAAGCACCCCGACCACATCCATCACCGCCGATTGCAAAAGTTTTTAAACCGGAAATAAAAAACGAAACCGCTCCTTTTCCGGAGCTTCCGAAAACCTCTCCCGCCCAATCGGAGCAAGTCGCCCCGCCCCCTGCACAGCAAGAAACATCGGCAGACAATTTTCGTTTTCTAGGAAATCTCGGCGAGCGTTACCTGACCCTCGAAAGCAAAGACGGGCTTGTTTTACTCGACATTATTCATGCCACCGAGCGTATCACCTTCGAGGATTTGGACAAAACACTTGCCACCCGCAAAGCTAACTCTCAACGCCTGCTCCTCCCCAGTCTCGTGGAAAATAACCGACCCCTGACGGCTTGGCTGATCGAGCATGCTGACTTACTCAGCACGATTGGTTTTCATGTCGAAACGTTTGGAGACGGCATTGTAAAAGTAGATGAAGTCCCTGTCTTTTTCTCAAACTCCGACCCCGTTCGTATCCTCAGCGATCTAGCCCAAGAATACGAATCGCGAGAACGAAAAAGTCTGGAACGCGCCTTGAAAGAACGCCTTTTACTCGCCACCTCCCGCGTCCGCGCCAGACAAACCAAACAGGCGGATATTCCAAATACCGAAAACTTTTTAAAAAAACTCCTAGCCTGCGAACTCCCCTACGCCTCCCCCTCTGGCCACCCCACCATGCTCCAAATGGGCTGGTCTGAGCTGGCTAGAAAATTCGGCCACTCCAGCATCTCAACCTTCACCGGAAGATACTTTTAGGGATTAAAAAAAAGTTTGCTCTTCTTTTTGTCTGCTTGAATACTAGGGCAAATGGATCCTATCGCTCTCGGTTTACCTCATCGCGATCCCTTTGTTTTTCTTGATGAGGTGCGGGAAATTCAACACGGCATATCGGCCTCGGCTTTAAAAAAATTTGCACCGGAAGACCCCCTATTTCATGGACATTTCCCGGCAAATCCCATCGTGCCGGGTGTTTTGCTAACCGAGGCACTCGCGCAACTCGCGGGAATTCTAGGAGCTTCTTCGGACCCGGGAAAGTATTTCCTCCTCTCTGCAATTCGCAGTATGAAATTTCCCGCTGCGGCTCTGCCGGACGAAACAATTCATCTTTTCGCCCGACAAGTGGCGGTAATGGAAACTCTGTGGCACTTCGAGGTGGAGGCGCAAGTCTCCACAGCATCCGTGGAGCGTATTGTGGCTTCGGGCTCCATTATTCTCTCCGAAGTGAGTAGCTAAAAAAGGATGGTACGGCTTGGCAAACTCACTTTTTGCTCCGCTTAAAAATCCGCTCTTTCGCGGCTTGTGGCTGGCTTCGCTTTTTTCTAACGCCGCAGTGCATATCGACGGCTTGGCT
This sequence comes from Chthoniobacterales bacterium, assembly GCA_047971915.1. GTDB lineage: Bacteria > Verrucomicrobiota > Verrucomicrobiia > Chthoniobacterales > JBKEAD01 > JBKEAD01. The sequence goes on from JBKEAD010000139.1 coordinate 4,003, forward strand.
GCGGCTTGGTTGATGACCGATTTGACCACTTCACCTTTTTGGATTTCGATGGTCGGAGTGGCCTCCACTTTGCCGGCGGCTTTTATTGCGTTACCGGCCGGCACTTTAGCGGATGCTTTTGGAAAACGTTTCATTTTGAGCTGGGCTCTGATTTGGTCGAGCCTTTGTTCTCTTTTACTCGCAGCGAGTGTCTTTGCGGGCTGGATATCGCCCCTATGGTTGATTGCTTTTCTTGTCATTTTATCTTTTGGTCGTGCGGCGCGAATACCTATTTGGCAAGCCGTCGTCTATGATGTGGTTGGGAAAAAACATCTCTCCCAAGGAATCTCGCTAAATAGCATGAGCTTTAACGCAACCCGTGCTTTCGCTCCCTCTGCCGGCGGATTGCTGATTGGCATTATTGGAATCGGACCGATATTTTTTATAAATTCTATCGCCTCGCTTTTTATGCTACGAGCCGTTCGTAGGCTCAAGCATGCGCCACCGACACAACGCCCAAGTCTATCCTCCCTTTTAGCAGGTGTGTATGAGGCTTTTTGTTACTTATTGAATGAAAAAAGTGCCCGTCGAACCCTACTGCGCATGGGATGCTTCATAATGGGGGCGTCGGCACTCTGGGCAGTTTTGCCACTTTTAGGAAGAGATCGCTTTGGGTTAAACTCTGGCCAATACGGCCTATTGCTGAGTGGGTTTGGTGTAGCCTCGGTGCTGGGTGCCGCCTTTTTACCCCGTCTTCAATATATTTTTGGATATAATGGTATTTTGATTTTAGCGGGTGTTTGCAGCAGTTTTGGCATCGCCTGTGTTGCCTTGGGAAATTCGATTTGGATTGCCGCAGGTGGGCTTTATATATGTGGTCTCTTTTTTGTTTTGCATATGTTGGTTTTCAGTCTTAGCAGCCAGCGAATAGCTCCCGACACTTTGCGAAGCCGGGCAATGAGTTTTCACTTCATGACCCTTCAAGCAAGCTGGGCTCTTGGAAGTTTCCTAGCCGGTATCATCGGCAGCAAATTGGGAGTGACCACCATGCTGCTTTGCGCAGCAGCTTTTCTGCTTCTCGGAACGCTCGTCGGAACTACTTTCCCAATAGCTTTTTCTTCCTCAAAAAAAGTTAAGCCATAATTTTTTTTAATATTTGACAAATTTAAAGTTTTTATGTAGTGATTACTTAAATTTGTAGCTATATATACAAATCTAAGTAACGACCCCATGAGAAATAATATGAAACGTAGAAAATGGATTACCTCGATGACGGCAGCCTTGGTCGTGCTTTGTGTGGTGGGAACAGCGACTACATTCGCTCAGAAAAAAATCGAAGTGGCTACAACCATCGGCATGGTCGCCGACTTGGTCAGGCAGGTCGGGGGCGATCGCGTGGAAGTCCGTCAATTGATGGGACCGGGTGTTGACCCGCATCTTTACAAAGCAAGCTCAGGAGATGCCGCCCTGCTCAGCAAAGCCGATGTCATTTTTTACAGCGGTCTGATGCTGGAAGGCCGCATGGGAGACCTCTTTGCCAGACTCGCTCGCGTCGGCAAAAGAGTCTATCCGACAACAGAAAGTGTGCCGAAAAGTCAGTTGACAGAACCCGCAGAATTTACGGGCCACTACGATCCGCACATTTGGTTCGACGTAAGTATGTGGGCGGAAACCGTCCCAACCATCATTAAAGGACTCAGCGAAGTCGATCCTTCCGGCAGCACCACTTACGAAAAAAATGGTGCGGACCTACTGGACCGTCTCGCTAGGCTTGATGAATGGTGCAAGGACACAGCTGCTCAGCTTCCCGAAGCCGAACGCATCCTAGTAACCAGCCACGATGCCTACAACTACTTTGGCCGAGCCTATGGTTTCAAAGTCGTGGGGCTACAAGGCGTCTCAACGGTTTCTGAAGCCGCACTCGCCGATATGGCGAGCCTCGTGGACTTTATCAAGGAGCAGAAAGTAAAGGCAATCTTTGTCGAAACCAGCGTCAACCCTGCTGCAATCAAGCGCGTAGCCGAAGATTCGGGTGTCAAAATCGGCGGTGAACTTTTTTCCGACGCGATGGGCGAACCCGGCGAAAAAAGAGGCGGTTTCGACGTCGGCACCTACGAGGGGATGGTGCGTTATAATCTCACCACTATCGTCAATGCTCTAAAATAATCTCGCTGTCCGACATAAAAAAATATCCTATCTATATAAGACGTGAACGCGTTAATTTTCTAACTTACAATGCCTACCTCCGCTTCGTCACCCGCGCCGCTAGAGGTTCATGATCTTACAGTGGCCTATCATAAAAAGCCCGTGCTTTATGGGATCGACCTTAGTATTCCGCAGGGAAATCTTATCGGCATTATTGGGCCAAACGGTGCGGGTAAGTCCACCTTCATTAAAGCCGTCATGGGACTGCTGCCGATTTCGAGCGGCTGGGTGAAAATTTTTGGTAAGTCTTACAAAGAAAATTGTCAGCGCGTCGGCTATGTCCCGCAGCGGGAGTCGGTGGATTGGGATTTTCCCGTCAGCGTCATGGATGTCGTGCTCATGGGCCGCTACGGACATCTCGGGTTGGCGCAAAGGCCGTCGCGTCGAGATCGGGAAATCGCTCAGGAATGTTTGGAAAAAGTAAAAATGCTCCCATTTGCAAATCGGCAAATCGGCAATCTCTCGGGGGGACAGCAGCAGAGGGTTTTCCTTGCGCGTGCGCTTGCGCAGGAAAGTGATCTTTACCTAATGGATGAGCCGTTTGTAGGAGTGGATGCCGCCACGGAAGCTGCGATCATCACGCTTCTTCGAGAATTAAAAGCACGCGGCAAAACCTTGCTCGTGGTTCACCACGATCTTGCCAGTGCCAAGGAATATTTTGATCGGCTCATTCTTCTAAACATGCGCCTTGTCGCCTTTGGCACGACTCACGAAGTATTCACTCCGGAAATTCTGCAAACCACCTACGGCGGACGACTCACTATCCTTTCCGACGTAGCGCAGACACTCGGCGAGCAACTATGAGGCGGCTTTTTCCTTTTGTTTTGCTCGCATTATTTTTCCTGATGCCGGAAGTGGCACATGCCGTCCGGATCAATGAAATCTCCGACTCTTCGATGACGGAACGCGCCATGCGTTTTTTCACTTTTCAAGATCCCTCACTTCGCAATGCGCTCGTCGGCTCCATGCTACTTGGCATCTGCTGCGGACTCATGGGCGCATTTCTCGTGGTCCGCAAATTGGCACTCCTAGGCGACGCACTCTCTCATGCCGTATTGCCTGGCGTGGCACTAGGTTTTCTTTGGAACATGTCGAAAGATCCACTCGCTATTTTTATCGGTGCGACCCTCGCCGGATTACTCGGAGCCGGAACGGTGCAAGTGATTCGGAGCACTACCAAGCATAAAGAAGACGCTGCGCTCGGATTCGTCCTTGCGTCATTTTTCGGCGTTGGCATCTGTTTGTTTACCATGATCCAGAATATTCCGGGCGGGAATAAAAGCGGTTTGGATAAATTTATGTTTGGTCAAGCCGCAGCTCTCAGTCAAGGAGATGTCTTCCTTCTCGCTTGTGTGACTTTGCTTGCTATCGCTGCGGTGCTGGTTTTTTACAAAGAATATACGCTGACGAGTTTTGACGCCGAGTTTGCCCGTTCTCTTGGAATGCCCGTGCAGTTTTTGCATTACAGCATCATGTTGCTGTTGGCCTTTGCCATCGTATCTTCACTGCAGGCCGTGGGTGTGGTCCTCGTCTCGGCGATGCTGGTCATTCCAGCGGCGGCAGCCTTTTTGCTAACGGATCGGTTTGGCTTTATGCTTTTGCTCGCCGCCGTATTTGGCTTGTGCTCCGGTGCGATCGGCTCCTTTTTTTCTTTTGTCGGACGCAATCTTCCCACCGGGCCGTTTATGGTTCTCGCTGCAGCGGCAGTATTTGCGCTGGCTTTATTTTTCGCGCCTCGGCACGGCATCTTTCTCCGCCTGTGGCGACAGCACTCCCGCTCAGCCCGTATCCGACGCGAAAATACGCTCAAAGCAATTTATCACGTGCTTGAGGATGATGATTTCCAGCGCGAGGTAATCCGTATTTCCGAGTTGGCGGAACGTCGTCGCGAAACTTTGGAAGACGTGCAAAAACAACTAACTCACGTGCAAAAAAGCGGTTTCGTGACCGTTTGCGACAATGCGATTTCTTTTACACCGGAGGGCTGGCAACGCGCTTGCGAGATCGTTCGCAATCATCGCTTGTGGGAACTTTACCTCACCAATGCAGCGCACATCGCCGCCGATCATGTCCACGAAGATGCGGAAATCATCGAACACGTTCTCGGACAAGAAACGGTAATGACACTTGAAAAACGCTTGAACTA
>JBKEAD010000203.1:0-2698 GCA_047971915.1 Chthoniobacterales bacterium
GGATTTTTATGACCAAAAATAAACGTCTGCATAAACACTTCTGAAAATATCTACTTATCTCAAACAAAGCCTCCGCTCAAAATAAGATTCCCCCGCCCACGAAAGTGGGACGAGGGTCACTTTACAGAGGTAAAAACCACTTTACCGTGGCTGCCCTCCTGATTTCCAAGCACCACCCTGCCCGCTTTCTATTTCCTTGGCAAGCAAGAACTACTCAGACATACTTATTCAACACAATTCTTATTAAGAAAATGTTCCTCAACATCATCAAACTCCCCCAAACCTTTCCCACAGCGATAGACGAATCCCGTGCACTCGGACTCGATCTCGGAGTCGGTTCCTGCGGTCAGGCACTCGTCTATGATAGTGAAAACGAAACCCATCTCCAGAATCTCCCGACCTTCCCGCACCGTATCGCTTTCATGGGCGTCCGCGCCTTCGATGTCCCCGAAATTCACGAAAAAACCGGTATCAAACTCAAGAACCCCGAACGCCGTGATAAAAAACATCTCCGCATCACTACCGAACGCCGCGCCGACCGCATGTGGGATCTCAAGCGTCTCCTCAAAAAACATAAGCTCCTCCCAAGCGAATACCCCACCAACGAAAAGCTCTGGAAATACCCACCCACCCGTGGCGAAAATCCGCTCTTTGACAAATGGCGCGACTGGCATTCCCGCATGACTGCTGGGGAGCTTGGAGCCGAAGGCCCCTGGTTCTGGCGCGTCAAAGCCCTTGATGAAAAACTCACCCCCCTCGAGCTCGCCGCCGTTCTCCTCCACCTCGCCAAACACCGCGGCTTTCGCTCCAACCGCAAGTCCGAGGCCGCCGATAAAGAAGGAGGCAAAGTCCTTTCCGCCGTGCGCGAAAACAAAGCCCGTATGGAAGAAAAAGGCTACCGCAGCGTGGGCGAGATGTTTCTCAAAGACCCTGAGTTCACCGACAAAAAACGCAACAGCATCGGCTCCTACACCGGCGTCATCCTCCGCAAAGCTCAGGAAGAAGAAGCAAAACTCATCTTCAAAGCCCAACGCAAACTCGGCAATAAACTCGCCACGCCGGAACTCGAAACCGCTTTCCTCGAAATCTACAACCGCCAACTCCCTCTCCAAAACCCTCTCAACCTCCTCGGCGACTGCCCTTTTGAACTCGGAGAAAAACGCTCCTCCCGACTCGCTCCCTCCTTCGAGCTGTCCCGCGCCCTGCAAAAACTCAACAACCTCACCCTTATCGTCCCCGACACAGGCAAAATTCGCCTCGCCGACCATATCGATGCCGCCAATGGAGGCTACCAGCCCTTCCTCGACGCCTTCTCTACTTTGAAAAGCACCGATGCAAAAAAAATAGGGCGCATCACTTGGAAAGACCTGCGCAAACTTTTCAAGCTCGACCCGGAAACCAAATTTGCCGACCTCCCCACACCAAAGAAAACCACCAAAAAAGACGGCAACGAAACTCTCCAATCCGAAGCAAGCCTCGAAGGCGAAGACTTCCTCGCCCGCGCCACCTCCAACAACGCCGCCCGTGGCTCCTTCCTCATCCGCCAAGCAATCGGCGACAAACTCTGGCTCGACCTCTGGGAAAAATCCCCCGAGCAACTCGACCAAGCCGCCCATGCTCTAACCTTCTTTGAGGAAATTAAAAACGATCACACCGATCCCAAATTCTGGGGCGTCATCAACCAGATGGAGAATGAAAAACTCCATCCCGACCTCATTAAAGCAGTCGAAAAAGATCTCCGTTCAGACACGCCCACCCTCCATAAATTCAAAGGCACCTCCAGCATGTCTGCCCTCGCCTCCCGCAAGCTTTTACCGGAGTTGGAAAAAGGCATCATCTACCCCTGCGCCTGCATGAAAGTTTACGGCGACCACCGCCAGAGTGACTTTTCTTTCGACAATATTACCAACCCTGTCGTCAAATCCGTCCTCCTCGAATCTCTAAAACAAGTCATCCATCTCATCAACGAAATCGGGAAAATCCCCGGCCGTATCTGCGTGGAAATCGGTCGCGATCTCGGCAAATCTGTTGATGAACGCAACGAAATCAAAAAAGGCCTCGACTCTCGCACCAACAAGAAAAATGCCAACAGAAAACATCTGAGCAAAGCTCTCGGACGCACCCCCGACGAAGACGAACTCCTGCGCTACGAACTCTGGATTGAACAAGCCAATCACTGCCCCTATTGCGGAGAAAGCCTTTCCGGAAACTTAGCCGACATCGCCCAGAGTCACCTTTTCCAAGTGGACCACATTCTCCCCCGCTCCCGCTCCCACGACAATTCCTTTAACAATAAAGTAATCGTCCACGCTCGCTGCAACCAGCATAAAGGCAACGCCACCCCCTTCGAGTTTCGGGAAATCGGAAACGGTGACGAAACTTCGCAAGGCTGGCTGGCCTTCACCACTCGAGTCAAGAGCATGAAGGGCATTCGCACCCACAAGCGTCGCCACCTCCTCAACACCTCGTTTGCGCAGGACGAGAGCAAATTCGCCGCCCACCACTTGCAGGACACCCGCTACATCTCCAAGCTCGTCACCCCTTGTCTACAAGAAATCTACGCCCGCGCCGGAGAAAAACGGCAGACTGAGAAAGGCTCCACCCGCCGTGTCTTCACCCAGCCCGGTGCCTTGACCTCCCTCGTCCGCAAAGCCTGGGGACTGGAAAACCTCAACAAAGACACCGCTGGCGAACGCCA
>JBKEAD010000061.1:0-9143 GCA_047971915.1 Chthoniobacterales bacterium
TGGGAGAAGATTGGCTGAATTTTGCTGCTTGGGGCTCTATAAGGCAGCTCTGGAAACCCCATTTCTTGTGTTTGCTTGTTAAATTTTCATTTTTCTTCGTTGTCAAAGCTCCCGTTAGGATCGGGCTAACGGGAACTTTTCCGTCTTGAAAAATAAAAATTTCCCAGTGCATCCAGCAGAAAGCAGGTTTCCAGAGCTGCCCTATAGTTTTACCAGTTTTTAACCCACTTGTTTGTGTTGGTGGAGGTGGTATCGCCACCTTTTGAATACAAATCGAAGAAGTTTGTGCCACTGCGGGTTGCGTTTCCGGGGTAGTCGTATTCGTAGGGTTGTCCGAAGGGGTCGAGAAAGCTATTATCTGCCGCCGTAAATGCATTGGTATTTTTTAGCATTCCACTTGTGACTTCCATATAGACTTTTCCAAGCGGGTTGTAGGTGGAGTCTGTAGCGACGAGGGATTTGAAGAGAACCTCTTCGGTTCCGGTAGGATAGTCTCCGTAATCTGCTTTGTAGCTTTCTAGGGCGGCGGAGAGGGCGGCAACCTCGGTTTCCGCACGTGAGCGGGCCGCTTTATTTTGGACATAGCCTGCGGTTTGAAGAATCAAACCAGCTAGGATTGCGATGATGGCGATGACAACGAGGAGTTCGATTAAAGAGAATGCACCGGGTTGTTTTATTTGAGTCTTCGGTTTTGTATTCATGTTGAGGGATGTTTTTCAGTGTTTAGCGCGAAATTTTTTATTGCTGCATACCGCTGATGATGCCGATAAGGGGCAGGAATAGGGCGATAACAATCGTTCCGACAACAACAGCCAAGAACACGATCATGATGGGTTCGAGCAGGGAAGTCAAACCTGCAACGGCATTATCGACCTCGTCGTCGTAAACTTCGGCGACTTTCAGAAGCATCTCGGGGAGTTGTCCGGTTTCTTCACCGACGTCGATCATGCTGATGACCATTGGCGGGAAGACGCCACTGACCTCAAGAGGCTGGACGACGGATTCACCTTCTTTTACTGCGTCGTGAACTTTGGTGATGGCGTCGGCGATGATGACGTTGCCGGCGGTTTCACGCGTGATGTTGAGAGCTTGTAGAATGGGAACACCACTGGTGACGAGGGTGCCGAGGGTTCGGCTGAAACGGGAGATGGCACTTTTGCGGGTAAGGTCGCCGAAGAGAGGGAGTTTGAGCTTTAGCGTATCGAAGAAGACGGTGCCTTTTTGGGTTCGTTGAATTAATTTATATCCGACAACGAGCAAAACGATACCAACGACAAGAAAGAGGATGTTTTCTTTTACCCCGTTGCTGATTCCGATGACGAATTGAGTGAGTAGAGGTAAGGGTTTGCCGCCGAGCATGTCGGCAAAAATGGCCTCGAACTTTGGGACGATGAAGACGAGGAGGAAGCCCATAATCGCGACGGCAATCAATAGAACAATGACGGGATAAAACATTGCCGAAACGACTTTGTTTTTGATCTTTTGGGCTTTTTCTTGGAACTCGGCAAGACGGAGGAGGACGAGCTCGAGCACACCGCCAAGCTCACCGGCCTTTACCATATTGACGTAGAGTTTATTAAAGATTTTGGGGTGTCCATTTAGACTTTCAGAAAAGGTTCCACCGCTTTGGACGGATTCGGCGAGGTTGGCTATTGTTTTGCGCAATACGGGGTCGGGCTCCTGTTTTCCGAGAACGGTGAGGCCGCGTAGGAGAGGGAGACCCGCGTCGATCAGCGTAGCTAGCTGACGCGTAAAGATCATCAGTGTTTTACCTTTGATCGTGGTTCGTTGCAGGAAGGGAATGGTGATGTTTTTTTTGCCGAGACTACCGCCTTTTTTGTCAGCACTTACGGCTTTGGTGGCTTTTGTGCGCTGGGCCTTAGTTTCTTCCGCTATGGATTTTGGGAAATAACCGGATTGGCGGAGCTGGCCAATGGCTTCGTTTTGAGAAGCGGCTTCGATGACGCCAGTTGATTCCTGGCCTTGCGAGTCGAGTGCGACGTAGTTGTAACGGGGCATAAATCTGGTGGGTGGTAGTGTCTAAAGAGTTTGCTTTTGTTATTGTGGTCTATAACTGCCTTTAAGTTGTGGTATTGTCCAGCATCATTGCAGGAAGGGATTATGTTTTTTTTCGGAACCGATAGTTGTTGCGCCTCCGTGTCCGGGGTAAACCTTCGACGAATCGGGCAGGGTGAAGAGTTGTTCACGGATGGACCTTAGCAAAAGTTCCGTGTCGCCGCCTGGTAAATCGGTACGTCCTATGCTTTCTTTAAAGAGCGCGTCGCCGCTGAATACATTTCCTGTTTCAGGATGATATAGAGCGAGACTTCCGGGACAGTGGCCGGGGACATCGAGTAAATCCCAATTTGTGCCGAGGAGTTCGATTCCTTTTTGTGCGGAAATGAGTCGAGTGGCTTTGAAGGGTGTGATTTCAAGCGCGAAGCCGTATTTTTTGAAAGCATCTGCCGTTTCTACAAGTGGAGATGTTTCGGGATGATAAAGGATTTCGCAGCCGTGCCGTGCTTGGATTTTTGCAGCATCAATGACGTGATCGAAATGTCCGTGAGTCAAAAAAAGGATGTCAATTTCTTCGTTTTGAAAAGCGTGGTCCGCTCCGTCGGGCGCATCGACAAGCAGATTCCCATTCGGGCACTTGAGTAGGTAGCAATTTGTTTCAAAGATTCCGCCTGTAAATGTTTTGAACTTATTTTCCATTAAAGTGTCTCTATTTGCAGAAGATATAAACCTAAAGTTACCAGAGTAGAACGACGAATAATTATTTTTTTACGCAGATGATTTTTTTTAAGCTTTCTAGGAGAGGTCGGCAGACGCTAGATTTTGGCATGCCGATTTTTCAGAGTCGATTCATCCACTCGCTTTTTTGTGCTGCTATAGCTCTATCCGCCTCGTTTGCAGCGGTTGGCGCGGAGCCTGTATCCGTTCCCGAAAAAACGTCTAGGCAGAGCAAAGCAGAGGTGGCCCGGGTAGCCCAAACGGTAGGGCGCATTCTTGAGCAGGGGCACTACACCCGTCAGCAGCTTGATGATGCTATGTCGGAGAAAATCTTCGACAACTACATTCGCATGCTTGATTACAATCGGCTTTATTTTACTCAAAAAGACATCGATGAGTTTCGTGCACGTTACGAGGATTCGCTTGATGACACCTTGCTTCGTGGTGACCTTTCGCCGGCAGAGGATATTTTTAAACGCTTTGAAAAACGTGTCGAAGATCGAGTTGCAAAAAATAAAGTTTTGGCCGGCAAAGAATTCGCTTTCGATACGGATGAGACAATCGAATTAAATCGCGATGAAGCCGCTTGGCCCAGCGATGAGGCTGCTGCTGACGCTCTCTGGCGGAAACGTATTACGGCGGAACTCTTGCAGGAAGAGCTTAGCGATACACGTCTCGACAGCCCAGAGGTCACGATTACCCGCCGCTACGACCAAGTGCTGCGCAATATCCACGAGCAGGAATACGAAGATATAATGAACACGTATCTCTCTGCTGTGACTCAAGCTTACGATCCGCACTCCAGCTACTTGAGTCCTCGCGATATGGAAAATTTCGAGATTTCCATGCGCCTATCCCTTGTCGGCGTAGGTGCAGTTTTACGCTCTGAAGATGGCTACGCTAAAGTCGTAGAGGTCGTTCCTGGTGGACCCGCCGATAAGGAGGGGAGCCTGCAAGCGAATGACCGCATTGCGGGTGTAGCCCAAGGAGATGAGGAATTTAACGACGTGGTTGGGATGAAGCTCGACAAAGTCGTTGATCAGATTCGCGGAAAAAAAGGAACCACCGTGCGCCTCTTGGTCGCTCCAAGTAATGCCGGCGATCCCTCCGCTCGGAAAGTAATCACCATCGTTCGCGACGAAGTAAAATTGAAAGATCAAGAGGCAAAAGCCGAGCTTATCGAACTTCCCGCAGGCGACGATATGCCTGCTGCAAAAATTGGTTGGATTACCCTTCCCTCTTTTTATGCAAATATGAATCGCGACGGCAAGGGGGCACCTAAAAGTACGACGGAAGATGTGAGCCGACTTCTCGAACGTTTAGAAAAAGAAGGTATCGAAGGTTTGGTGATTGATTTGCGAAAGGATGGGGGGGGATCGTTAGAAGAAGCGATCAAGCTCACGAGTTGTTTCGTGCCGCCGGGTCCCATCGTGCAGTCCAAAGACTCCACCGGATTTGTGCGCGTGAGTAATCACAAAGGAAATCAAGTTTACACCGGTCCGCTCATTGTTCTTGTGAACCGTTTGAGTGCATCGGCTAGCGAAATCTTTGCGGCAGCACTTCAAGATTACGGACGGGCGATTATCGTAGGCGACGAACGTAGTTTCGGCAAAGGCACCGTGCAGCAGCTTGTCGATGTGAGTCGCTATATGCCGTTCTTTAGTCTTGCCGGATCGGACGCAGGGGCAATCAAACTAACCGTTCAAAAATTTTATCGAGTCAGCGGAGGATCTACGCAGTTAAAGGGCGTGGAGTCGGACATCGTGCTCCCCTCTATTACGGATACCGATGAGATCGGTGAGGGTGCCCTTTTGAATCCGCTGCAATATGATGAGGTGGACCGCCAGCTTTCAGATGAGTCCACGACGCTAAACCTTTTTTTACCCGCTTTAAAAGCGCGTTCTGCTCAGCGAGTGCAGCTTGAACCAGAGTTTCAATTCATTCTCGAAGACAGTCAAAGACTGAATAAACGCCTCGAGGAAAATAAACTTTCTTTGAACCGTGAAAAGCGCGAAGCCGAAATCGAAGAGGATAAAAAGCGTGTTGAAACAAGAGGTGAGGTGCGGGAAAAGCGTGGCCCGGCACTGGAGGCTATCGCTTATGAATTGACTCTTGATAATGTGGATAGCCCCGAACTTGTGGAAGTGCCCTTTGACCGCGAGCCCAAAAAAAGCCTCTATGATGTCGAAAGCGGCGAAGTAGTGGAACCTATCGACGGCACTCCATTAGCAGAAGATTCCAAAGACGACAAAACCGCAAAAACCGAAGAAGGCGAAAAGTCGAAAGCGGAAGAAGATAAACCAATTGCGCCCGATGCAATCCGCAACGAGACACTCCTCATTATGCGTGATCTAATCGATCTGAAAAATACGACCAAAATGGCGAAAACAAATCCTGAAGTAGCTGAAAAACAGTGACTCTAGCAAGTCTGCCGGACTTATAATGTCGAGCGAAAAATTTGACCAAATCCCCGAATTTTGCAGCCGTGCGGAATAAGTTTGAAAGGCTGCTAGGCTGGAATATCGCTCTCCGAGGGATTTAAAGAAATTCTAGTCGACCGATTGCATCTTTATTGAATTTTTTCTAATGGAAAATTAGCATCAAGAAGAAGCGAGGTACTCTATTTTGTTTTGGCGTAATTGGTCATTAAAATCTCAAAATTTTAAGCTGACAATTGTCTCCGTGGGACAATTGCTCGGTTTTGCTTTGCTTTTTGGGGCGATCGTGATTTCGCTTGCGCGAAGAGATGCTTCAAGCTCTCCCGAATCTTTACTTACCGGCACTCCGGTGGTTTCATCTGCGTCATACAGTATCGCCACCCCCTTCGCACCATCGCCCCCGCCCTCATCCCCATCGGCTCCCAAAAATACGCCTTCCATTATGGATCTAAGTCGCTTTGGCGATGTAGGAGAAAATGTCGTTTCCGGCATTCAAATGCGGGGTATTGATAATATTATGGCATCTCACAGTCTGGCGGCTTTAACTGAAGACAGTGGTGCTTCCGTGTCGCAAGGCAATGAAGCATCCAGCCTCTCCCAGCCCGTTAATATGTCACAAGTTCCGACTTCCGGAGGTAACGAAGGGGTTGTATCTGGACTTGGATCTGGACTTGGACTTGGCGGAGAATTTAAGTGGATGAGTGCTGGCGTGGGAATGGTCTCGCTGACCGGCATTGGTGCTTTTACAGTTTCGGAGCAAAATTTTGAAAGTGCGCTTGGTAGAAACCAAGGAATTTCTAATGCCGACTTTGACCAAATGGCGGGAATAATCACTTTAAAACCGCCCACGCTTGTTCCTGAACCATCTTTTTTCGGAGTGATTTTTTGCTGTGGACTTTATTTTTTTAGCAAACGATTTCGCCGTGTTGGCCAGCGAAATCAATAATTGCGTGCAGCAGCACTCTCGACAATGTCCACCCAGATCGGGAGGGCAAGTTGGCTGCCACCGGCTCCTTTTGCAATACGGCGAGGTTTATCAAAACCCACCCAGACGCCGCACGTGATGTTGGAGGTGAAGCCGACGAACCAAGCGTCTTGCCAGTTATTCGTAGTTCCGGTTTTCCCTGCAGCTCTTCGGCGAAGTCCGTATCGATAGGAGGCGCGGCCCGTTCCGCGGGTGAGGACATCTTGTAAAATGTTTGCGACCTGCCCGGCAGCACGCGGTTCGAGGAGAGGTTTTTTTGTGGGCTGGCGTCGATATAGCAGATTACCGTGAGCATCTACGACGCGGTCGATAATCCAAGGTAGAACCATATTTCCACGATTTGGAAAAACGGTGTAAGCAGAGGTCAGTCTCAGCAAATCACTCTCGAAAGCTCCCAAAAAAAGTGAGGGAAAACGTTTGGGGTTTTTATTTAAATTGGATCGAATAACGAGGTCTGCGGCTTTGTCAATCCCCCCCTTCATGCCGATGCGTATCGACATCGTATTTCTCGAATAGATCAATCCATCGCGTGCTTCGCGTGGTTTTCCAAATTTGCCATCGGCATTACTTGGGCGATAGCTACCGTATTGCCGAGGAATATCGCGTGAGGTCAGAGCGGCATCTTCGACCTTTTGTCCGGGTGAAAGCCCGGCTGCAAAGGCCTGTGCATAAAAAAAGGGCTTCACGACGGAGCCGAGCTGGCGGTGGGCAAGCAAGGCACGGTTGAATTTACTGCGGTAGTAGTCTCGACCACCCACGATCATTAAAATTCCGCCTGTGCTATTATCCAGAGCTAAGGTAGCGGCTTGCAAATAGTCGTTGCTCTTTCGGGCAATGGCGTCCTTACGCGAAAGATGGGTATAGTCTTTGCGAGATTCAACCTCGATAAGGCGATTTTGCAAAGCCCGCTCCGCCTGCTCCTGAAGCACCGGATCAATGCTGGTAAAAATGGAAAGTCCGCCCTCGCCAAGCTCCGTTTTATCCAGCAGATTCTCAAGTTTCCGTCGAATAGTATCCATCGCCCAATTTTCCTGCGGCTGCGCGGGTTGCGAATCTTCGTTTACGGCGATTTTATAGCGCATGGCCTCCAGTCTTTCTTGAGAGGTAATAAGTCCCAATTCATGCATTCGCTTGAGAACGCTATTGCGCTGCGTAATGGATGCTTCGACGTCGTTAAAAGGCGACAGGCGTGTCGGGCTGCGAATGAGTCCGGCGAGCAATGCGGCCTCAGAGAGATTGATTTGCGAAGCCGGTTTTTGAAAATAAGCTTGGCACGCCGTTTCGATCCCGTAGTAACCCGATCCGAAGTAAATTCGATTCATGTAACATTCCAGAATGCGTTCTTTGCTAAGCTCTGTTTCGATCCGAAAAGACAGGGCCGCTTCTAATAAATTGCGGTGAAAATTTTTACCGCCGAGCGGAAAAATATTTCGTGCAAGCTGCTGCGAAATCGTGCTTCCCCCCTGCCGAATACCTCCCAGCAAAAGATTCCGCACCAAGGCCCGCGCAATGCCGATGGGATCCACGCCGACGTGATTGTAAAAACGCGAATCCTCTCGTGCCAAGAGCGCATTTATGAAGTCGTTGGAGACTTGGTCAAAGGGCACCACCTTGCGATTTTCTCCCGATAGGCGGCTAAAAAATTTTCCGTGCCTATCATAAACGACCGAGCGTTCCGGCATTTGGTCGATCGAGTTCAAATCGTATCGCCACGATAGAAGATAGTAAAAAAGACCAAACGACAACCAAAGGACCCCACAGGCAAAGCCAATTTTAAAAAAGATGCGCCAGGGCAACCGATGCTTCCGACGTTTTTTGACAGGGCGTGCCGCTGCTTTTCTCGAAACCGAAGACTTTTTCGGAACAGATTTTTTTCGCCCTATGGGATTTTTTTTAAGAACTCGACGCTTCGGCACCCTTTTAAACAATCAGGAATCCGCTCTTGAAGTAAAGTTCTTGTTTTAAACCAGTATATCGGATGCCCTATTGTCTTTTAAACTAAACGCTCTCCACCGGTCACGGTCGGGATGGGAGAAGCATACTTCGGCCTTCAGAGTATTTGCATAAAAAATCGCTGCATACTCGGTCTCATACTTTAGGGACTCTGTGTCGCCATAGCGCGAAAGCGCACCCGAACCGGACGTTACGCCCGGTGACATTCATTTCTGTTGTTAGGTAATCCGGCCCATAGCACCAAAAAACAATATATTTAGCACCTTGCGAAAGAGTCGACATCGTCATAAAACGCAAAAAATCACTTGGTCGAATTTGATTTGTGAGTGGAATGAATGCTTCGTCCCAAGATTCAAGCTGTAGAGCCTCCGGGGTAAGGCCTCTATCTTTAAACCGTGAAATAAGAATTTCTTTCGGAAGTAGAAGTCTAGAACTAGGCGTGTCTCGGTAGAGGAAAGACTCATCCAGATATTTATATACTTTATAAAGACGAGTGCCCCCGGATGAGGTCAGAGCAGAAATCTCTCTGTTTACATAGTATTCCGTATCTTTTTCGATGGTGTTTGCGTCAAAATTTCCGCCCTCAATAATTGTTGGGAGTGAATTTCTATAAACATCATAATCGATGCCATATTTCTGAGCTAACCCATCTATAACTTTCCCGCCATGACGCTCTCTGACGAGATATCCCATGTTTGTCTGATTGACTCCCATGCGTGCATAAACTTGAAAAAATGACTCCCACCAGGAGAGAGGCATAGGTGTGAAGACCTTATGGGGCATTGAGAAAATAAACTTACTAGGTCTTTGAGTATCCGACAAAGTAAACTCACTAAGGTAGGCAAGTTCTTGTTCTACGATTTCATTCGCAGAGGCTATAGAGAATTCGTTTGATTCGTCTTTAGTAATTCTTAGAGACATAACCGGACTAGCCGCCGCGGCGAGCGGTGCGGGGTTTGGGGGCGCACAGCCCCCATCAAACCACTCTGTCCTACCCACTCAAAACAGCGAGGAGCCTGAATTAGGAATAGGCG
>JBKEAD010000076.1:0-1737 GCA_047971915.1 Chthoniobacterales bacterium
CCGGACTTTCCTCTCTCTTTTGCGCAGGGCAAGAGACAGCGACCGTCCGCCGACGGGATACATGGTTTCTGAAAAGTGATGTGTTTGCAAGTCTGGGAGTGTTTTTTACAAATATTTTGGAATAAAATGGCAACCATTTGAACAAACTTGTCCGCATTCCCAGCGAGGATGACATTAAGTTGGAGGGATCTGGACTCAACATGAGGGGAAGTGCCAGAGTATGCGTGTCTTAATCACTGTGCGTAGCTCCTATTTATGAAGAGGTCTCGGGAAATTTACTAGATCCTATACGGCGTCTTCGACTTGCGTGCTTCGGAGGTGAATTGTTTTGCGGGTGAGGTTGTGCTGAGCTTCGACAAAGCGCACCGTGCCACTGCGAGCCCGCATGAGCACGGAGTAGGTTGTCGCGATGGAGCCTTTGACCTCAACTCCACGCAGCAGTGGACTCGAGCTTATCCCAGTTGCTGCAAAAACGATATTTTCTCCACGAGCAAGATCGCGGGACATGTATTCCTTGTCCAAGCGGTCGCCCCAGCCTTCGGTGATGAGGGATTGTTTTTCCGCTTCATCGCGTGGCCAGATTTTTGCACGCATGCCACCACCGAGGCAGCGCAAACCAGCAGCGGAGAGAATTGCTTCCGGAGTTCCACCGATTCCGCAGTAGAGATCGATACTTGAAGTATGCATGGCTGGTGCCATAGCCGCAGCAATATCACCATCCATAATCATTCGTAGGGCGGCACCTTTTTTACGAATCGCATCGATAAAGCCCTGATTTCTAGGACGGTCGAGCACGCACACTACCACGTCGCGGACTTCTTTACCCAAAATTTTCGCCGTTATATCGATGACTTCTTCAATCGGAGCCTCAATGCTAATGGGCAAGTTTTGATCTTCCATCCACGCACGACGCACGGCGAGCGGATAGGCCAATTTATTCATATAGAACGCGGGGATGTCCTGCAGAGACGGCTCACCATCCTCGGTCGAAATAGCCGCAGCAATACAGCTCAGCGAATTTGGCATTCCCTTACTGGCATTTGTCGTGCCATCCACAGGATCGAGTGCGATGTCGAAAGCCGGTGCTCCTTCCTTCCAAGTTCCGACTTTTTCACCTTTAAAAAGCCCCGGTGCCTCGTCTTTGATTCCTTCTCCGATCACCACTTCACCACGCATATCGACGAGGTCAAACATTCCTCGAATCGCGTCGCAAGCCGCAGCATCGGCGAGTTCTTTTTCACCTTTTCCCAACCATTGCAGAGTATTTAGCGCAGCCACCTCGGTCGCACGCAAAAAATCCATTTCAATCTGACGTTCGTAATCGGGCTTTTTAGTTTGGGCGGGAGTATTCATAAAAAATTTTTCTAGGGCAGCTTACACCTCACAACAAATTCCTGACAGACTTTTTCAAAAGGCGTAGCGTATCTCTCCAAAAAATGGCGTTGCCCAAAGCACAAAAAGTCGACTTACAAGCAGCGTAGCAATGAAAACTTGCGCAAGTGCGAGCAAAGCAAACGCTTCTTTGCGAGGATTAGCCCGAGCCAAATAATCCGCCGCGCACATCGCTGTCCATGCCACTGGAATGTAAAACATCATCATAAATCGATGCCCCGGTCCCACGGGTAAAAACCACCCAAAGGCTAAAAGATAAGCAAAAAAACAGCCCAAGGCATAGAGCATCGGCACGCACCATATTTGCAGGGCGGGAAGGCTTTAAAAAAAAATTCATGCCGCTCC
>JBKEAD010000142.1:0-10242 GCA_047971915.1 Chthoniobacterales bacterium
CTTGTTTTACCAAGTCACATACATCATCCCTTCTTTGTGGCTGAAGTGAGCTATTATAATTTTGGTATCGAGCAGGACAGTACTA
Organism: Chthoniobacterales bacterium; assembly: GCA_047971915.1. Classification (GTDB taxonomy): domain Bacteria; phylum Verrucomicrobiota; class Verrucomicrobiia; order Chthoniobacterales; family JBKEAD01; genus JBKEAD01. The sequence continues at coordinate 86 of JBKEAD010000142.1, forward strand.
CCACTCATGGATAGTATAGGGGACGTCGCGTCCTGCTTGCTCCACCGCTTGGGCTAAATCCTCCGCATCGTCCTCACTCAAGCATCCCGAGGTCTTGCGAATTACTGCCAAACGATATTCCTCAGACGTTTCGGAGCGTTTTCGGTCGTGACGGGTTAAGCAGCTTTTCAAAGGAGTAACAAAAAAAGGTGACCACCTTTCGGCAGCCACCTTTTTTTAGGATGTTATATCTTTATGCGCCCTTTTTAAAAATTAATACCGGTGTAAACGCCGAGGACGGTGGCGTTTTGCACATTGTTCGTTCCGTTTGGACGAATGATGTATTGGATAAAGGGTTGGACGAAAGCCCACTTATTAATTTGCACGCGATAGCCGCCCTCGATGACCAGCGGATAGTTGGGTTGTTTGCTGGAACCTTGAGCACGCTGTGCAAGCGTATTATAATAACTGTAGGAGCCGTAACCTAGGGCAATCATCGTCAAGTCAGCATCGCGGGTCGGGATGAGACCTTTGTAAACAAGCCCTGTGTGAAAGTAGAACGGAAAGATATTATTATACTTCGGCGCAAAGGAAACGAAATTGAACATGCTGAGTCCTTGGTCGGAGAGCTTTGGTTTTTCGGTTGAAACAGGACTTTTGAAGCTTTTGTTTGACGACTTGTAGTCAACCGTATCTTTGCCCGTCGGTGCCGGTTCTTCGACTGAAGCAGAAGGCTCGCGGAAAAGCATTTGATCGGCTTGCCAATAAAAACCGTATTGTCCGTATTGGCTGGTTCCATTAAAAGAATCAGCCTCTCCACCGTAGTAGTAACCACCCATTGCATAGTGCCCGGGAAGTTCATTTGGGCCGATTTTTGGTTTTACGCCTGTTTCCAAGATCGTCATCAGACCGTTTTGACTTGTGTCTTCAGCGTAACCTTGAAAGGCCAGACCGTGGTTTTGGGTTTTAGCACCGCTGGGATAGGACATGAAGAGGCCACCTTTTACATAGGCCCATTCAGCAGGTTTGACTTCCAAAGAGCCGCCCCATGTCGAGAAGCTGGAGCCAAAAGGTATATTCCCGCCGATGCCTTTGGAACTATTGATAGCATTGTTCAGAAAAAGCTTCGAGAGGGGTTGGTCCACGAATTCTTTTTGGGGTTGGATCCAACCCGCACGGAAAACAATCATGTCTTCGATGGGAAGATATTCATCACTTCCGATCTCAATGCCGAAATTGAGCAAGCGCCACCCCATGCCTGAAATCCAGTTAGATGGTTTAAACATACTCGTGGCTTCCACAAAAGTATTTGGGTCGGCGGCACCACGATCATCGCGCCAACGGACGGCTCCGAAAAGTTTCACACCTTTGAGCTGATCGACTTTCAGGAGTTTTCCGGTATTGATTTCGCCCTTGAACTCAAGTCCTTGGTCCCAAAATCCGCGATTGCCGCCTTGGCTATCGACAACGCCGAAAAAAGCTCCGTAGTATTTTCCGCCGAGTTTGATTCCGTTGTCTTCGAGCGTATCGCGAACACCGAACCAGTTCCCGGTGGCGTATTCGCCATACCACCAATCCGAAAGAAACGATGAGCTTTCGCTCTCTTGATCGTTGGTATTTGTTTCGGAATAAATTTCTTTGGCAACGAGAGAGGTCGTTGCGGCTGAAAATCCGAGTAAGCCGGCAAAAACAGCAGTTGCCGTGTGTTTGTATAAAAAAGCTTTATATTGTGTCATGGTTGGTTGATTAAGAAGTCTCCCTTCTCACGCATCCCAAAAAAGAATGCATCACCTAAAATGAAACAATTTTGTCACAGATTGAGTTATGGGCACACCCGCATAGATCGAACGGTTTCGGAAATAGCCTCCTCCAGCTTAAAACGGGGCTTCCAGCCAGCATCCAGTAATTTTTTTGCACTGGCTACCGAGTGGCGAATGTCTCCGGGTCTCGGATCGGAATAAATAATTTCGGACGAAGCTTCGATTTGTTTGAGAATATTTTTCGCCAAGGTATTTATGGTCTGACTGCTGCCGTAGCCTGCATTGAAAACACCGTGCAGCGACGTATTATGCGCTAAAAAAATCAGAGCACCCACGATATCTTTTACATAAATAAAATCTCGGGTCTGCTCGCCGTCGCCATAGATATTTACAGGCTTTTTGTCCAAAGCACGTTGGATAAAAATAGGCACGGCAGCCGCATAGGCACTGCCCGGATCCTGCCGTGGACCAAAGACATTAAAAAAGCGAAGACAAGCCGTATCCAACCACCCTTGTCGTGCGTAAAAGTCGCAGTAATACTCCCCGTCCAGCTTCGTAATCGCATAGGGACTTCTCGGATCTGGAGTCATGGTTTCGACTTTTGGCGACTCGGCAATTTCCCCATACACGGCAGCAGAACTTGCAAAGCAGAGCTTTTTTACATTCGCATGACGCGCCGATTCCAAAACATTTAAAAGTCCCTGCACATTGATTTCTACAGTCTCCGCAGGCTTCTCGACAGATTCAGGAACACTCACAAGTGCAGCAAGATGAAAGACCACATCGACACGTTGCATAAGAGAGTCCACTAACTCACGATCTAAAATCGACCCTTCGACAAGCTTACAATCCAAGCCTCCCAAATTGCTCCGCCTACCGGTCCTGAAATTGTCTAACACAACGATTTCGGCTTGGCCTTGGTAATGCTCGACAATATGACTTCCGATAAATCCGCTTCCTCCGGTGACTAATATTTTCATTTTAAAAAAATCTCGTTTTCACTCCGAAGCGATAACGCTTCGAATGCCCTTTGTATTTTTGAGTAGTGGACCGACGTTCCATAAAATGAAACCACCTTCGCCGCGTGGCCCGATCTTTTTCTCGAGTTGAAGCTGGCGTTTTATCTCCGAAGTGGACCAATTGTGCGGTTTCGATAAGCGATCCAAAGCAATGCCCGGAAGGATTGGAATTCGGCGCGGATTCACTCGCGGATCACGCCACCAGCGCAAGAGCGTGGAGAAGCTTTGCGGTCCACCATCGCGCCAATACAACTGCGGAGCGAGATAGTCTATCCACCCCTCGCGCATCCATTTTACAGGGTCTGCATAGAGTTGGTGAAGCTGATCGACGCCCGTTTCGATCCCCTTTGGGTAGCCTTTTGTGTAGATTCCGAAAGGGCTAACACCGAAGATTACCTGCGACTTTATTCGCTTCACCGCGCTATGCGTATCGCGAATCAGGCGGTTTACATTATCTCGTCGCCAATCGTCGCGGCCAAGTCGTCCACCACTTTGTTTGTAGGCTGCATAACTTTTTGAATCCGGAAAATTCTGCGCCTTCCCTGCTTTTGGATAGGGATAAAAATAATCGTCAAAGTGTATCCCCGCCACATCGTAACGCGCCGTTATATCTGCAACGACTCGAACAATAAATTCGCGCACCGCCGGCACACCCGGATCCATCCACAGTAAATTCCCGACTCGCAGGGTTGCGTCCGGAAAACGGCGACTAATATGGGATTTGTGACGACTTTTTTTCGCACTCACCGCAGCGCGGAAAGGATTTATCCATGCGTGAATCTCGATTCCCCGTCGACGTCCCTCGCGGATAAAAGTCTCCAGCGGATCAAAACCCGGCGACGCGCCCTGTTTTCCCGATACATTGTGACTCCACGGCTCCAAGCGCGAGGCATAGAGCGCATCACTCTCAGGACGCACCTGCACCAACAGCGCATTCAGTCCGGCACTTTTCGCAACATCTAAAATCCGCGTGATTTCTTTTTTCTGCGCCGAAACGCTCAACCCCGGACGCGAGGGATAATTCAAATTCCAAACCGAGGCCACCCAAGCCGCTCGAAACTCTGCGGCATTTACAAACAGGGAATTTAAAAAAAGAAAAGAAACCAAAAAAAGAAAGCGACGCATAGAAAGGTGAGAAGTTTGGCAAGCAGTAGAAGAATTACTTTTCGTTCTCAATCCGAAAAATCAAATATTCGACCCGAGAAAGGTATGAATCCCACACTCCGCTTTATCGAAACCTGTCCAACGACCCGCACGCTCATTTTCCCCTTCCGTCACCGGGCGCGTGCAGGGCATGCAGCCGATACTGCGATATCCCTTTAGCAAAAGCGGATTGGTCGGAATCTCATGTTCTTTTAAAAATGCCTGCACCCTCTCCCGCGTCCACAAGGCCATCGGATTTAGCTTCAAAATATGCCGATCTCGCAGCACGTCAAATTTGTAAAGTTCCAAAATTTTCGTTTGCTTACGCGTATCGCTCTGTTGGCGCCGCACGCCCGTAATCCATACGTCCAGCTCGGTGAGTTTATTTTGCAAAGGCACGACCTTGCGCAGCATACAGCACACGTCCGGCTTGGTCTTCCAAAGCTCTTCGCCCATTTCCCGCGCCTGCTCCTCAAGCGTCTGCTCGGGATGCAGCGACTCAATTTCAAAATCATATTTCCGCTCCAACTTCGCCTTCAATTCTAGGGTCTCGGGAAAAAGCAAATCCGTATCGATTGTAAAAACCGGAAAATTAAAACCGTGCGTCCGCGCCACATGCAGAGTCACCAAGCCCGCTCCCTGAAAACTCGTTCCAATCGCTGCACGCTCACCAAAACGCTCCCAGCACCAAGCCAAAATCCGCTCCAAATCATAGCTCTCAAATTCCGCCGCCAAACGCGCAACCTCCTCCGATGAAATATCCGAAAGCAACATCAAAAATACCTCTCTTCTTCCAAAATTTAACTCCTTAAAAAACGAATACCTAAAAACCTACCGATTATTAGGTATTATGCAAGTTCTTTGAGCAAAATAAGAAGTGTGGGCTCCCAGTCCACTCTATTTCTATTCGGCGATGTCCGCAAAAAGCAGATCGCTAAATCAGACTTCGATAACTTTTGCCGAAAGAATGCTCTTTGTTTTGACAAGTTTAGTCAGCATTGCCTCCGATGGCCGCGAGTCTAGATTCAAAACCGTCAAGGCCGTGCCGCCGATTTCATTTCGACTCAGCGACATGGAGGCGATATTCACCTTATCCTCGGCCAAAGCCGTGCCGACCTGCCCGACGATACCGGGGGCATCGGTATTTTCGACGATCAAAACAACCCCCTCCGGCTCGGCTTCAACGAAACGTTCATTAACGATCACCACACGTGGGGTGCGCCCGAAGAAAGTGCCGCGCACCGAAGCCGAAGCATCATTTGACTCCGCCACAACTTCGATCCACTCCGAAAATTCACCGGGCTCACTATGACGACTTTCGATGATGCTGATTCCGAGAGCTTTTGCCCGCGCCGGAGCATTTACTTGATTGATTTCCTGACCGCCAATGTGCCGCAAAAATCCAGTTAAGACCGAGCGGGTCAAGGGCGTCAAATCTCGGTCACCAATTTTCCCGCTAAAGCGAACGCGCAGCTTCTCCACACGCTTCGGCGAGAGCTGACCGAGAAAAGAACCCAGACGTTGACAAAAATCGATCCACGGCCCGAGCGTCTCCAAAGTCTTTGCATCGATACTTGGGACATTGACGGCGTTTCGCACCTCGCCAAAGAGCAACACGGCACGAATGGCCTCCGAGATTTCGATACCGACATTTTCCTGAGCTTCGGTTGTCGATGCACCGAGATGGGGCGTAAAAATCGCTTTCTCCTGCTGCAAAATCGGCAAATCAGCCGACGGCGGCTCAAGCTCAAAAACGTCCAGTGCGGCACCGGCTACCCCCCCACTCGCCAGAGCTTCCGCCAAGGCACCTTCCTCTACAAGCCCACCACGAGCACAATTTACAATACGAACGCCTTTTTTACAAAGAGCCAAACGACGCGCATCCAGCATATGCTTCGTCTCCGACGTGAGCGGCATGTGAAGCGTAATAAAATCGCACAGCGGGAGAAGATCATCTAGATTTTCAACAAGCTCGACTTGCAATGTCTTAGCCTTTGTCTCGCTCAAATAAGGATCGTAGGCACAGACTTTCATTCCAAAAGCAAGGGCGCGACGAGCGATTTCAGAACCAATCCGCCCCATTCCAAGAATGCCCAACGTCTTGCCATAAAGCTCGACCCCTTGGTATTTTTTGCGGTCCCAGCGGCTTGCTTTTACCGATGCATCGGCTTGGGGAATGTTTCGCGCAAGGCTCATCATCAACGAAAAAGCATGTTCCGCCGTCGAAATCGTGTTGCCGCCAGGCGTATTCATCACGATCACACCATGCGCTGTTGCCGATGCAACATCCACATTGTCCACCCCCACCCCGGCGCGACCCACAACTCTCAAATTCGGAGCCGCATCGAAAATTTTAGAAGTTATTTTTGTCTGACTCCGCACGACGATGGCAGAAAGCTCCGGTGCAAGCTCCACAACCGCCTCCTCCGAAAGACCAGTCTGAACGATTACGTCAAACTCTTCGCATTTTTTTAATTCTTCAATTCCGCGCGGTGCTATTGGGTCTGCGACCAAAACTTTCATTTTCATGGAGGCCGGAGAATAAAAGCCAGCCCTCGCAAAAGTCAAACCCGGCAATCAAAAAATCCAGATTCTTTTTTCTAACTAAATAGTAACCAAACAGTTACTCGTTAAATTTCAAAATTAGAAACTTCGGCGTTATCGGCATCGAGTTCGAGCAAATCATCCATCGTATTATCTGCGAGAATTTCACGAATATTTTTATAAAGCTCCTGCAAAAACAAATCGACTCCGCTCGTCGAGGTATCGTTTTCTCCGGTCTCAAACGGCCCCTCGATAGCCTCGATGATTTCTAATATTGTCGTCTGGCTTGGTGGCCGCTGCGTAAAGTATCCGCCCCCAGCTCCACGCTTACTTTCAAGCAGACCTTTTTGGCGCAGAGTGAGAAGAATTTGCTCTAAAAACTTCGCGGGGATTCCTTCAGCACGGCTGATTTTTGGAATGGTGCAAAGACTTCCCGGCGATCTCGAAATAGCAAGCATCGCACGAAGAGCATATTCACTCTTTTTCGAAAGCTTCATGCCAGTGCCTCCTCGTTACCCACCGAATCAGACAGGCCCTCATCGTGCTCGGGCTTTGGCGTCCTCAACAGCAGCTCTTTCATAGCATTTTTGGGAGCTTTGTTTTCATATAAAATTTTGAAAATCTGCTCCGTAATCGGCGCGTCCACTCCCAGCCTACGGGCACACTGGTAGGCACTTTGCACCGTCGGGATACCCTCGGCCACCATTTTCATCGAAGACTCGATTTCTTCTCGCGATTCCCCTCCCCCGAGACGCTCTCCCACTTTTCGGTTTCTGCTGTGTTTACTAAAACAAGTCACCATGAGATCGCCAATCCCGCTGAGGCCGGAAAACGTTTCACGGCGTCCACCAAGAGCAACCCCCAACCGAGTCATCTCCGTCAAAGATCGCGTTACCAGCCCCGCCTTTGCATTATCTCCCATTTTAAAACCGTCGGAACATCCCGCTCCAATCGCAAAAATATTTTTAAGTGCCCCACCAAGTTGAATCCCAATCACATCGTCGCTTCGGTAAACACGAAAACCCGGACGATTCAAAGTCGTCGAAAGAACATCTAAAATTTCATCTTCAGCACATCCGACCACACTGGCCGCAGGTATTTTATTCGCTACTTCAATCGCTAAATTCGGCCCTGAAAGAACAGCTACACGCCGCGTGCCGAGCACCTCCTCCATGATTTGCGTCATCAGCAAACCACTATTATGCTCGATCCCCTTCGTGCAACTCACCCAAACGGCCCGAGAATCCATCTCCAACCGGGCCAAACGAGAGCAAATTTCGCGCAAAGCACGAGAGGGAGTAACAATCAAAATCAAACTACAATCCTGCAAGTCCTCAAGTTTATTGGTAACCAACACGTCTTCAGGAATTCGGATTCCTTTTAAATAAGTTTCATTCGTATGTCTCGTGCGAATCTCCTCAACAATCTCGGGATTATGCCCCCACAATCTGAGTTTTGTCGCGCCCTCTGCATAGAGACAGGCCAGAGCCGTTCCCCAGCCGCCCGCACCAACAATGCCTATATTTTTATACATGCTTTTTTAAAAAAACTTATCGTGTGAGTTATGTGTTTTGGATGTGTTTAGGGATTATTTTTTCTTCGCCCGAGATTCGGTACCGGCGAGCAAGCGTCTGATATTACCTCGGTGCAACCAAACCGCCATCACACACATAAGTGCAGTGACTCCAAAAAGCAAACCCGATCCTTTGCCCATCACATACAGGACTCCTGTCGTTGCCGGCAATCCCAAAGCAGCCGCTAGCGAAGCTAACGAGACATAACGTGTCGTAAAAAAAAGCACTCCCCAAGCAACCAGAGATACCACAAAAGCCTGCGGCACAAGTCCAAGCATAACACCCCCCGAAGTCGCAATCCCCTTCCCGCCGCGAAACCTCAACCAAACCGGAAAATTATGCCCCACCACAACGCACAACGAACAAAGAATCGCCACCCACTCAGGAGCTCCCAACCAAGTCGGCATCCCAGCGGCCAACAGACCTTTTAAAAAATCAAATGCAAAAACCGTATAGCCCACTGGTTTTCCAAGGATTCGAACGGCATTTGTCGCACCGATATTTCCACTGCCATGCTCACGTAAATCAATTCCCTTCAAGCGTCCCGCAAGGTAGCCAAAGGGAATGGAGCCTAACAAATAGGCTCCTACGAAGGCGATTGGATAAAAGAAATTCATGCTGCCCCTACTTCAATGAGTGCCGCACGCTTCCACAAGAAAAATACAAAGACAAAAATGTAATTATAGGGTTATGCTCGCCAAATGAGACAAGAAATACAGACGCTCGCTCTCGTGCTTGCTTGTGCCCTAATGAACACCGACTCAACCCACGCTCAATCCATGACAAGAAATTTACCAAAAGAAGTTAGCGTCCGATTTGCAGACGAAAAAGGCTTCCCGGAAAAACCAAAAAAAGTTCCCACCATCATAAAATCCGATGCGGAATGGCAAAAAATTCTAAGTCCCGATGCCTACCGCATCCTACGCTCGCATGCGACGGAACGTCCCCACTGCGGTCTGCTTTTAGACAACAAAAAACCCGGCATTTATTTTTGTGCAGGCTGCGATTTACCACTTTTTAGCTCCGTATCAAAATTTCAATCCGGCACGGGGTGGCCAAGTTTTTTTGCACCTTTTGCAGCGGAAAATATAGGCGAAGAATTTGATGAAAGCTATGGGATGCGACGCACCGAAATTTATTGCATACGCTGCGGCGGACACCTCGGCCATGTCTTCACCGATGGACCAAAACCCACAGGTCTGCGCTACTGCCTAAACTCCGAAGCCATGACTTTCAAAGAATACCCAGACCTTGCAAAAAAAGATTAAAGACGGCAAAACAAAGTCCAAAAAATATTCTGAATGAGCCATCCCGTAACCGAGAAACCAAAGCCCCCACCCCGCGTAAACCTACGCACTCCCGAAGTGATGAGTCATGTTCAGGAGCAAGTCGAACGCCACTACCAAAGCAGCCTCGTCGAACAAATCCGCAACAACTCAGGCATTCTAGAAACCCCTTCGACACGTGTTCACTTAGCTAAAGAATTTGGCTTTTGCTACGGCGTCGAACGCGCCATCGACCTCGCCTACGCCGCCCGAAAAGTTTTTCCAAATGACCGCATGTTCATCGTCGGAGAGATCATCCACAACCCCGACGTCAACGAACACATCGCCAATCTCGGTATTCAAAATCTCTCACGCCCCAGCAAAACGGGCATCGCTCTAAAAAACCTCGACCTCTCCATTTTACAAAAAGACGATGTCGTCATCCTCCCCGCCTTCGGTGCCGAAACAAAAATCATCGACCAAATAAAAGCTCTTGGCTGCCGCATCGTCGATACCACCTGCGGCGACGTCATGAGCGTTTGGAAACGCGTCCGCCAAAACGCCAAAGAACAAGTCACCTCCATCATCCACGGCAAAGCGGCCCACGAGGAGACACGCGCCACCGCATCACGCGCCCTCGGCACAACCGGCACCGGTCACTTCCTCATCGTCCTCGACCTCGAACAAACCAAAGCCGTCTGCGACTACATCTGCAACGGCGGCAACCCCGAAGCCTTTCTCGAAAAATTTAAAAATGCAACATCTGAAGGCTTCGACCCCGATCAACATCTCGCACGCATCGGCGTCGCCAACCAAACCACCATGCTCCGCAGCGAAACCGAAACCATTCAAAAACACCTTCGCGCCGCAATT
>JBKEAD010000144.1:0-10802 GCA_047971915.1 Chthoniobacterales bacterium
AATCCCTCGCCCAAGGAACTTCCCTGAACTGGCAACCAAGATTCGATATCGAGAGAATCTATCCCCAAGTAACGTGCATAATCTAAAATAAAGAAACGCGCATAACTAGGATGCGCGAAAAGAGTCAAATCGTCCTGCTCAAGCCCCTGCAAAACGGTAAGTCGAATACGAGTATCCTTTGCAGCTTGCTCAATCGGGATATCCAAAATCTCGCGTTGATTGGATAAAATCATCCCCAAAGAACTGCCTGCCGAACTGCCTATTATCGTATTTCTCATGAAGTAGGAGCGGTATGGTAATCGAATTTAAAAAAAATACAAGGCATCCCGTATGATAAAATTTTTTTTAGTTCGCAAAAAAATCAAGAGCCTGCGTCACAGAGCGCGGTCCTTTCTTATCGTGACAAGGTATGCGCGTTGCGATGCCGAACGGAGGTGATTTGCGAACAGGTTCTTTTACTTCGTGTAAGAGCCTTCGACTCGGGCGGCCACGTCGCGAAAACCATAATCAACTTCATAGATTTGCTTCATGGCGTTGATGGATTTTTCCATATTGCCCATTTCTTCGTAAACGAGGCCAAGCTGGTAGGTAATATTTTTTTTGGTGGAGTCCATCGAAACAATTTCGCTCGCGGCATCGGATAGTGTTTTTGCAGCAAGATCGAGCATGTTTTTTTTCTGGAAACAACGCCCGAGTAGGTGCATGGCTCGCAAACGTACGTTTGGATTTTGACGAGCTTTTTGAAGCTCGGGAATGGCTTCTTGGAATTGTCCGGCCTCAAATAAAATTTCGGCGAGCTCATATCGGAGCTGTAGGTCTGTGGGGTTGCGCTCGATACGGGTTTTGGCATCGGTAAGGAGCAGGTCGGCCCGCACGCGACGGAGGCGTTCGAGTTCTTTTTCTCCATCTTCACGTTCTTTTTCGGAGATTTCGCCTTTCAAGTAATCTTCCCACTGCCCGACGGCCGTATCGTATTGGCGAATCTTGAGGTCGGCAATTTTTCGAATGATGGCGTCGTCGGAGTTATTACCCAGTTGGTTGGTGTAATCATACCATTGAACCGCGTTGTCGTAGTCTTTTTTCTGCTCGTAGAAGGCAGCAATTTTTCTGGCACTATCGAGGTGAGTGGGGTTTGCCTCAATTTTGGCGTGAAGTTCAGCTAATTGCTGGTCGATGGCGTCATCATCTAACACGACGCGAGATTTTTGTTCGAGGGATTTCGCCTCGTCTTTATCTTTGATGAGGTCGCGGTAGTCCGCATCTTCGCGTTCCCAACCACCGGACTGCATGGAAGCTCGGGCAGAAGCATCTTTTTCGCCTTTGACTGCCGCGAGGTCGGAGGGATTGATTTCTAGAATTTTTTGGTAAACTTCGACGGCCTGTTTTGGCAGCTCGACCGCGAGGTAATGCTTCGCGAGGTCGTGCATGTTTTTTGTCTCTTTTGGATGCCCCTCGACGATGGTTTCCAGAGCAAAAGTCGCGACTTCCGGCATTTCGGCAGCTAGGGCAGCATCACGCAATTGTTGGTTCATCTGCGTGTTGTAGGGGTCGCTTTCGAGAGTTTTCTCAATGGTTTCGATGGCAGCTAGCGGGTCTTTTTTTACAAGGCTTTGAATCTTCATCCCGGAGAAAGACGTGCCGGAAAGTCCTCCGAGAAAACTTTTTTTGTTCGAGTTTTTTGCAATGGCGGCTTTGCGTAAAAGCTGACGGCAATCGAAAAAACTCGGCTCCGTTTTTAAAATCATCTGGGCTAGCTGAATGGTGTAGCCGTAGTTTTTTAGCTGCATGGCACTGAGAGCTTTGAGCCAAGTTGCACGTAGATTATCGGGAAGGTCTTTTTCTGTTTTTACGGCCATATACTGAGAGCTTTCTTTTAAAAGGGGATATTTAAAAAATTAAATTTGGAAGTCGTTTTTGGGAGTGGCTTTTTTGCCCCCCAAAGGAAATAGCGTTTAGGGAGCCTCACTGTCAATCGGAGGCTTGGAATCTGTTGATGAATTTTCCATTTCGGGAGTCTCCGTGCTTTTTGTCAAGGGAATGTAATTTTCAACTTCAGATTTATAATTGGCGACAAAATCGCTGGTTCCGTGTTGAAATAAAGTCATAAAAGCGAAGGTCAATACGACGAATAAAAGAAGTTTAAAAACAAAGCGAAGGAGGCCCATAAGCGTTTAATTCTCGATGATTTTTGGATTTATGCCAAAACTTTTCACGAGTTTTTTTCCGGGTGCAATGCTTTGAATGCCGACTTTTTTATCAAAAGCAACCGGCGGATTGCTATCGGGCAAGCCCCAACAAGGTTCGATGCAGATAAAGGGATGATGATCGCTCCAGAGCGTGAGGTAAGGACACTCAGAAAAATCTAAGTTGATTTCTGTGCCCCGCTCTGTGTCTTGCAGAGTAATCATGCGTTTGGAAATGCCTTCGAGTCCGATCAAATAAGAGTCTGGAAGATGCTTTTTATCAAAAGGCATTTTGCCACCGGCGTGCGAAATCGTTTCCGTATCTCCGTTCAAGAAATTGCCAGGTGCCATGTAACGTGTGTATTCGCCCGGAGGTAAAATAATCTGTGCGCTCTCGATAGACGAGACCGCAAAACCGGGGTGGAGTCCAAAACTAACGTGGGCCGTGCGTTCGGGTTCTTGATTTTCAAAAGAAAATTCGATGCGTAAACCTGACGCACTCAGTTCGTATCTCAGTTCAAAAGCTACCGCCAAGGGATAAGCTCGGGGCGGAATCTCATCAACATTCACACGATAAATAAGGGAATGGCACCCATCGGCAGATTCTACGTCTGGTTTTTTAAAAAGATGATGTCGGAGAAACCCGTGATTTCCCCCCTCGATAGTTTGTCCGTAATAGGTGGATTTTTCTTTCCAAAGTCGGTGTAAAAAATACCCCATAACGGTGGCATGATTTCCCCAACCGGATTTGGGCGGGAGCACATCTCCGTCGCGATAAAGAAAAGGGTGCCATTTTTTTGTCCCAGACTGGAGACGTTGAAGGCTGATTAGCTCGCTCCCATTACGAGCGACTTCTATACGCAAACCATTCTGCGCATCTTCCAGCACGTCTAGCTTGATGTCTTCTTTTTCTAAGATTTTATAGAAGGGAGCCATATAGCTATTATCTCTTCGTCAAATCAGGGGTAAGTGCAAGCGGGAAAATAAAAACTCACTTGGACAATATGCGCCGGAAAATATAAGAAATATTGGTGCAGCAAAACAGAATGCGTAAGTGAAGAACTTTTTACATACATGCGGAGTAAGAAAAATTTAAAAAAACCCTCCGAAAAAGCTGCTTCGGAGCCAAAGCCAAAAGTCGGTTCGCTGGCGGCTTCTGTCCGTAAAAGGCAGCAAGGGTGCTTGGGTCACCTACTACGATTGGGAATTTTTTCGACATTGGGAATTTTTTTACTCGTGCTTTTTTCTTTTTGGTTTTTTCAAAAAAATCTGCCCGATCTTGCTTTGTGGTCTTTGAATCGCTCGCTTCCAAATATAAAAGTGGAGCTTGGAGACCTGCGCTTTTCATCATGGGATCATCTGATCGTAGATGAGTTGGTTTTTAAAGATAAGCAAACCGGAGAAGTGCTGGGATCGATGCGGCGTGGGGAAATTGCAGTCAGTTACATGGATCTTGTGAATAGGAAAATTCGCGAAGTGAAATTTGAAAATCCCGTTTTTAATTTTTCGCCACGCTTCTTTTCCCTCTTTGCGGCAAAGCCTCCAGAGCCCGATGGCAATGTCGATGCGACAGATGTATCAAATAAAAACATGCCTGCAGCAAACTCGAATTCCTCGGCTTTTTTTGACTCTTGGTTGATTGAGCGCATCTACTGTGAGTTTGGCGAGGCTTATATTTACGGCTTTACCGAAAAGGAACTAACCGTTTCGTTGCGCTTTGCCTTTGATTGGAAAAATTTGGGCACAGCAGATTCGTTTAAAGACAAAACCCACGATTTTATTCTCTGGTCTATTTCAGCATCGAATCAAAAGGATTACAAAAATCCGTTTGCATGGATCGACCTCTTACATGCCGATTTAACGCTTCACGATGTCATGGAAAAACGACGTTTACAAAAAATCTCCATCAAAGGCGGAAATATAACTTTCGGACCGGAACTCCAAAAATTTTTTCCAAAAACCTCTAAGGAAACGGCCTTAAAAAACAATACATCCACTCCTCAGATACCCCCTGATGAACAAAAAATTTCCTCACCTTGGCGCATCGGAGAAATCACTATTCAAAACTTGAAAACGGGGCTCGATGACCCCCGCCCTGAAGTTGCAGACATCTCTTTGGAATTAAATACCTCCTTTAAAAACGTTGCTCTTTCCAGCCTCGCTTCAGATCTCGGCGACGAGCTTCAACGTATTGAGCTTGCAAATATTGAAATTCTTTCTCCGGTCGATCCCCTAGTGCGCGTGATCACCTTACGGAGCGTTTTTATAAACTTCTCGCTTGCCGATATTCTACGTAAACGCATTCGCAGACTAGAAATCGTCGCTCCGACTATTTATGTTTCGCAAGATCTCTTCGCTTATATGGAAGCTATGAAGGCGGCCTATTTTCCAGACTCGGACACGTCTGCAACTGAGAAAAAAAATCCCACCGAGCCCGAAGCTGCTGACTGGGTGCTTGATCGCCTAGACATCAGCCTCGGACGTCTAGTCATCGCTGGCGAGCGAATCGGAAATGTGGGCTTACCTTTAAATTTCCAAGCAAGCATCAACGATGTGCGCTTAGACGACCTCACTTCTTTGCGTCTGAAAAGCAGCCTCGAAGTGCGCTCCCAAGATTTTGACTTTCCATCGATGAAGCTAAATCTGGAAAACCTACACGGCGAGCTTCAGTTTTCTTATCCGCCAGCAGATCTACCCAGCAATTTAGTAAATACGCTTTATCTCGATTCCGTAAAATGGCGCCAGTATGAAGCAAAAGATTTATGGCTGACTTCGACACTAAACAGCCAGGTAATCAGTGCCCGTTTTGGTGGAAAAGCATACGGCGGCTATATTTCTGCCGGAGCAGATTTTTTCTTTGGCGACGAATCCCGCTGGCTAGGCTGGATCACCGGCACCGGAATTGATCTAAAAAAACTCACCGACGTCCTCGCCCCCGAAAATGTAACCCTTACCGGCCCAGCGGACTTCGCAATCCAAGTCGATGCCGCATCTACCCGAATCGATCGCATGATAGGAAATTTAAAGGCAACCGGAACCGGTAACATGCGCATTACCAAACTGGACGAAGTTTTAAAAAATCTCCCCGCAGAGTGGTCTAACCTAAAGCGACAACTCAGCACCATTGCCATCGAGTCCCTGCGCGACTTCCCCTACGAGAGTGCAAAATCTGATTTTTGGTTTGTCGAAGACCAAGGACAGCTTATCTTGCGTTTAGCAGGTCCCACCGGGCAGCGAAACTTTGAAATAAACTTACATTCCAACGAAGCCAAAGGCTATTTATGGAAAAACTCCTCACAAACTACTACGCCCTAATCTTTTTTCTAGCAACGCTCACAGCCCTGCTAAATGGCTGCTCCGGGCCATCCGTAAACATCTCGACAAACGAACCTCTAAAAATAGACGTGAATGTCCGCCTCGATGTTTACGAACACGAAGATCCTAAAAAAGCAGCCGGCTCATCTCAGAAAAAAAATGCACCCCAAACCGTTGTCGATCCGGTAACCGACCGAAAAAACCGCGCTGCCGAAATACAAAATTTCAAAAACTCCCGCCTCGTCGGAGAAGGACGCAATGGACTTCTAAGCGTCCTCGAACAACCCGCAGGCGATTACGGCGACTATGTCCGCAAAACGGTCGATGCCGAAAATGCCGACCGTAACCAAATCATGAAAGCCCAAGCCGAAAAGGAAAAACGCTCCCTCTCAGAAATACAGGAATCCCAAGCTGAAATCTGGCGCACCCGCTCCTTCGGCGGCGAATGGATCGAAGCACCCCAGCCCGATGGCTCCTACAAATGGATTAAAAAAGGCGACAAAGCAGCAACACAATAGTTCTCTAATACAACACCCCATCGGGAAGTTGAAAGGCGTTTTCGATGAGCGTGACCTGTGGTTCCGGTTCGACCAACACCTCCACAATATCAAAACGAAACGGAACATCAGGATTATCCAGCAAGCGCAACCACTCCGCCGCTCCACGAAAAATAAGTTTCCTCTTCTTGGCGTCCACCGATGCAGACGGACGCCCCCAAATATCTGAACGCCGCGTTTTTACCTCCGTAAAAACCAAAACATTTAGTCCTCGATTTCGCCGATCTCGACAAACAATATCCACCTCTCCCCCGTGCCGCGACCGAAAATTTGTCCGCAAAATCCGAAACTTTTTCTGCTGCAAAAAATACGCCGCAAACCTCTCTCCCGCACCCCCCAAAGCTTGCGGTTCTTTTTTCTTAGCAGCCGCGACCAGCTCGTTACGAAAAAAGCTGGAGCTGCGCCACAGGGGCAAAACTCGTGCGGTGAGCAGGGCAAGGTCCATGAATCCTAAGTTTATCGCAGTGCGCCTTCGTTGGATAGCCTTTATGACGAGCAAATCCATATTCTGGAAACTCCTCATCAAGCCGCAGCATCATACGATCCCGAGAGACTTTTGCAAATACACTTGCCGCCGCAATACTCAGACTACTTGCATCACCTTTCACAATTGCATCATGCGGAAGCGGCAACCCCTTCACCGCCAAACCATCCACCAAGCAATGAATCGGCCTACATCCCTGACCCATGAGCCCCTCCACAGCTCGACGCATCGCCAAATGCGTCGCACGCAAAATATTCAACGCATCAATTTCCACCGACGACGCCTCAGCCACACAAAAATGAATCGCCGAATGCCCCGACAGAAATTCAAAAAGCTCCTCCCGTTTTTTTTCACTCAGTTTTTTCGAGTCGTTTAATCCTCGCAACTCAAGCGAAAAATCCTCAATAACAACTGCCGCGGCAACCACCGGACCCGCCAGTGGACCACGTCCCGCCTCATCAATTCCCGCCACAGGAAAAACTCCACGTTCCTTCAAAGAACGCTCGGCACTGAAATCGCATTCGCCCATCTCGGCGAAAAGCAAATCAGCCTCTAGCCTTTTCTTTAACCGTCGTTGCGGCCTTACCCGTGCGGCTACGGAGATAATTCAAACGCGCACGGCGCACACGCCCCTTACGCTCGACCTCGATCTTCGCAATACGCTTACTGTGCAACGGAAACACACGCTCCACACCCTCACCGTAAGAAACGCGACGCACGGTAAAACTCGCATTTACGCCAGTCCCCTTACGCCCGATAACAATACCGGAATAAATTTGAATTCGCTCCTTATCCCCTTCAATAACACGGGTGTGAACTCGAACCGTATCGCCCACGTTAAATTTTGTGATTTCAGGTTTGAGTTGTTCGCTTTCTATTTTTTGTAAAATGTTCATTGCCTTGCAATCGAGTGAACCGTCTCCTATAGCGCAAAGAAAAATTACTGCAATCATGTTTTCAGATAAAAATAATCCCTTCCTCAAAACTTGGCAAAATTTGCTCCAAAAAAATGCCCAAAAAACGGCCATCCTCTCCAGCGAAAACCACCCCCTGCGCACTTTCCAAGAAATCGAAAACGCCTCTAGTTTACTAGCATCTACGTGGCAAAAAGAAAAACTCACCGGCCGCCTTCTCAGCCTCCAACTCTCAAATTCCCCGACCTACCCCGAAGTCCTTCTCGCCGTATGGAAAATTTCCGCCGGTGCCCTCCTCCTCCCCCCCGACATGCAAGAAAACGAAGTGCAGGAAATCGAAAAACGCACCTCCACCACCGCCCGTATTTCAAATGCCCAACAAAATAACACCCCAAACTTAAAAAAAATCTCCACATCCAAAAAAAATACCACACCTCCCCCCGACCTCATCAAGGTAACCTCTGGCACCACCTCGCAACCACGACTCGTCTGCATGAGTGCCCAGCAGCTTTTCGCAGACGGCCAAAACATTATCCAAGGCATGGGCATCTCCCCCGACGACATCCAATACGGCCTCATCCCTTGGTCTCACTCCTACGGCTTCAGCAGTTTGCTTGCTCCACTTTTTATCCAAGGCACACCACTCGTCTGCACACACGATGCCATCCCCCGCGCCATTTGGAATGGGATAAAAAAAACCTCCAGCAGCATCTTCCCTGGGGTCCCCGCCCACTTTCACGCACTAGCCACCCTCCCCCCACCCTGCCCGGCCAGCCTGCGACTCTGCATCTCAGCAGGCGCACCGCTGAGCAGCACCACCGCAAACGCTTTTTTCAAAAATACCGGCCGTCTTATCCACTCCTTCTACGGCTCCAGCGAATGCGGCGGCATCTGCTACGACCCCATCGGCCACCCCGCTCTCACCCACGACGCCTACATCGGCCAAGCACTCCCCAACGTCAATCTACAAACAAATCCCGCCGCCGAAAATGCCGAAAACGAAATAAAACTAAGCATTCAAAGCCCCGCCGTCTCCAGCGGCTACTGGCCACTCTCCTCAAAAAAAATAGACCCAAAATTACAAAATGGCATTTTTCGCCCCGACGACATTCTCGAAAAACTGCCCACCGGCTACCGCCTCATCGGACGCGACTCCGACCTCATCAACATCGGCGGAAAAAAAATCAGCCCTCTCCAAATCGAGAAACAACTCCTCGGCTGCACCGGAGTCAGCCAAGCACTCGTCGTCGGTGGTGTCCCCAAACAAAAGGACCGCGAACAAATCTACGCCCTAATCGTTTTAGCTCCGGGCACACCTCCCTGCACCCACCTCAAACAACAAATCCTAGCCGAACTCACCGACCGTCTCCCCGCATGGTGCCTCCCCCGAGAAATCACTTTTTCCAAAAACCTCCCCATCAATCCCCGAGGAAAAATCAACCGCAGACAAATCTTTCAAAAATTTTTCTACGACACTCCCTGATCGCTTTAAAAATAAACCGTCAACGCCCCGACCGTTGCCAGCCAAATCCCTCGCCCACTTGCTCCTCCGCAACAACAGGAAAAACTGGCTTCGGAACTCTGATAATGGCACCGGATTGATCGTAATACGAGCTATTACCCGTCCCAAATCCCGCACCCCTATCGCTCAAAGCGACGACCTCTTCTCCCCGCTCAGAATCCGTTGACTCCTCGCTCGTCTTTGCATCAGCAGTTGTTTTTTTATCCGATTTATTTTGGGAAGCCGTCTTTTCATCACCGCTCGAAGCATCATCCGAATCTGAAACCGCAGTATAAAAAAACGCAGCATCCGAATCCGAATCATCCCAAGAATAATCACTCCCCGAGTAAGTCGAATAATAAATACCCGAAGCTCCCCAATAAGCCTGAGGCACCGAATAAATCGGACCATAATAATACGGCCTCCTCGAAATCGGCGAACACCAATAAGGCGGACGATACCCAGGACGGTAAATCGGACGATACCCCGGATACTTCACAGGACGATCTACAGGTCGCAGCACCGGACGTGTTGTCGGGCGCGTTGTCGGACGCAAAACAGGCGCACGATAGTACGTCGGACGCGTCGTCGGACGATAACCCGAACGAGGTTTCAAGACCTGCCGAGGCTGCGAAAATGGACGATAAGCTGGACTCCTCGGCGGCGCATAAACCGGTCTATAAGTCGGCCTATAAATCGGACGATAGGCCGGACGACACGGCCCCACGGCTCTCCCCCCATAGTATCCGCCATTCCCGATACTCACATTCCAATAAACTTTCCCTCCAGCCTGCGCGGTCTGCGTTTGAGACGTAAGAAAAAGCAAAGCTGAAAGGCCCGAAATAATCGTAGCAATCAAGGCTTTCATGCCGCCCAGCTTACCACTAACATTAGTAAAAGGCAAACTATGAATCACACAACCACCAGAGCACTCACCCTCTTACTCCTCAGCACCGCTCTTATTTTCCTCGTAGGAGCCTGCGCCTCCGTAAGCGAAACACGGATTTTTTACACCCCAACCGGAAAAGCTTTTCGCCCACCCAAAGACAAAAAAGCCGTTATCCCCATCCTCTTTGCCGAGCCCGATCTAGCCTATCAAAAACTTGGAACCCTAAAGTTCGCCTCGACTCAACCCTGGAGCTATTTTGAAAAAGCACTCCGTTTCAATGCCCGCGAACAAGGTGCCGATGCCGCAATCATTCGCAAACGCACCATCGATCGCAACGTCTCCTACTACCGAGTCCCCCCATCCGTCGACTACCAACCCATCTGGCGCACCGTTTACTACCGCGACCGCAAAGGCCACCTCCGCGTCACCGATGTAGTGGACTATTTCCCGATTTTCCGACCGGGCTATATCGGCCAAAATGTCGTCACTTCGATTTCGATGGATGCCGACCTCATCTTTTTTAAAGACAAAAAAAATTAAGCCACCTACAGATCGTGAAAACTAGCAAACATGGAACTTCATTTTAAAGACCGATTAGAATTAACACCGCCAAATGGAGCAAGAAAACTCCTCCTGCACTCCTGCTGTGCTCCCTGCGCCGGCGAAGTCATCGAAGCCATCGCCGCATCCGGCATCGATCTAACCATCTTTTTTTACAATCCAAACATCCACCCCCGCAAAGAATACGAACTCCGAAAATCCGAAAACATTCGCTACGCCGAACAAAACGGCCTCCCCTTCGTCGATGCCGACTACGACACCGATAATTGGTTCGAACGCATAAAAGGACTCGAGTGGGAACCCGAACGCGGACGCCGCTGCTCCGCCTGCTTCGACATGCGCTTCGAACGCACCGCCCTCTACGCACACGAAAATAATTTTTCCCTCATCACAAGCTG
>JBKEAD010000152.1:0-11138 GCA_047971915.1 Chthoniobacterales bacterium
GCGAGAAGCTCACCCGGGGTTTTCCATTCGTTCAGAAATGGAAACAAACCAAGACCGCATTGGCTTTGCAGCCCGCTTAATTTTAGACAATATAGGTATTCAAACTACTCTTAATGAGCCTACTTATCTCGATCAGATGCTGGAAAAATTTGGTCTAACTTTTCCGACTACATCAGTTTTCTCTTCTTTCGCCAGAGAGTCTTTTTCTGATCTTGAGCTAAAAGAAAACCCTGATGTCGCCCTCTTGACATGGATGGAACGGGAAGAAGTTCTTTTTCGCACTTTTGAAACACATCTTTTGAATGAACGTCTTCAGCAAACAGCACTTGCCCCCGAACCCATCATGAGGAGAGCAATGAGCTTTCTGCAAAGGCGTCGCTCTCGTGCCGGGGCGGCCTTTGAGAATCATCTAGAAGAAATTTTTCGTCAGAACGACATTTGCTACACCCGAGGCGGATACACAGAGGGCAGACAAAAGCCTGATTTCCTTTTTCCAAGTATCCAGCACTATCATGACCCCAACTTTCCCGAAATTTGCCTCACCATGCTTGCCGCAAAAACAACTTGTAAAGACCGCTGGCGTCAAATTCTCCCGGAAGCCGCCCGTATTCCTGAAAAACATCTAGCTACTTTGGAGCCAAGTATCTCAGAAAAGCAAACCGAGGAGATGGCTGAAATGGGCGTTCGCCTCGTTTTGCCGTTGGAACTGCATGCCACCTATCTTCCAAGCCAACAGAAACAGTTGCTTAATGTCACAGACTTTATTGCTTTGGCGAAGCAACGTCAAGCGGCTGGCAGGTCGGCATCCCCCAGAGAAACGATTACGCGCTGGCGGGGTTGACCTTCGTTATTACGATAGCTCTCAACGAGTTGCGTAAGTTTAGAGCCTTTGATAGTTTTGGTTCGAAAATACATTGCCAGTCAGAATGGCAGAGGCAGAAGAGAGAGTTAAGAGGTAAATGTAGACTTAGGCACTACAAATGGACCTTAAAAATCGTATCGTTGATAATCAACGACTTATAAAATTAATGAGTCAAAATTTGGCGATTTTGGCCCAAAATTTGCTCTTGGATAAGAAACTTGGGTTAGGCTTCCCCGGGGTCGAGCAATATAAGATCAGCCTCGTTCTTTGTCTTTCGCGTGGCGGTCACTTTCTAAAGTCTTTGATCGCCTTTTGAGCTTTCCTCACGGGGTGTCAGCAATTTTTTAAATATGCTTCTCGTCCTTAACAAACAAGAAAATGGCTGGAAATGTCAAAGTGAGTTATTCCGCAATCTAAATATTCTGTGAGCAATATAGCCCAAGGAAATCAGTAGAGTATCACAGCACCGCTCACTGCTCACTGAAAAATATGATGAAGTTAAAGGTTGACATAGGAAACTAAAAAATCTATTTTGGTTTCTATAGGTTATAAAATATGAATTCTTCTTCTGAGAGTGATAAGCAAGTTATCGAGCGGATTTTAAGCACGGCGCGGCAGCATTTTTTCCGACATGGTTTTCGTGGTGTTACGATGAGTGATCTCGCTGCAGAAGTGGGTGTCAGTAAAAAAACGCTTTACGTTCACTTCGACAGCAAACGTGATCTGCTGCTCGCGGTGGTTAACGCTAAATTTGCAAGCTTAACCGAAGACTTGGAAAATGCGGCGGATAGCAAAGTCGGTTTTGAAACCATTTTGCACAAGATGCTCACGATCATTCAGAAGCAGGCTAGGGAGGTTAGTCCGAGTTTTATTCGTGATCTCATGCGAGAGACGCCGGAAATTTTTGAAAACTTTCGCAAGCGGCGTCAGCGTTTGATTGCGGATACTTTTAGTGAACTGCTCCGGCAGGGGCAAAAAGAAAAAGCCGTGCGCCGAGACGTGCCAATTGACTTTCAAGTAGATATTCTTTTGGCTGCCGTGCACGGGGCTGCTACGCCGCAAAAAGTGATCGAGCTCGACGCCTCACCCGGCAAACTAGTGCATGATATTTTAACGATTTTTCTCGAGGGCGCACTTATTAAGAAAAAGGGGAAACGCGCATGAGACGCATAATTTCTAAAGCAGCTTTAGGTCTAACTTTTTGCACCGCCTTCTTGGTTTCTTGCGAAAAAAGCGACCCTACTTTTGTGCAAGGTTACGTAGAGGGGGAATTCGTTTATGTTGCTGCGCCTTTTGCCGCACAACTGCAAAGTCTCTCGGTGGATCGCGGAAGCGCAGCTGCTCTTGGCGATGCGCTGTTTACCCTAGACGACACGCCGCAACGCGCTGAGCGCGACATGGCGACTGAGCGTGTCGAACAAGCCAAAGCCCAACTTGCCGATGCAAAAAAAGGCCAACGCCCCAGCGAGATCGAGGCCATTCAGGCCCAACTCGCACAAGCCCAAGCCGCTCTCGTGCTCTCGGAAAAAGAACTCCTCCGGCAAGAAAAACTTTTTAAGAAAAACGTAACCTCCACCAACGCCTACGACTCCGCTCGCTCCAGACGCGATCAAGATCAGCAACACGTCATTCAGCTAAAAGCAAATCTCGCGACCGCCCAACTTGGTTCCCGCCCCGAGCAAATCGCCGCCGCCGAAAAAAATCTCGAAGCTCTCGAAGCCGCTCTCCGCACCGCCGAATGGAACCTCAGCCAAATGAAACAAAGCGTCCCCATAGATGCTCTCGTGAGCGACGTTTTGTATCGTCCCGGTGACTGGGTAAAGGCAGGGCAACCCGTCGTCGAGCTCCTCCCGCCGGGTAATGTCAAAGTCCGCACCTTCGTCTCGCAGGAAATTTTTGGGCGCATTCACTTGGGCGACAAGGCCGAGATTTTCGTAGATGGCATCGCCTCTCCATTCGGAGGGCAAGTCAGCTTTCTCTCGCCCCGTGCCGAATACACCCCGCCCGTTATTTTTAGTCAGCAGATGCGGGAAAAATTTTCTTATCTCGTAGAGCTATCCGTTTCGCCGGAAGTTGCCGAAAAATTGCATCCCGGACAGCCCGTGGATGTGAAATTTTCTTTCTCAAAATGACGCCTGACGACCTCGTAATCGATGTTCAAGGCATGACGAAACGCTTTGGCGAACGCACCGTCGTAAATGCTGCCGGACTACGCGTTCGCCGCGGACAAATCTACGGCTTTCTCGGTCCAAACGGCAGCGGCAAGACGACCTTTATCCGAATGCTCTGCGGCCTCCTACGCCCCGATGCCGGTAGCGGCACCTGCCTCGGCTACGATGTCCTCACCGAAAGCGAAAAAATAAAACGGCAAGTCGGCTACATGACCCAGCGATTCAGCTTTTACGAAGACCTCAGCATCGAGGAAAACTTACGCTTTGTCGCCGACCTCTACGACCTCCCGAATAGTCAAAAAATCGTAACCCAAAGCATCGAAAAACTCGGTCTCAGCGGACGCGCCAAGCAACTCAGCGGCGAACTCTCCGGCGGTTGGAAACAGCGTATGGCACTCGCCGCCTGTCTCATTCATAAACCCAAACTCCTCCTCCTCGACGAACCCACTGCCGGCGTCGACCCCAAAGCACGTCGCGATTTCTGGGATCAAATTCACGACCTCGCCGCCGAGGGACTCACCTTTCTCATCACCACACACTACATGGACGAAGCCGAGCGCTGCGACCGCCTAGCTTACATTTCCTACGGCAACCTCCTAATCGATGGCACCGTCAGCGAAGTCATCGCCCATGCCAAGCTCACGACTTGGCTCGTCAAAGGCTCCGACCTGAGCCGCCTCGCACGTCGACTCCGCACGCTGCCCGGCGTCGAACAAGCCGTCGCCTTCGGCAGCTCACTACACGTCAGCGGCCCAAATGCAGCTGTCCTAGAACAAAGCATCGCCCCCTTTCGCACGGCAGATTACGAGTGGAGCCAAGTCTCCGCCGGGCTCGAAGACGTCTTTATCCACCTCATGCAAGCCTCAACGGATAATTTCGCATCATGATCTCGGGACGCAGACTTTGGGCGATGGTGCGGAAAGAATTTATCCAAATCCGCCGCGACCGAATGACCTTTGCCATGATCTTCGGCATCCCGATCATGCAGATCCTACTCTTCGGCTACGTCATCAATACCGACCCCCGCCACATGCCCGCCGCCATCATCAATTTCGACACCGGTATTCATTCGCGAACCCTACTCGGAGGATTAAAAAACAGCACCTACTTCGACTTTACCCACACCGTAGCCACCGAAGCCGAAGGAAAAAAACTTCTCGAACAAGGCCGCGTCCAGTTTCTCATAAACATCCCGCCCCACTTCACACGCGATCTCCAACGCGGCGACCACCCCAAACTCCTCATCGAAGCCGACGCCAGCGACCCCGTCGCGACCTCTGGCGGACTTTCCGCGCTAAACGGCGTTTTAAACACTGCCCTCCTCGCCGACCTCAAAGGCCCCCTCGCTCACCTAAAGCCCACACCATTTCCCGTCGAGCTACAGATTCATCCGCTCTACAACCCCGAGGCCCTTTCCGTTTACAACATCGTGCCCGGATTGATGGGCGTCGTTCTCACGATGACGCTCGTCATGATTACCTCGCTCGCCATTACCCGCGAACGCGAGCGCGGCACGATGGAAAACCTCCTCGCCATGCCGCTGCGCCCCACTGAAGTTCTTTTTGGAAAAATCATCCCCTACATCTTCGTCGGCTATATCCAGATCGGGCTTATTTTGGTGGCTTCGCGCTATCTCTTCGGCGTTCCGATTCATGGAAATTTGCTCCTCCTACTGATCGGCTCACTCTTTTTCATCACCGCAAATCTAGCCATGGGAATCACCTTTTCGACGTTGGCAAAAAATCAGCTCCAAGCCATGCAGGCGGCTATGTTTGTCTTTCTGCCATCTATTCTACTCTCCGGATTTATGTTCCCCTTTCGCGGAATGCCACTATGGGCACAGGTCATTGGCGAGATCTTGCCCATCACACATTTTATCCGAATCGTCCGAGGCGTGATGCTAAAAGGAATCGGCTTCGCCGACCTCGGCCCGGAACTCTGGCCCATCGCCCTCTTCGCAGTCGTGATACTTTTTATCGGAGTAAAACGCTATCGCCAGACGCTGGATTAGGAAATATCTGAAAGCATCGAGTTACAAAAGTTCAGGCTGACGAAGCTCCAGATAAATTTCTGTCAGATCGAGAGGTAACCAAGCTTTTTCTAAAGGCTCGAGAATCAATTCGGCCATCTCGGACGAATCAATCCTAAGCACGGTTAATAGCGATTTCTGCCCTTTTTCACTTCCAGAGAATGCTTTGACAACAGCGGACACCGGGCCTGAATGAACTTGTAAAGAAACTCCCTCATGGACATTCGCACAAAGGGCATAGACACTACTTCTCCCGGCTCAGAAATTTGCAGTTTCCATGACAAACGTGTGCGATAATCTGTCCAAGCGCAAATTTTCGTCTCAACGTCATCGTAGTCTAGGGAAGCCTGTCCGCCGTAGGAACAATTAAGAATATCAGCCTTCCACACAGGCAGCCGAAGAGCACTCTTTTTGCTGAGAACAGGTATCGTTTTCTCAACATTGGGAGGTTCTCCCAAATCCAAACGGAGCACGTTGACCAAAGCGTCCGGTGCCACAGGCGGCACATAAATTTTCACGTCCTTTCCATCGCAAGCTGTTTCAAGATGCTGTCCATTTGCTAGGAGACATGCGGACTTCACACGACTGAGCAATCCCGGTACAGTGAGTTCCCCGTTTCTCGGCCAGCCGAAAACATGAAGATACAGGATATTTCCCTTCATCGTCGCACGTCCCCACGGCAGTTTCGCAAACGGACTGGCAGCGGTTCCGTAGATTGACTCGCCATTTACAGACATCCACTGGCCAATTTGATTCAAACGTTCCACAGAATCCACAGGAATCCGACCAAAACCATCCGGCCCGATATTTAGCAAAAAATTACCCCCTTTCGATACGGTATCCACAAGCTGACGAAGCATATATTTTGCCGATTTCCAGTTATGATCCTGAGACTTAAATCCCCAGGTATCGTTCATCGTCATGCAAACTTCAAAATCACCGGCCCCGAAATTTTGAGCCGGAATAAACTGTTCGGGCGTTTCTGTGTCTCCGCTGAAAGGGTTCGGATGTTCCGGGTCCAGCAAACGATTATTGGTAATCACGGCAGGCTGAAGGGCGAGTAGATCATAAAAAGGGCGTGCCCGCTCAGGCGTCATGCCAATCGGTGTATCCCACCAAAAAATATCAATCGGACCATATTGGGTTAAAAGTTCCCGAACCTGTGGCTGAGTGACCTGTTCCAAATAAAAAATTAAGGGACAGGTAATTTATTATACTACATTCGCGTATTCGACGGGGGAGAGCAGAGCAGCGGGCGGGATGCGAAAGTTCGCTCCGCACTGCTGGCCGAGTTAGCGAAATGGAGGCAGATTCGTAAAGAAAAGGGCACTCGTTGCTGCGACCGTGGGTAAGACACATCCACATCAGAGACATTACTTTGGAAAAAGACAAAGCACGCGACGCCCTCCCCGGCGAGGGGGAACTACCGATCGCCTCGTTGCTGGACCGTCTGGAAAGCAGCTCTTTTAAAGGTCCAGTAAGTCTGGAGTGGGAGCTTCAGTGAAACAAAAACTTACCCCCGCTGGAGCAGGCACTCGAGTCCGCCCGCTAATTTTTCAAAACGTGGATCAGACATGCCGAGGAATTTGCATGGCGCGGTGCAGAAATTCAAGCATTGCCTAACGCGGAAAAACTTCAGCGATCTTTTAACGCCCCGGACGATGAAAGATCACGGTAAGTCTTAAACATTATAATCACTTGCTGTTACTGTTTACTTTTTAAGTCGACACTTTAAGAAGGGTGCCGCTGCGATTAGCAGGAGCAAGGCCGAGGAGGGTTCGGGGATGCCGGTGGTGACTATGACTTGAAGACCATTTTGGAAGTAGGCTATTTTGTTGCCACCAAGATACCGAGCATTATTGATGCCCCAGTTTTGGATGCCGAGGCTCGAGAAATCCGTCATGGTGAGATCGATGAGGTCGTAGATTCCTTCTGCTACGGAGCTATTCATGCCGATGAGGTCATCGATGCCGAAGGTGGAGGTCAAACTCACGCTGCCAGTTACCGAAAGCGTTTTATTGATGTCGAAGAGGAATTTACCGCCGCTGAGAATGTTGAGGTCACCGATGATAGCACCGTCGCCGCCGATCATGGAGTTGGCAAAGACTTGGGCGTCGCCGATGAGAGCACCTTCGACATGAAAGGCATTGCCACTGTTGCCAACAGCTCCGACGTTGACTTGAGCGGTTTCGAGTTCGCCGTTTAGCGTGAGAGAATTATTATCCGAAGTCGTATTTTGGCCTATGTAAACAGCTTTTCCTGCTGCGGTGACATCGCCCGAATCTCCTGTGCTGAGGGTTACAGAGTTATTGTCTGTGCTCTGCCCGATGATCCAATCGTCCTGCGAAATAAAACTGATACGGGAAATGGTTCGGGACGTATTTCCTGCATCCAGAGTGGTCATACTGCTGATACTGCCTGTGTAGGCTTTGCCTGTGTAGGAGTCTGCTCGGTAAGCACCGATGACAAAATTATCTCCATCCAAGCCCACACCTCTGCCGCCAAACCTGTCGCCTGCCGCGCCATCGCTGGCGAAGAGTTTCATATTTTCGGTGATGGTTCCCGTTGCCGTATCCACATCTTGAAAAATGTAGGCTGCTCCCTGATCGGCGTTTCCTCCGATGTCGGAAAAATAAGAACTAACGAGTGCTGTCGTTCCGCTGATTGCCACAGCATCGCCAAAGTAGTCGAATTCCGCACCGTCGCTTGCAACGAGTTTTGCATTTTCGGTAACCGAGCCTGTCGCTGTATTCATGTCTCGAAAAATATAGGCTGCGCCTTGATCGCTGTTTCCTCCGACGTCGGCTTGATCTGCACCAGCAATCGCTATCGCTCCACTTATCCCCACGGAGATGCCAAGCTCGTCGTCTGTTAAACCGTCACTGGCGGTAAGTTTCACGTTTTGAGTGACCGAGCCTGTCGCCGTATCCATATCTCGAAAAACGTAGGCTGAACCTTGGTCGCTGTTTCCTCCGATATTGTCCCAAAAAGCTCCGGCAATTGCTATCGTGCCATCTATCCCGACGGCACGGCCTAATTCGTCGTTGGCTGCACCATCGCTGGCAGTGAGTTTTACGTTTTCGGTGACGCTTCCGGTCGCTGTATCCATATTCCGAAACACGTAGGCCGATCCCTGAGCGACATTGGATCCCACATCATCAAAATAAGCTCCTACAATCGCAGTTGCGCCACTTATCCCGACGGCACGGCCAAATCTGTCGTAGGCTACACCATCGCTGGCGGTGAGTTTTACGGTTTCAGTGACAGCTCCACTCGCCGTGTCCATATCACGAAAAATATAAGCCGCACCTTCTTCGCTGGCCTCGCCATAAGCTCCAGCGACGGCTATTGCACCGCTTATCCCGACGGAATAGGCAAAGAGATCATCTGCTGCGGCGGAGTTGGTGGTGAGGATTGCGTTTTCGGTTATTACGCCCGTCGCTGTGTTTAAATCTTGAAAAATGTAGGCTGCGCCCTGATCGCCGTCCTTTCCGTAAGCACCGGAGATGGCGGTTGCGCCGCTTATTCCCACGACAAAACCAAATCGGTCGTCTGTTGCTCCATCGCTGGCGGTGAGTTCTGTAGCGTGGAGGGCGGATGAGAAGCTAAGGAATACTCCAATAAACAGGAGAGCATGTAATAGTTTGCTTAAGTTCATGAGTTTTTCTTTTTTTCGGATTTGATTTTTAAAAAGGAAAAAGCTGCCCGGGTGTGATTAAAAGTAGAGGGAGACAAATACTGAAAAAAGTAGGGTCGTTTTGATAAGGAATCATTTTTATAAAAATGATTTGTAATGACCGCCATGTGTGATGTTCACAACATTCCGCGGTCGTTTTATCAAAACGACCCTACCAGAGGCAATAATACCAAAAACTTCCAAACTTTATTATGCTGTGAGGATTCTGGATTTGATTTTTTTACTTTTTAATTCGACGTTTCAGGAAAGCTGTGGCTCCGATCAGCAAAAGCAGAGCAGAGGATGGCTCGGGGATGCCTTCGGTGACTACGACCTGCAGGCCATTTTGGAAATAGGCTATTTTGTTTTCGCCAAGATAACGCGCATTTGATTCGCCCCAGTTTTGGATGCCGAGACTGGAGAAGTCTGTCATTGTCGTGTCGATAATATCGTAGATGCCTTCTGCGACAGAGCTGTTCATGCCGATGAGGTCGTCGATGCCAAAGGTGGATGTCATCGCGACGGCACCAGTTACCGAGAGGGTTTTGGTGATGTCGAAGATGAATTTGCCACCGTTGAGGATATCGAGGTCACCGGTGATGGTGCCATCGCCGCCGATCATGGAGTTGGCAAAGACCTGGGCGTCGCCGGTGAGGCCGCCTTCGACGTGGAAGGCGTTGCCGCTGTTGCCGGAGGCTCCGACATTGACCTGCGTGGCGGTAAGGGTGCCGTCCAGCGTGAGGGTGTTGTTGTCGGACCCGGCATTGCGCCCGATGGCGACAGTCTTGCCGGAGACGGTGACGTTACCGCTGTCTCCTGTGCTGAGGGTGACGGAGTTGTTGTCGTTATTTTCACCGATGTTCCAGTCGTCCTGGGTGACAAAGCTGATACCGTCGATGACATGCGAACCACCGGAGTCAGTAGTGGTAAAGCTCTCCACACTGCCGCTGTAGCCTTTGCCGGAGTCGACGGCTACCCCGTCGGCATACGTGGCTCCAACGATAAAATTATCACCATCGATGGCGGTAGAGGAGCCAAAGCGGTCACCATTTTTGCCATCCGAAGCCGTAAAAAGGATATTTTCCGTGATAGTTCCCGTGGCAGAGTCGAGACCAAGGTAGAGATAAGCCGAGCCGCGGTCAGTCCCACCAATGTCATCAAAATGAGCTCCAATGAGTCCGACATTGCCTGAAATAGCAACAGTAATTCCGAATTGATCCAACGCTGAAGTGGTGCTGCCGGTAAGGATCGCATTTTCGGTGTTTGCAGTTCCTGTGACGGTGTCAAGATTGCGGTAGAGATAGGCACGGCCAGAGTCAGAGCCGCCAATATTGCTTCTTCCAGCACCGATAATCGCTTTATTGCCAGATAACGCAGAGGACCATCCTAACTCAAGATTTGCAACACCATCAGATGCGATGAGTTTAGCACTTTCATTGATGGTCGAACCGTTCGTAGCTGCATTCAGATTTTGGAAAACATAGACTGAACCGCTGGCCGAGCCCGTGTCATCATCTCCGTGAGCTCCAACGATTCCAAGATTGCCGTCGATGGCGACGCTGCCACCAAAATAATCGGAATTTGCAGCATCCGAAGCACGAAGAGTGACGTCTTGATTGACCGTTCCGGTCACTGTGTCAAGGTTGCGATAGAGGTAGGCTGAACCGCGATCAAGACCTCCGAAATCATCCCCATATGATCCAATAAGTCCGACAGAACCTGAAATAGAGACAGAATCTGCAAAGCGATCATTTGCTGAGACATCGGGACTTGTCAGGATTGCATCTTCCGCAACAGATGTTCCGGTTGCAGTGTCGAGATTACGATAAAGGTAGGCGCGACCGCTTCTGTTGCCGGAAATATCCGAACTAAAAGCTCCTATTAAGGCCGTCGAACCGTCGAGAGAGACCGCATCTCCAAAAGCATCATCAGCGTTGCCATCGGAATGGAGAAGTTTGGCACTTTCAAAGACAACACCCGTAGCAGTGGTGAAGTTTCGGAAGACATAGGCGGAGCCTCTGGCAGTTCCTCCATCGTCATTGTGATTCGCTCCTAAGAGTCCCAAACCACCGGAGATGGCAGCGGCATGGTAACCCGGATAACCATCCCAACTTCCACCTAAGGCGTCGCGACTTGCGCCATCGGACGCTTCGAGTTCGGCAGCGTGAAGGGAGACGGGAACTAAGAGAGTTGAGAGAGTAAGGCAGGAAGAGATAAAGATAATAATAGGAAGTTTCATGGAATAAATTTTTGTTAACTAAGATCAATTTTAGCGAATAAGAAGCTAATGGGAAGAGGGAGTTCTATCCGAAAAACGACAAAACGTAATATTCTTCGGTGCAGACTCCGAGGCATTATGCAAGAGGCTGATCGACGACACTTTTTTCCTGCTTTTAGAGA
>JBKEAD010000204.1:0-11007 GCA_047971915.1 Chthoniobacterales bacterium
TCACGGGATATTCGAGCGTTTTCGCCGGAGCAAACACGCTGCAATTTGCCATTTTTATTTCTTTTGTCTTTATCTATCCCGATGCTTTGTTGCTGTTTTCGCTACGTGCGAAATGGGTCGGCCTAGCACTTTTCGCAGTCTCTTTTTTGGCTGCTTTATCGATGTCCGATTGGACGCAACTTTTGCTCTTATGTATCGAATGTGGAACCGCAGGGGTTGTCCTACGAGCACTTGGCGTCCGCTCTTTACAATTCGAAATATTCAAAAAGCCCATTCGTCCTCACGTAAAAAAGAAAGCGTCTCAAAAAATCACTGCGAAAAAAGTTACTTCCCGAACGACTCGGCGAACCAAACAATCCGTAGAAGACCACCTTGCAGAGATCGACCCTATTCTTGATAAGATTGCAAAAAGCGGTCTCGCGAGCCTCTCGGATTCTGAACGTTCCTTGCTCGAACAAGCCCGTGAAAAACTTTTATTAGAAGAAAAAAAATAATGAGCGAATCGGTAAATCGTTTACGTAAAATTGTAGAACGCTTGCGGGCACCGGAGGGTTGTCCGTGGGATCGCGAGCAAACACACCGTTCCCTCCGCTCCGCTTTGCTGGAGGAGTGCTACGAAGTGCTTGAGGCTATCGACAACGAAGATGATGAAAACCTCAATGAAGAGCTTGGCGATTTGCTTTTGCTCGTCGTCATGCACGCACGCCTCGGAGAAGAGCGTGCTGTTTTTGATTTAGATAAAATTGCTGAAAACATTTCGGAAAAATTAATTCGACGGCACCCGCATGTTTTCGGCGATGCGAAGGCTGAAAATTCTGACGAAGTTTTAAAGCAATGGGAGGACATCAAACGATCTGAAAAACGAGAGCGTAAGTCGATTTTAGATGGCGTTCCGCGTGCGCTTCCAGCACTGCTACGAGCTTCGAAAATTCAAAAAAAAGCTGCCCGAGTTGGCTTCGATTGGCCGGATGTAAGAGGTGCCCAGCAAAAGCTTGAGGAAGAAATGCAGGAAGTCAAAGAAGCACTCGCTTCAAAAAAAATGGCGTCCATTGAAGAAGAACTCGGCGATTTATTATTTGCTCTAGTAAACGTAGCACGCAAACACCAACTCGAAGGCGAACACTTACTCTCAAATGCCACCGATAAATTTGCTCGACGTTTTCAGGTTATCGAAGAAGAAATAAAAATACAGGGGAAACGCGTTCAAGACTGCTCCTTAGAAGAACTCGATGCGATATGGGAAAAAGCAAAATCGCTAACTAAAAAATGAAAATCGCCGTCTTAAATCCAAAAGGAAAAGATGCGGATCAGTCTTTCGAAAATGGAATTGGACAGCTAGGCGATATCAGCCATCCACCCATAAATTATCATGCCTACGCTGCATGCGCAGGAGGTGTTTTTTGTCAAAATATAGAAAGTCTCCCGGCTCATACGGAAGCGGTGATTTTGCTCTTGCGGCGACGAATCCGCCCCGCTCTGAAGGCTGCAAAATCTCTTGTAAAATCGGGTTTACCCTTTTGGATTATCTGGAAAGAAAGTGGGCTACACCAAGTCTCCTCGGCCTTAAACAACCCGCAAACGCTGGATGCTTTTTTAAAGTTAGCCCAAATGGCCGAAGGCTTTCTTTCCTCCACGCCCGACCTTCTCCCGCTGTATCGCGGGGCGGGTATGGAACACGGATGTTTTATACCCACGCCCTACCCGCTTGAGTTTCCTGAGTGGAAATTAAAAACACCCATCGAAAAACGAAGTGGGATTTTTATCGGCACCAGAGAATTCGACGTGCCAAGTCGAAACCATCTCGCAGCTCTGCTCTCCGCAGCGAAAGTCGCCCATGCGACGAATAGGCGCATTACCTTCATCGTCGGAAAAAGAGCAAATGAACGGCGATTGGCAAAAGTTTTAACGGATCGCTTTCCCTGCCTAAGACCGGTCTTCGGTCCACTTCCCTACGCAGCATATTTGCAGCTGATGTCACAGCACGAGCTTGTTTATCAACTGGACCGCAGCCGCGTGCCGGGGCAAGTCGCCGGGGATGCCCTCCTCTGCGATTTACCTTGTATCGGCGGAGATGGAGCGATCGAAACAATCGCTTTTCCGCTTTGGAATGGTCAAAAAAAATCCGATGACGAGCTAGCAGACTTACTCCTCACAGCATTAAAAAATAACACATCCGCCCAATGGGGAAGGGAGGCCGCAGACCAAGCCATCGAGAAATTAGGCTTCCGAGCCGGAGCCGCAACCCTAGAAAAAGAGATATACAGCAAGACCGTCTAGTGCAGACCGTCTAATAAACGAAAAGCGGCGGAACGACGATCGTTGCTCCACCATTTTCTTGAAGGTTCCCTTCAGATTGATCCAAAGCAGAAACAAGGCCGTCCTTAAAAGTAACCGTCAAGGTGCCATCCGGGACCTTAATGTAAACCGTCTGACTCACTAGCTGCCCATACGCATCGTAGCCGACTTGCTGCTTCGGAATAGTTTTATAACGAATAAATTCCCAAACTTGCTCTGTGCTTTGATTACTCGCCCGTTTGGTCGTCTTTTGTGGTTTACCAAGACTCATGGCGACCTCATCGGGAGTCATCCCCAAAGCAACTTCGTTATTCTCGATCAGCTTACTGACCATCAGGCGACGCTCTTCCGCCTTCTCAAGATTCGCCACAAAATTTTCCGGCAGGTTGGCAATATCATCAAGTGGGATCCAAGCAACGACCTGCCCCTGCTGTGCATTACCACGGACGCGAGCAATGTTTCCACGAACAGCTTGGATTTCGATATTTTGTGGATAACGAAGAGTTCCTCCATAACGCTTAAGATTAGCATCAAAATAACACATGGTCGCCTTCTTGAGCGGCAGACGTAATTTCCGATCACTAAAATCCGATAAATAAATCGCCCCCTCCTCCCGAACAATAGGCGCAGACAGCAAAACCGTATCGCCCAAGCAAAATAAAAGAAAGTAACACGCCACCCACAGGCGCAATGAGATAGGTCGTTCTTGCATTTTCATACGTCTTTTAAAGTGATGCTAAAAATTACCGATTAACCAGCACTTCTGAAACTAATTAATAATCCCGCGAAAATCAATACCATCCGAGATCAAATACCGCTTCCTCATCTCGTCGCTCCGCGATAGAAGCGAGATCGGAAATCGGAATAACAACGGCAACCTTGCTGCCTTTGTCATCGGTAATATATTGAGTAGTCATACGGACATCCTAATTGTCAATTGCTGATTGTCACCCTTTTAGCCGAACAACTTTAGTCCGAATTTTCAGGGGTGAGACCGCTGACTGCTTGTCGTTCACGGCGGAGCCATACGGTTGCGGCCGTTTTAATCCGCGTCAAAACATAATACACCGTCTGACTCCGAGCACGCACAAGCTGCGCCCCAACCAGCTTGGGAACAAAATCAGCCGGAATTTTAAGAATCTCCTCGATTGGCACCCCCTCAAGTCCCCGACAAAGAATGCTCGTCATCGCTTTTGTCAAAGTCTGCACTTGGGGGCCAAGAGTTATTCGATAATGCACCCCGCGCGTTTGCGGATCGACCCGTAAAAAAACACCCACCTCATCCGTGCACTCCTCATCTTTGCGCACATCTTCAAGATCAAAAACCTCGCCTTCCCGAGGCCCCTGAGAAGCCGCTTGGTTTGCATATGAAATGAGCGTCTCCCTCTTCTCATCCTCCGGCAGGTGCTCCATGAGGCTGATAATTTTTTGAAGATTTTCGGGGTAACTCATTCGCCTTTTTCGATACGAGCACGCACGCGATTCCCCCACTCTGTCCATGAGCCATCGTAATTACGGACTTTTTCAAAACCAAGGAGGTATTTCAAAACAAACCACGTATGGCTTGAGCGCTCGCCGATACGACAGTAAGCAATCACGTCATCACCGGGCTCAAGCCCAAGCTCGCCCTCATAGATCGCACGCAAATCATCCGCACTTTTAAAAGTAGCATTATCATTTACCGCACGTTTCCACGGCACACTCTTAGCTCCGGGCACATGCCCACCACGCAAAACTCCCTCCTGCGGATAGTCCGGCATATGAGTGACCTCACCAACAAATTCTCCGGGCGAACGCACATCGATAAGCGGCAACTTTGCCAGACTGTGCGCATCGGTTTCCTCAAAAAAAGCACGGATTTCTGTATCGCGACGTTTTGCCGGAACGGGATAATTCGTTGCCGTATATTTTGGTTTTTCTCTGGATAGTTCGCGCCCCTCGCCCACCCATTTATCGCGGCCACCATCCATGATTTTTACTTTTTCATGACCAAAAAGTTGAAAGGCCCATAGAGCATAACAGGACCACCAGTTCGATTTATCGCCATAAAAAATCACCGTCGTTTCGGGCGTGATTCCATTTTTAGAACAAAGCGCAGCAAAATCTTCAACCGAGATGTAATCGCGCACGACAGAGTCTTGCAAATCGGAAACCCAGTCTATATGAACCGCTCCCGGAATATGTCCGGTATCATAAAGCAAAACATCTTCATTGCTTTCCACGATACGAATTTCGGGGTTCGTCAAATTTTCAGCGACCCACTCGGTGCTGACCAGTGCTTCTGGATGTGCGTAGTTACTCATAATATTTTGTTTATTTAAAAATCAACCGGTGCAGGAGCATCGACACTCAAAACAGGACTTTCGATCAAGCGAGTCGTCGCGGCCTGCTCTGCAGCGCGAACAACAGGTTCGCCATCCGGCCCGAGAGAAATAGCCGGGGCTTCCTCGCCCCCATTTGTGCCCGCATCGACAGCCACTGCTGCGGCCACTGGCACGCCGTCTTCCGTCGTCGTCTGTTCCTCTCCCTCGAGATTCACGGCCACAGCCCGAGCCACCGGCAAGGCACCTTCATCTAAAAGCTTCGCTGCTCCCGGACGCACCGAATGGTAAACATCTGTCAGCCCAAGTAAAGTCGGAGCCTGAATAGCAACGGGCCGAATACGACTCAGATCGATCGCCGCAGCAGCACGCGGCCATTCCTCCTCTTCATACTTTTTCGCATAGGAACGAATTCCAACACTGTGCACATCGCAGCGGATGGTCGGTTTTTCATCCTGAGTTGCAAGTTCGATATAGGCACTGGAGTGTTTATGTCCCTCACCATCGGTCTCTATGCATTTTGATGTCGCCAGCAGCCCACTCACCGAGCAAATTTCTACCGGTTCCAAGGAAGTCGGACGCGAAATGGGTTTTGCCGGAAAGTCGTTACTCGCTTGTTTTATCACCTTTGCCCACACGGGCAACGCGAGATCGCTTCCGAAGGCACCTCTAAAAATACGCGTGGGCCGATCAAAACCAACCCAAACACCGCAAGTCACTTCGCTTGTATAACCTACAAAAAAAGTATCCGTAAAATTGTATGCCGTCCCCGCTTTACCTCCGGTGGGAATGCTTCCAAGACCGTATTTCCGATAGGCGTCAGAACCCATTCCAACCGTCATAATGTCCGAAAGCGCGGCATGCGTCTGATAAGCTGCCTCAGGATGGATTCCTGAAACCAACTCGGGCTGCGCGGCGTAAAGCACCTCTTCCGAATGTGGAGCTAAAATACGCTCTACAATATAAGTTTTCGAGGGATGCTTGCCGAGATTTGGAAAATTAGTAAAACCCAAAGTGAGTTCTTCTAGTGAAAGCTCACTGGTTCCAAGAAAGGCATTTGTATAATCCCGCACGTCTGAAGTGATGCCCATTTTTTTCACGGACTCGCGAAATTTTTCGAGACCAAGTTGCAGCCCGAGGCGCACGGTCGCTGCATTCTTACCTTTCACAAGCGCGAGACGCGTAGTCATGGGGCCTTCATAGGTGTTATCTGCACGCTCGACCCCCCACTCGCCGAGAATACCCGTCGATCCTCCAATCATGACATAGCGATTATCGATACAAGCATCATCCACGATCGTTCCGGGAAAAATACCATTGTCATAAGCCGCCGCGTAAAGAAAAGGCGTAAACGTCGTCCCCGACGGGCGCTTTGACTGCACGGCACGGTTATACTCGCTATGGCGGTAGTTTCGTCCACCGACAATCGCCCTGACTCCGCCCGTTTTATTATCTAAAACAACCACGGCACCTTGCAAATAACGCGGCTCCGGCATCTTTGCCGTGGGGTCCGATTGGTTCACCCGGTCTTCTATGGTCGAGAATTTCTGCCGATATTCCGCATAGGTCTGGTGTTTATAATCTGGCCGATCTTCGACTTCTCGCAGCTCCTCCTGCATGGCTTTTTCAGCCGTGCTTTGCAAATCGGAATCTAGCGTCGTATAAATTCGCAATCCCCCATTCATCGCCCGATCAAAGCCCAAGGCCGAAATAACCTGCTGCCGAATCATCTCGATCGCATAGCTCACCTTGTGCGGATTTTGCCGTGGATAAACCAACAGCTTCGTGGCCAACTCAGCAGCTAATTCGGAACGAGAGATAAAGCCCTGATCACGCATCCGCCGAAGCACAAAATCCCGCGCTTCCACGGCTCGCTCATAGTTATTCCAAGGAGACAAAGCCTGTGGACTCTTCAAAAGCCCGGCCAACATTGCAGCTTCCCCCGGATTTAAATGTTTCGCAGATTTGTGAAAATACCCACGCGAAGCAGCTTCGGCACCATAAAATCCACTCCCGAAATAAACACGGTTTAGATAATGCTCCATGATCTCGTCCTTCGTGTAAGCTTTTTCCACCCGCATCGCCAAAAACATCTCCACGAATTTTCTCTCAAAAGTCCGCTCCCGCATGTCGAAAGAATTTCGCGCCAGCTGCTGCGTCACCGTCGAGGCACCTTGGCGAATCCTGCCGCTACGATAATTCGTGATCGCAGCACGCACAACCCCCATCCAGTCCACGCCCTTGTGCTCATAAAAGCGATTATCCTCCGCGGCGATGACAGCCTTTACCAACCACGGCGAAATTTGCTCATACGGCACCGGATTGCGATTTTGTATAAATAATTTTCCGATCTGCTTCCCCTTCGTGCCGTAGATCAGACTAGCCCCCTCCATTTTTTTTATTCCATCAAGATCAAACTCCGCAGCCCGAGCTTCGTATTTACCTTTTAAAATTCCAAAAGCAATCAAGCCCACCACGCCCACAATCAGGCCCAATGCGGCAGCAATGCCAATTACCCATACGAAAAGCTTTCGCCAACGAAAGCCTTTTTCTTCTTTCTCCCAACTGTATCGATGTTTACTAATAAAGCCTGTAGTTCCTATAGTTTTTTTCCGCGCTATTTGTTCCCATTATTTCCGCCTCGGGGCAATAGCATTTCGCTTCAAAAATAACACCCCTCCATTTTAAATTTTATCAAAACATCCATTCTTAAGCGTATTTTCATCTATTCAGCCATTTTCGTGCTGATTTTTTTTGCACCTTTTATGTTCCCCCAGACTTGGCTCCATAAGCTCCTTTTTCGCCCAACCCACCTTTCAAAAACCGAAGCACACGATATCGCTCAACAAGGCAGGCTCACTCCGTGGCTCCACAATGACAAGCAAATCGGCTGGAAACGCTTGTCAAATACAGATCAGAAATCCACCCCTCCCCGAGTTCTCGTCCTTCACGGAAACGGTGGAGAAGCCGTTCACCGCTCTTATCTAGCCGATCACCTCGAATTTATTACTGCCCCCTCCCCCGCTGATTTTTACATACTAGAATATCCCGGCTACAGCTCTCGCGAAGGCGAAGCCTCTCAAAATGCTTTAGTCGAAGCTGCGGCCAAAGCCATCGACATACTCGCGGCCCAATCCGCAGCACCCATCGTCGTCTGGGGGCAATCCCTCGGAACCGGTGTCGCCTGCCAGCTTGCCGCGACCCGCCCCGATGCAATCACCGGCATATTACTCATCACCCCATTTGCCTCCATCGTGGATGTTGCAAAATATCATTACCCCTGGGCTCCCATTAAACTCTTCTGGAAAAACCGCCCCGACCGCTTCGACTCCTCGCTTGCTTTAAAAAATTACCACGGCCCGATCAGCTTCCTCCTCGCCGGCAACGACAAAGTCGTGCCAATGAAGTTCGGCGAACAGCTTTACGAAGACTACGACGGCCCAAAGCTCTTATTCGTAGCACCCGACGGCGGACACAACGACCTCACAAGCACCCTCCCGATAAACGACTGGAAAAAAGCTTGGAAATTCAGCTCGCAGCCTTCGGATTAAAAAAATTCTCCCCCGCACGCTCGCGCAAACCCCTTATTTTTTCAGCCAACGCAGCTCCGTCATCTCGCCATAGACGTAACCGATAAAGATATTTACTTCAGCCCTCAGAGGGATACGCCATTCATCATCACTG
This sequence comes from Chthoniobacterales bacterium, assembly GCA_047971915.1. GTDB lineage: Bacteria > Verrucomicrobiota > Verrucomicrobiia > Chthoniobacterales > JBKEAD01 > JBKEAD01. The sequence goes on from JBKEAD010000204.1 coordinate 8,301, forward strand.
ATCCAAATCGTCCCGCTACGATATTTACCGTGCTCGGTCAGACTCCCCGCCGCTGCCCCCTTTGTCTCGATTCGGCGGATTTTTTGATTCAAGCGAATCGCCTTCCGCTGGCCACCTTGCCAATTGATAAGCTCCCGCCGCTCCACCCGCATTTCAACCAAAAAAGGAGAATCGCCGGGAAAGGATAAAAAAACGATCTTCTCTCCGTCTTTTAAAGAATGGCTTCGCACAAACAACATAGATGCCACTAAATCGCGCAGCAAAGGAAATCGAAACTTCTTCCACTTCTGCGGCTCCTTCTGCGTGCTACGATAAATTTTTCGCTCCACAAAATCCTTAGTAAATTTTGCCTTAGTAAATAAAGAATATCTCCGGTATTTTTCGGTCTGAGAAAAACCTATCGGAAGCAAACTCGTCCGCCGCCCACGCCCCCGATACTCCGCATCGATTCGCCAAAGTGTTCGCGCCATACCGCTGGTCCCACCATGTGCCTCGACCTCATAAACATCGTTCTCAAAATCATTCGTAAAACGAAAAGTAGCACCCCCACCAATAAACCCCGACCATCCAAATTCATACTTCGCTTCAAAATCAGCAGGAACAGCCAGTGGCCCCGGCGCAGAATCCGTCAGCTCATCCATCCAAACATTCCCCCGCGCAAACGTCGGCAAGACAAAGGCCGCAGCGAGAATCAGGAATCGGCTTCTGACGATTTTTCCGGCAAAGCCACCGCGTTCTCGACGGGTAAAATAAGAGTTAATTTGTTGGTAGGGATCCATCCTGTTCGTCCATCAGATAAAACACAATAAGCCCAGCGTCCACGCGTATTCAGACGCTCTACGGCGGAGCCCGGTTTCAAGCGAGCAAGTCCCTTTGCCTGATCCAGCGGATTTGCTTTCATCTCAACAGTCTCCGTGCCCTGTATGACAGCAACCCCCTCCAAAGTCATCAACGGATCCCCAACATAAGCCACCACCAACAGACCCTTTCCAATAAGGATGAATGAAATACCGAAACCGATAAACCAAGCGCGATTTTGACGAAATAAAATCCCCCCCAGCACGAGCGTAGCACCAAACCATGCCAGCCCCGCTCCCAAAACCCACAAGCGGGAATTGCCAACTATCTCCACCATGTGAGTCGCCCAAGTCGGTTCCGGAAAATCCAAATCGTTCGCAACAGAAAATTTTTGCATGGCAGACTGAATCTGCGCATTCGCCGGATCCAAGGCATAAGCTCGTAAAAAATCCGTGGCCGCCTCGCTCACCTTTCCAAGATTTTCTTCCGCCAACGCCAAATTATAATACCCCGCTGCAGAATCTCCTTCTTTCGATAAATGCAGCTCATAAGCCCGCGCAGCACGCTCAAAATCTCCCTCTGCAAAAAAAGCATTTCCTTCCTCGCCGGACGCCGCAGCCCACACGACTCCCAACGAAAAAAACAATAAAAAAAGAGAAAGCAGCCCCTTAAGAACAGAATGCTTCATGACTTATCCTCCTGTCTAAAAGCCGAGAGAATAGCAGCTTTTTCCTCCTCGAAAATAGCTTTTGGAATATGAGAAATTTTACCAAAAACCTTTTCGTCTCGCCTCTTCTGCGCCAAAACCCTAGCCCTCTCAAAATCTGGAGATGTTGTATTTTTCATTGATTGAAACAAGTCATAAGCCATCTGGTAAAACTCGGCCTGTTCGATCGACTTCGACGACATACGACGAATGACAGCCCGCCTAGCCTTGCGTTCTTTTGACCGCGCCCCGGCATCGCTTCGCCGCCAAACCCCCACACTTACAAAGCCTAATAAAATCAACCAAACCGCTGCAACACCGGCATTCGCTAACAAAAAGGTTCTATTTTTTAAAAGAGGTTGAAATTTTGCTAACGAAAATTCCCTCATCGGAACGGCCAAGGCCTCCTTCTCCTTCGCCTCGACAGACATTTTTTCATCTTTCTCTTCCGTCGATTTCTCCGCACCGCCCGCAACAACAGGTGCAGACATTTTTTTATCACCACCCGTAACCACCACCGGCAGTGGAGCCGCCTCCAGAGTCTTATATTTTTCAATCGTCGGATCAAAATAACTAAAGCCCGCTTTCGGCGTCGTCGTCTGATCGGTTCTGGAAACAAGCGTCATGTCAAAACGCTTCGTTCCCTGAAAACCAATCACGTCTCCCGCCGTAAAATCTGACTTCCCCGGATAAACCTTCCACCCCTCGTCATCCGAGAGCTTCGGTGCCCCAACATTTGCGAAATTTCCCGATCCCCGAATCGTATAGGACAACGTGATCGGCTCCCCCGCTTTGGTCTGCGCTGGCGACACGCCCCCCTCCATTGTAAAATTCCCAATCGCTCCCGAAAAATCAGCGGGACGCCCCTCCTGCGGCAAGGGCTTTACCTCCAATTTTGCGGAATTACTACGAATTTTCAGCTCTCTCATTTCATTACCAAAAGGTGAGTTTCCACCAAAAAGATCACCAAAAAAATCATCCATCCCCCCACGCCGACTCGGCACCACAACCCCACAGCGCATCTCCGCAGGCGCGACCTCCATCTCTCCGATTTTCACGGGAGTGATTGCCGTTTTAAAACTATAAACAGAATAAGGCACCCCATTTACTACCTCCTCCTTCTCTTCAGGTTCACTAAGTTTCTCCACCGTGAAACCTTCCCCCGAAAAAATAGGAGCTTGATCGACCTGAAAACGAAAACGC
>JBKEAD010000206.1:0-2932 GCA_047971915.1 Chthoniobacterales bacterium
GAATCGGATTAAACCGCCGATCTGCGTGCCTCAAGCTCGTCGCGGATTTCCATCATACGAGGCTCTGTCAATGGATAAAATTTCAAAAGGACGAGACCTAAGACACTGGATAGAGCGGGAACTGTTGCAAAAAGAATACGCATAGCTAGCAGGGTATCCGGGCTTTGATCGCCCTTCAACGCTATGTCAAAGCCTGTTGCTTCGAGAATGAGCCCCGATAAAAGAAAGGTTAGCGAAAAGGCCAGTTTCATAATCCAGTTTCCGATAGAACCAAAAATACCTTCGCGCCGCATAGCATAGGTCAACTCATCCTCATCGCAAACATCGGCTTTCATAGAGGCGGTAATCGTCCAGAAACCGGCAGCCAGTGGAGCTACAAAAATCTGGGAAATTATTAAGAGATAAGGGTATGTTTTATTATATAAGAAAAAAGCAGATAGGGCTCCGACAATTCCGGAAATAATAAGAATATTTAAAGAGCGTGTTTTTCCAAGGCGTCCGGACATCCAAGTAATAAGCGGAAGCGATAACAAAGCACAAATGGAAAAAGCGTTAGCTCCAATAGCAGCAAGCGAAGCACCGGTTTTTAGATCACCATCATAAATATAATAAAAAATAATATACTGCCCTAAGGCACCGACCAGACTCGACCCCACTCCGACGGCTGCAATAATACCTGTCAAGATACAAAAAGACTTATTCTGAAAAGTCATTTTAAGCCCTTTGAAAAAAGGAACTTTATCCTGTTGAGAAGCGATTTTATAATATCTTTCCTTACAGAAAAGTGCAGGTAACATGCCGCCTAAAATAATAAAACCAGCGAATCCCCAGCTCAGCGTGCGCATCCCCTCCATGACGTTTTCAAAAATCTCTGCCTGTGCAAAACGGAAAGTCCAGGGAGTAAAAAGCGGAAAGATAAATCCAAAGAGCATTTTATATGCGGAGACAACGGTTCGCTCGTGGTAATCCGATGTCATCTCCAAGCCCAATGTATGATAGGGAACATTCTGAATCGTAGAGCAGAGATAGAACCCGAGCATCGTTACCAAGTAATAGATAAAAATCGCAGTATGGCTCCAATTCGCCGGAACAAACCAAATCAGCACAAAGGCAAACGCGGTCAAAAAAGATCCTACAAATATATAAGGTCGGCGACGTCCCCAGCGCGTCCGCGTATCGTCCGATATTTTTCCCATTAGGGGATCGGTAAAAGCATCGAATAAACGCGAGAGCATAAGCACCATGCCTACCCAACTCGGAGGTAGGCCAAGTGTTATATTATAGATCGAATAAGCAAGACCCTTTACTCCATCATTAGCCATCTGAAAGCTGCCGGAGCCGGCTCCATACATTATTTTTTGAAAAACCGGAACCTTATCTTTTTCAGCTACGATATGTTGACTCATATAAACTTACTTTTTTTAAAATATATTCTTCAAGGAAATATTATAAATCCGAGAGACTATCATTTAGCCTCCAAAATCTGTCACGCCTCGCACACCGACAAAAAGTAAAACGAAAGATTTTTTAAAAAACATAAAATCGACTGATCAAAATATCATATTACTCGATTTTATCGCGATATTCACTCCACATATTCATAAGAAACGGAGTGGGGACATTATAGGGGTCGATAGCCTTCGGATCCTCCTGCCAAACTTTCATAATACGGTCGTTATAATCAAAGAAAGCCGGGTAATTCCATTGGTCTTTTAGACCCATTTGTAGAGCGGCTAGAGCGAAAGCCGGTGTGATGCTGGCATTGATTCCACGATAGTTTGAACCTATGTAGGCATTATCAGATACCGGACGGTAGGCGTGGCGAATTCCCCAATCGGCTTTGCCTATATCTTCTGTTTTGTAAGGCTCACTTGGAGTGCGTTTGTCCGGTGCCCAAGTTGGTCCGTTCGTAATTTCAACTTCCTCTTCCGTAACATAAAAATGCTGCTCATTTTCCTGAAAGCGTGTCGTCCAGTTCCCGACATCCAGCATATGCTTATCATTGAGTAGTGCGCCGGCGAAGAGAATCGGCCATTTGCGCCCCAGCCCGATTCCGCCATCAGCATGCCAGTCGCCACCGTTATCGGCAATGCCCGTGGAATCGAGTCCGTATTGTAAGAGGCCGATAACGAGCGTGTCCTTTTCGGGATTAGCCCCTTGCGGCGAGGGGTCTATAAAGAGCGCGAGCGTGCCATCGCCGACCAGACGTCCCATATCGCGACCGTAATTACGCATATTTTCCGAGGGGTGAAAATAGTCGCCGACCCAGCCATTTACATGATCGAGCCACGTTCGGGAAAAGCTTTTGGCGAGCATTTCCATAGAGGGCTCTCCTCCATTTCCCGGAGCATTTAGCTTTGGAATTTTGGAATAATCGATCTGGGAGGCCTGATATTTTATCGATTTGTCCGATCCGACATAGGGCGGACGAAACGCATCTTTGGGCGGCACTTTGGAAAGCACGGTCAAAATACCAACAGAACGAAGAACTGGCCGCGGCGTCTTGCGTGCTGCATCAAATCTCGGGCAGCCCGGTTCCTTATCGTCTTTCGAATTATAAAGCCAACTAACGGCTGAAACCAAAGTGGAATCCGTATCGACCACGAGCGGATTTTTTTCCGAAATAGGCTCTCCTCCGGGACGCCCCACATTTAAGTCCGGATCATAAGTCAGGGCAAAGCTACCATCGTAGCCCTGTTTGGCATTGGTTCCCGGATTAATCATCGAGCCGTTTTGGTCTTCTCGCGGGGTGTAGCTCGAATCATTGAGATCATTGCTGATAGAAATAATCTCGACCGGACCGACGATCCACGGATCGCCATTTACGAAGCTTCCGCTTTCGTGGGCTTTTTTAAATTTCCACGTAACACCTCCGGCGGTAATCTCTTTTACCGATGCGGCCTTTAAAGTCGCAAGCGATACCCCGAAGAGT
>JBKEAD010000018.1:0-4184 GCA_047971915.1 Chthoniobacterales bacterium
TCTCCTCATCCCCGAGAATAAAGCGTTTCTCGATCACACGAGAAATACAGTGATAGTAAGCATCAGGAGTATCAGAGCGAGAAGCGGTAATCACCGAAGAAGTAGAAGAATCAGACATGTCTCCCCGTCGGTGCAAAAGCATACGTAATTGTCGCATAACAAAAACAACCTCCCAAAAACTATAAAAATGTCAATAGTATTTTTACCTGACACCTTTTAATTAATAATAGTTACCAGAAAAAACTCTCAACGTCCCATCCAGCCTCCATCGACTAGTAGGATGCTGCCGTGGATGTAGGCGGAGGCTTCAGAAGCTAGGAAAACAATCGGCCCTTTGAAGTCTTCGGGATTCCCCCACCTTCCGGCGGGGATTCGCTCAAGGATGCTTTTGCTCCGTACGGGATCTTCTCGCAGTGCCTCGGTGTTATCGGTGGCGATGTAGCCGGGGGCGATGGCGTTGACATTGATGCCCCGGCCTGCCCACTCGTTGGCGAGAGCCTTGGTTAATTGTCCGATGCCACCCGTTCTCGCGGCGTAGCCCGGCACAGTGATGCCGCCTTGGAAGGTCAGCAGCGATGCGGTGAAAATAATTTTACCCGAACCGCGAGCGATCATGCCTCTACCAAGTTCGCGGCTGAGAATGAACTGGGCATTGAGATTGGTTTCGACGATAGCGTCCCAGTATTCATCGGGGTGTTCGTCCGCAGGTTTTCGCAAAATCGAACCGGCGTTGTTAACGAGAATGTCGATGACCGGGTGCGCAGAACGAACGTTTGTGATAAAGGTGTAAAGGCTCTCCCGATTGGAAAAATCGGCAGTGTAAGCGTGGAAGCTTCGACCCAATGCGATAATTTCACGTTCCACATCACTGCCATTGGCTTCCAGTGTGGCACTGACTCCGATAATGTCCGCACCAGCCTCGGCTAGAGCGACCGCCATAGCGCGGCCAATACCTCGTTTGCAGCCCGTGACGAGTGCGATTTTTCCGGTGAGGTTAAAGAGTTTTGTAGTTTTCATGAGCATTTGAGCAGGACTTTTACGGAATTCGGATTGGCATCTAAGTCGTCGAATGCTTGCTGCACGTCATCCAGCGGAATCGTTCGGGTAATGAGACGTTCGAGAGGAAGCGCGTCGGAGGCCATGAGAGCGAGTGCCTGTTCATAGTCCTCCGGCTCGTAAACTCGCGCTCCTCGAAGTTGCAGTTCCTTCCAAAAAAAATGAAAGAGGTTAATCTCCGTCGGCTGCGGGTAGATCGCGACGATGACAATGCGTCCGCGAATGGCGAGCAGATCGGTCATGGTCAATGCAGCGGTCTTGGCACCGGACACCTCAAAAACCACATCGGCTCCCCTCCCCTCGCTTTGCGCAAGGCAGAGTTGAGCCAGATCCGTTTGGCCGGGATGCACAGCTTCGAGGCCGAGGCTTCTCGCAAACTCTAGGCGAAATTCATTGACCTCTGAGAGAAGCACGTTGGCCCCCGCCGCCCGAGCGACCAGTGCGACGAGCAAGCCGATTGGTCCGCCGCCGATCACCACGGCTAGTTCATCGGGCGCGAGTTCGGCCCGGCGCACGTCGTGACAGGCCACCGCGAGAGGCTCGGCGAGTGCCGCGATCTTAAGATCGATTCCGCTAGGGAGCTTATGCAGCGTGAAAGCGGGAACCGTCCACGAGCTTTGATAGGCACCGGGCGAGTCGATACCGATAAATTTTAATCCTTTACAAATATGACTATAGCCGCGATCCGCCGGAGTTTCAGCTCGGTTATCCAAAGGACGCACAACCACCGAATCACCCAGCGCAAACCCGCTGACGTCCGCGCCGATCTCTGCGACTTTGGCCGAGGCCTCGTGCCCGATGACCTGTGGCCTCGCAATCCGCTTGTCCATCGCTCCATGATAGATATGCAAGTCGGTTCCGCAAATTCCGCAATAGGCGACTTCGAGTCGCACTTCGCCCGGACCGGGCGGAATCGGATCGGAGGGTTTAATGGTAAAGGTTTTGTTTCCTTGGTAGTAAGCAGCTTTCATGAGTGATGAGTGAAATGGAATTAAAGCATGGGCGTGACACGCTGGACGAGTTGGATGGCGAAGCCCCACGGGTCGCGGAGCATGATCACGCGGTCGCCATTGGCTAAAGTTTGCAGGTCGTCGGCGACGGTTGCTCCGGCGGCTAGGAGGCGATCTGTGTCGTCGGCGGGATCGACCACGGTGAAGCCAATGTGTAAAAGGAGCGGATCCATTAAGCGATAATCCGGGACCGCGACCTTGGGATTATTGTAAATCTCGACAACCACACGCCCCGCAGAGTCGGCTAGGAAATGCGTGTGCGGCGGACGGTCGATCTTGCGGACGACGGTGAAACCTAGATGTTCGCTATACCACGTCGCGACAGCCACGGGATCGGCAACCTGCCATGCGACGTGTTCAACGGTAAAAGGAATTTTTTTCATGCCTTAGTAAATTTCCAAAATATTTTCTCCGGCGTGAGGCGGAATCTCCGCGATGTGACAGCTTCGCACAGGGAGAAATGTTTGTTCGCTTCGTCAGATTTTAACTCCCACACTTCCTTGCCGGCAGGACTTTCTAGAGCAATGGAGTTTGCACCACTCCGCAGTTGCCAGTCCGCAATCCGAGCGGCGTCATCCACCGCAATGGCATGGATAATGGTTCGCTCTACCGCAGCCCGCTTTTCCGTCCACCGCACGAGCCGTCCGCTGCCGGGCTGTCCACTGCCGAGCTGTCCCTCACCGAGTTGATTGGGTTGTGGGTGATAGGCGTCGTGAACATATCCGTAGAACGGACCGGACAAGCAAGCATCCCCGAGATGGTAGATTTTTATCCCGGCTGCTGCCCGTCGAGCCATGAGATGATCGGGCGAGTGCAGCTTGAGTTTGAGTTCACTGTCACGGTTGTTCAATAGCCAGTTCCATGTCGTTTTCATCGGCACAGCCGTGACGATTCGGTCGATAACGAAAAGCACATGACTCCCGCAGAGCAGCCAGCACCGCGTGAACTCCCGCACCGAATCTCCGTAAAGTGCCGACACCTCGGACACGACCGCCGAGGCACCGTCGATACTCTCAGCTAGCAATCGCTGTCCACCACGCTCGACGGGAGACGCAGGTTCTCCTGTGGCGGGATCGAAGACCCGCTGCAGATTGGTTTGTTGCTCGACTTGAATTGTTTTAAGGCGTTCTTCCTGTTGCAAATCGCCGCCGTCGCGCGAAAATGTGCAGGTATTATGCGTCGTTGTTGCTCCTTCCAAAACATGGATCAGGTTTCGGTAACAACTGTGTCCGGGATCGACGAACAAGCGTTCCTGATTGTGCGTGAGAATAAAACTGTTCAAATCCCCATGCAGATGACCGGGAGCGTGGAGAGGATCGCCACCTCCGTGGATAGCTAATGTCGTGCGACCCGCCGCCCAGGAGTCACGCACCAACACATCGCCGCAGCTAAATGCGCAGACAGGACCGAGACTAAGCTCATTCGGAGACATCGGCGCAGCTGATTTTGTAATCAATGCAAGTGAAAGAAACCCGAAGTCGTTAACAAAACCAAACGAGGCACGGTTGTGCGGCTCTTGCTCGGTGACAGGCGTATAAAGTTGATCAAAAAGCCAACGCGCCAAACTTGCCGCCTGCGGAAAATCTTCCCCACCCCGTGCTGCGATGTGTAAAAGTAAATCTCCCGACGGTCGAAATATAGCAGCACTGTCATTAAAATTCGCACTGCGAGGTCGCGGTTGGGAACCCCATCCGGAGAGCGTTTTACGATAAAAAAGACTTGCCGCCTGCCAGCGCGGCATCAGCGCATAGGGAGTTATCGGCAGTGTTTGAGTCAAGGCAGGAAGTCGCCGCGTCAGTGATTCCCAAGTCAGCATTTGTGCGTAGGCCGCGTAATTTCCATATTGCAATCCCTCGGCATAGCTCCCATCCGGCTGGAAGACATTTTGGCAAAGACGAAATTCTCTTTCCGCGCGGCATAAGCTCTCGGCATCGTCAAGAACCGCTGCGGACAGGGCCAGCCCGGCGGTTAGCACACATCGCCAATTGGCCATTTTGATTTCCCCATCGAGCCAACGCAAGCACAGCGGCATCGCCTTTTCGCGCAATGTATCGGCAAGCTCCTCTCGCTCATTCTTCGTAAAAATCTCCGGAGCCAAATCGATTACCAGCGAAACGC
>JBKEAD010000036.1:0-5184 GCA_047971915.1 Chthoniobacterales bacterium
CGTCTCATATAATAATTCATATGCATACTATTTTTGAACCAGATCTATAATTTCTACAGCGGATTTTGAACTATTCTGCTTATTCCAAAGCACCTGTAAGATTTCTGCCTTTGGTTTTTCCGTATCATAACCAAATAAAGCCGCAGCTTCCTTTGCCATCTCCTCTTTACTTATTTCATCGGCTCTGGACTTCAGAAGGGCAGCCTTCACTACGAAACGGATACTCTCAGAATTAAGCAAATGAACGACACTATCAAGCCACTCACGGGCTTTTTTAGTATTTTCACGAAGTGCCACCTGTATCAATCCATCAAGAAGAGTATCATTATCCATCACAGCCCTGTCACCATTTAATGGGTTTGGATAATAGAATATCGGGTTACTAAATATCTCTAAAAGCTCATTCTCTTTTTTAGATTTCTCAAAAGTTTTGAGTAAAAGAGCCGACTGCTGTCGCGTCACCTTATCCGGTGCCAACCGCATAGCTTGGCGCAATAATTCCACCGCTTTTTCAGAATCCCCATCCGCCAATATTTTTCGCACCTGATCAAAAATTGGTTCCACCGCCTGTCCTGAAAATAACTTTTTATCGATGGCTATAAGCGAAATACCAGATACTTCCCCAGAAAAGGTGTGCTGGTTCATCATGGAACTTCTCGACCTAGCCTGTAAAATCAAAGCAAAATGCTTTGTACCCTTACTAATATTTTTAAAACTGTTTCCCCAATTGTTATCACTGACGGAAAAATGTAAATTCCAGCCGGAATAGCTGCCCTCAGAATCGCTCAAATTATATCTTCTGCTCCGATCTTTGTTGTTTTTTTCCAGATACATGCTGAAGTCACTTCCTAACGGCATAGAAGAGCTTGTGTTAATTTTAAATAGATAAACAACATCTTGCTCGAAGTCAGTTTCTAATAATCTAAAATTTAACGTCGAAGAGAGAAATTTCAGATTCATCTTATAAATAGGAAGACCAAAAAAAGTTTCTGTATCATTCGCTTTTTTTAAATCTTTTTGTGAAGAAGAAAATTTCTTAGCGTCAAATAAGTTTTTTCCAAAAACATAGGGCGCAGGAATTCCTGCAAAGTTATTACCAGCATTATTTTTCCAGCGTGCTTGCACGACTCCAAATTGTCCGGGCAGCTCTATGCCCTCCAATACACCGCCTGATCCAGATACACGACGAGAAGCAATTTTTTTCAAATCTCCAATAGATCTGCCCGCGTAAAGTTGCAGTGTATGAGGCTGCACCTCCTTACGAAAAGGAATCGGAGTATTAGACCAGTTCAGCACATTATTAGAACTGTTTCGCTTATCAAATAAAAACTCTGTCGCCTGCCACGCAATCGTCGCCTTAGTGCTATTTTCTCCCGTTACAAAAAGAGCCACGCTATTTGATCCACCTTTGCCACGAAGAGCGTCAATACGTGTAGCAATTTCAAGCATCTCATGCGAGACGTTTGTCGCATTACTATTTCTTACGTCTTCCGTAGAATCGAAAAGTCTAAAGGCCGCATCGGTATATCCGAGATCCAGAAGAACCCTTAAAGCTTTGGAGTAATTCGAAGAGTAAAGAAACCGTTGCGTATTATTTAGATTGTTACTGGATAATACACTGTCAACGAGTGTTTCCAAGTAAGGGCGCATTTTCTTTTCACTAAGATTTTTTTTAAGAATTGGCGTTACCACAGCCAGATAAGACAAACCCCAATCCGGATGCGGAAAGATTATATCCTTTTTAATAAAGAGCGGAATTATATCTTTTGCATACGGTCTATTACCTACCGCTTTAATAAGCGGGAGCAAAATACCTGCATTTTGAAAGGAGAAGTTTGGGAAAGCTTCTTGTCCTAAATACTTTTTCCATAATTCATCAACTCCTTTTTCATCAAGCAAAGTTCGCAAATATAAAGCCGCAACTTGTTGATACCCCTGATCCGACTCAACGGCTGCCAGTATATCATCTTGAACACCGACTTCTTTAGCAATTTTTAAAAAATTGCTTAGCTCTTCTTCAGGATTAAACTGCCCGTGAAAAGACTGCTGCAGCATATTGCTTATCAACAAAGCAAGGTTGTTCTCTCCATAAATCCGACCGTAAACAAGAGGGGTATTTCCTCTGCTGGACGAAATAAGGCTTAGAAGCGTCGAAGCGGCGGCATCTTTTTTCCCCGCCTCCAACTGCATTTCAGCAAGGTCTGTTACACTGGATAAGTAATTCCAATTAAACTGCTGGTTAGGAAAATAGTGAATTGATGTATCCAGTAAACGAATAGCAGCCTCAAGATTCTTCTCCTCCCGGAGCAATGCAGCCATATTTTGAAAAATAGCCGGCACATTAGCAAAAGTCGAAAAGGCAAAAGGCATTATGAAGGCTTGCATCTGACTTTCATTCAAAGAGGCAACTATTTTTGCAAGTCGGAGAAGCGATTTATTCCCGTCTTCCAAATTTGCAACTTGGTTTATTGGAAAATAGGTAATCAGCGGATGCGATGGATCTTTTGCCAACACATCACAATAAAGTTCTAACAGATTTTCTTTTTGATCTCTGTTTAGAGCAAGTTCAATGGCATAAGAAGCTAGAGAGGGATCCGTAATTCCTGCTCTTAGTGCATCTATAATAAGTTCTCCACCCGACTCACGAGATTCATTATTCAGCAAACGAAGCTCAGCGAGACGTAGTAAGACTTCCGGATCATCCGGCTTCTTTTGGAGTTGAGCATTCAGTGAATCTTCATAGGAAGCTAATAATTTTGCGTCATACAAAGCCCCTAAGCTAATTTGTCTTAGATTTTTTTGAGCATAATTTTGTGAATTTGGAAATGCTTGTAGTAACACAGGCATAGCTATTTGTTTTAATTTTTCATTATCTTTCGCCTGCTTATATTCTCGAACGAGTTTTTGGAAATTTTCGGCCGACGAATTTGCCGGCCTGCCCCTCCTCGGTTGGGTTAATATATTCTGCGAATTGATTCCAAGAGCATTCGTCTCGTTGATAAGGAGATATTGAAATTGCTGAGGCAATCTGCGTTTCGAGATTTTCTCTACCATCTCAGCAGCTTTTTTACTATTACCAGCTAATCTGGTAAGCCGAATTTTCCTAATCTCCCGAGATTCCTTACTTTCTGTTGGAAGCAAAGGAATGACTTCTGCAAGCTCCAATGCTTTGTCATATTGTTTGGTAATTTCGTATCCAAACAAAAGAGGAACATAAGCAGCATCACTTTCATCTGGCGGAAAATTTTCAGCCAATTTTTTTAAAGCAAGATCGCGATCTCCCCATCTCCAGTCCATGTAAAATGAGGCCATTTTTTGCACATCATCGGGAAGCTCTTTGGTTTTTATAAACTCTCGCAGATCTTCTTTTTTTCCTGCGGTGTTAGCATTATTGATATAGTTTGAAAAAGTGCCAAACGGCAATACCGGACTCCCATCAGCAATATCCATGGGAACCTGATCAAATTGCGAAAAACCTCTTGTAGAATAAATACTTCGTCTCGAAAAAGCCCTTCCGCCGGCAGATGAAGCAAGAAGCTTTTGATTAAGTTCGATTCCACGTAGAAACCACTTTCTGGCAGAAGAGAAATCCCCCTTGTTCAAATACATCGAACTAAGGTTTATCGACATAAAGACCCATTGCGTTCCCGAATTTGAAGAGCCTTGCTTCTCCATCACTGCTAACCTTTCTTCTAACAAAGCCGCAGCTTCATCCTCTAGGCCTAACAAGGAGGCCATTTGGAATAACTGCATATCGATCTGATTTGAACGAGATGCAGGCAAGGTCTTTGAAGTCGCTAAAAGCTCCTGAAAACGTTTTGTAAACTTTTCATCAGGCTCCACGCCTGTCTGCTTCATCGTATGAATCTCACGAAACAGATTTTGGAAACGAACATTATAAGCAGCCTCCGGATCAAGCTGTTCCTCCAAAGCCAGTAATCGGTCGGATAAAGAATCAAAGTCCATCTTCTCCTCTTCAATCAAAGACTGTAAACTTGGAATAATTGATAGCAGGGCTGCACTCTCTCCCGGATGCTGACTCCCCGGAGAGTTAATATAAGTATTTATCAGATTGGGAACTTCATCCGGACGATTCAACCATAATAAAATAAATATTTTTTCAAACGGTGAAATACTTGCGTCAACAATGCGTTTAATGGCTTCCTCATTATCAACACCCAGCATGTTCTCGAATTTTGAAAGCTTAAAATATAGATAAAGTGCCTCCAACTGAGCTTTTTGATTTTCGTTTCCGGATGATGATTGAAAACTTATTGGACCTGAAAAGGCATATGAAGAACTCCTTCCTCCATAATGCATTTGTGGAGGTAAAAATACGGTATTTAAAAAATTCTCTATCGAATTGCCAATATTAACTAAAGGCGCAAACCTCTGGTTCAGCCAAGCTAATCCGTGGGCATAATACGCACGTCGCGGAGATGGCACTGTCGAGGCGGGTCCACTTGTAAGTGCTTCGATACTTTTTTTAAAATCAATATCTATTATAATATCGCGTAGCATCGAAGCCGCTGCCTTATACTCACGACTCGCAAGAAGCAGCTTGGCAATCGCCAACTTTCCGGCAGCATCCGGCTCCTCTGTCTGGCTGCGCAAAGACTCCATAAACGTAATAAAAACTTCCGATCGTCCCGAATTTCGCAGAGCTAAAAGAACCTCAAACCATTCCTGAGGAGCTTCAGCTATTTCTTTCCTTGAGGCTTCAAGTAACGCAATTCCATCTTCTATCCTCCCCGTCACAATTAATTGCCTAATGTAAGCAGCCCTATTTTCCTTACTCGGCTCCAACTCTGCAAGTCGCTCTGAAAGCCTTAGAACTTCCTCTTGATTCCCTTCACGTCTAGCCACTGAAAGCAACTTATCCACCGCCGCTGGGTCATCTGGACTTTTGCCTAGCGATTTTTGCAATTCTTCTCTGGCAGATTGATAATCATTTAATTGAAGATAAATTTCGGCAAGGTATTTGCCATATCGCGCCCCCCCTTTTTCCTTAGCTTGCTTCTCTTTCAAAGACTCTATGAGATCATCCATCTTGCCGCTTCGTTGAGCCATAGTGACCATATTACGAAAAATCGAAAATTTTGCAGAATCCTGTTCCGTAAGTTCAAAAGCATCTTCCAAAACCTCGTAAGCCTCGTCCGTTTTTCCGTCCGAAAATAGAACATC
>JBKEAD010000083.1:0-5655 GCA_047971915.1 Chthoniobacterales bacterium
TTCTTCGGTGCTGCTGGTGCTACATTTTCCTCAGTCGGCTCAGGGCGTGGTGTACTTGTATCGCGCTGGAAACGCGGCCAGTCTTTTTTAAAATATCCATTTTCGGTTACGATGTGCCGCCCTTTGCCGTCGGCACGCATCATTTTGCTCCACATCAGCGCGGGCGATCCGGTATCCACCCAAAGATACGACTGCGGCATTCCGCTATAGGAAGCATGATAATAGACGCCAAGCCCCCCCGCACGTTTTTGCTCCTTGGGCGTGCCGAAGCGGCGGATGTAGCCGAAGTTGTCATCCGGCCAGACAATGACGACATCCTCCGGCACCTTCAGCCCGGCATTATAATCTGCGAGCACTTCCTTGTAGGGGCAAAACATCTGGCCCACCTTGCTTGCATCCCCGTTGCCGAGGTATTTCGCAAGCATGTCTCGCTGGTCTTTGAAAATTTTTTCCAGCGTCTCAATCCGTTCGCTTTGTCCTTTCGGTCCCATGATGGGGCTGTCGTGAATACCGCGCATCCCGATGGTGAAAATGCTTTCGCCCGAAGTTCGTTCTTTCACCCGTTCCTCCCAATACGCAAGCACATCGTCCTGATTGGTCAGGTAGTTGAAATTTTTTTCCGGCAGCTTCCACTCCGGCCCGTTCGTGCGCAGCATGGGTTCCGCGTGGCTGGAGCCGACGATGATCGCATAGCGGTCAGCGGTTTCCGCATTGCCCGGTACGGTGTGAAATGGACGGGTCGTCGGGTGCATACCCGGCCAGACCAAGTTTCCACGCAGGCGCAGCAGCAACTCAAAAATTTTCCCGTAGGTCTTCGGGCCGATATTGCCAACCTCGGGTTCAAAGGTTTTTGATGCCCAGGGCTCCAGTCCCCAATCCTCGTCATTGATAAAAATTCCACGGTATTTGACAGCGGGCTGCTCCACGGCATCCTCGCCGAGACTCAGCAAAATATTTTTACGCGAAACCACAGGCACGTCCGCCCACCAGTGCCAGGGCGAGACACCAATCCGACGCGAAATTTCAAAAATCCCATAGGCTAATCCACGAGGGTCCGAACCTGCAATCGTCAGCACCTCCGGCGTTGCTGAAATTTGAAAAGTCTCCCACTTGCCGACGAGATTTTTTGGCGCGAGCAGCAACTCGATTCGTGGGCCGTTTACATTTTTTGCTGCCTCGGCGGACAGCACGGCCGCTTTTTTTCCCGATACTTCGGCAATATCCTCCGCCAAACAACCCGCTGCGATTTTGATAACCTCCGGTGCTTGCGGAGGCAGAATAATCGAGGCAATACGTCCTTCATTTACCAATGGAAACGTCGTGTCCGGTTTAGCATCCGTCGGTGCCAACCCAACTTCAGCAAACGAGCAAGCGGCGAAATAGAAAAGGAGTAGGAAGATTTTTAAATAATTGTGTTTCATAAAAATAATTGACCCGAAAAAAACAGGCAGCTTTTGAGGTGCTGCCTGCTTTTATAACCCCGCCAAAATTAATGTTGCTTATCCGCGCTGAGTTTGACGGCGACGAACAAAAAGCACCGCCAGCCCACCGGTAAGTAAAGCAAAACTACCGGGTTCGGGAACGACTGCGGTAATGGTGACATAGGCATTGCCACTGCCGCCGTTGAGACCGGCGAGAGTGTCTGCGTAATTAACCAACCATGTGCCACCCGCTGCGGTGATGGTAGAAGTTGCGTTTGTAAAGGCTCCGCTAAGCGTTCCGTCGTAGGCAAAAAGAGTAAATTTATCTCCTGCCGTGAAAGTTCCAAGCTGCGTGAGGCTCAACGTGCCACCAAGAGAGAGGTCCCCTGTCACATCTGCAAGATCCGCCGAACTACTACCACCGGTAAGATCGAAGACGAAATCCGAATTGGAATCCAATGAGAGATTATCGGCAAATGCGAGGCTTCCAATGCCACCATTGCCCGTGGAGAGTTCTCCGCTAACACTTGTCACTCCACCGATGGTACCTGTTCCGCTGAGTGTGCCGGTTGTAGCGACCGTGACCGTTCCCGTTGCGGTTGAGTTATCTCCGGTTACGAGGAGGGTGCCAGCATTCACTGCAACTGGGCCGCCTCCCAAAGATCCTGTGCCCGAAGCTACAACCGTTCCAGCATTCACCGTGAGCGCACTCATGCCGTTGCCGCCCGGAGCGTTGTTGTTTCCGTTGTTTCCGGTATTGGTGGCCGTTAGGGTCAATGTTCCGGAACCGCTTTTGGTGACGTCGAAGCTGCCCGAGCCACTCGATTTGAGAACAGCATCGACTGTCCAGTCTCCCGAGCCTCCGAATGCGATCTCGCGATTATTTATTCCTCCTCCGTTTGCAAAAATAACACTCGAACCAATAACGGCTGTATCGTTGTCATTATTTGTGAGTGTATTGGTTCCTCGGAAAGTCACTCTGTCCGTGCCACCATCTCCCAGACTGAATGCACCTGCACCATTAGCGATGGTTATGGCCTGTAGGCTCAAAGACCCCGATGTCGTATTCCCTCCGATGTTTAATGTATCTGTATTCGTCGCGGCAATGCTAAGATTCAGTCCCGTGGTGGTATTTCCAAGGCCAGCGGTTTGCCATTGGAGCGTAAGAGCACTAGCCACGGTTCCATCCCACAGAGCGGTGTCATTCGAGCCACTTGGAAGCGTGTCTCCGGACCAGTTGCTTGCCGTATTCATGTTGTTTGTCGCGGCATCACCATCCCATGTGCGAGTCGTTTGAGCATAGGAGGAAAGAGACAGCATGGATACCAGAACTGCTAGTAGAAGTAGGGGGTTTATTTTTTTCATATGTTTATATTTTAGGGGTTGAGAGTTTAGTTCTCGCACGGTGAACCGTAGCGATGTGACAAATTTAGGGTAAATTTTCATTTACGCGCAAGTATCCAAATGCGTATAATAAGCGTGTTTTTACGTAATTTAAACTTTCTCCATGAGCTATCGAGTTGCAGTTATTCTACACCAGACGGTTCCTTGGCTATCTCAATGTGTGGATGGTATTCGAAGCTATGTTCAGCAAGAAGAAGCAGACTGGAGCCTTATTCATCTCTCGCCCGGCTTCCAGCGTTTTCAGTCAATCCCATCCCTTCCTCGCTCGCAGCAGTGGAAGGGCGACGGGATTATCTCTCTGGTGGACGAGGCCAAAGAACTACGTGCCGCAACAAAAGGGAAAATTCCCGTGGTCAATCTCGGCTCTTGGAATGAAAAATCTTTTGGGATCCGTCGAGTGATGGTGGATCACCATCGCGGTGGAGAAATGGCTGCTGAGCATTTGCTTGGGCTTGGGTTGCGGCAGTTTGCCGTCTTTGGCTGGAGCGATGCGTGGTATCAGAGAGAACGTCAGAGAGGCTTTTGTGAAAGGGCTTGCAGGTCAGGAATCCACTGTATCGTGCAAACAGAATCTTCACGCCATGCAGGAGAAAAAAGCTGGTTTCAGCGTATCACCCAGGCCGTGCGATGGATAAAAACTCTGCCGCGCCCCTGCGGTATTTTTGTGGTGCATGACTACATGGCGCAGCTCATCGCAGAGGCTTGCCATGAAGCAGGATTTCAAGTTCCCGATGACGTATCGCTTATCTCGATGGATAATGACGAAGCGATTTGCGAGCATCTCGTGCCGAAACTTACCAGCATTGATCGGAGTTCGTTTCAAGTTGGCTGGGAGGCAGCGGCTCTTTTGGACAGGCTGATGCGCGGAGAAATTTGCGAGAAAGACGATGTCCTTGTCCCGCCGCAGGGGATCGTTTCTCGTGCTTCCACCGGCAAGCTGTATTCGTCTGATCCGCTGGTGCAGCAGGCTCTCGACACGATGCAAAAACTTTTGCAAACGCCTTTTAATATAGAGCAACTCTCGGAAGATCTTGGCGTCTCCAAAAAAACACTCGAACTCGGCTTCCGCGAACATCTCCAAACCTCGCCGCATCATTTTCTCACCACCCTGCGAGTCCGAAAGGCTCAGGAGCTCATCCGCTTAGAACCCAAAAAAACGCTGGAACAAATCGCTGAGGAAAGCGGACTTGGTTCAGCACAGGTCCTGCGAAAAGCCTTCCAGCGCGTCATCGGAGAATCTATTAGCTCTTTCCGAAAAAGTGTCTCTGCGAGTCTCTGATGCCGGATGGAAGAGAGTTTCAGAGTTTTTCTCACTGACTTTCTGCCCTGTGTGCGGCCACTGCTATCACATTTAGATTACAAAGGGATTTATTGCACGGATACCACGATAGCTACGCTCATGCTGAAAATCCTCGGACCAAAGTTCTTCTGCGCCGCTGGTTAGAGCCGCAGCAAGAATACTTGCATCCCAAAAAGATATCTGAAACTCAATTTGAAGTTCCAACGCTTCGCGAAAAACTGATTCCCGATTTTCAATCACATCCCACGCAAGGTAATTTCTAATAACATCGGCGGAGGCAGTAGTGGCAAAGTGGATGCGGTTCGTATTCCTAAACAAGCATTTTATGCTGCTCGTGTGATGCAAAACATCCATCATCCAGACATTCACATCATTGGACATTGGACTTATCCAGCAGATACAAAAAAGACGATGTATGTCGTCGCGAGCAATGTCGATGAGGTCGAACTTTTTCTCAACGAAAAATCACTCGGCAAGACGAGTGAAACATCAGACGGCTTTATTTATACCTTTCCTGATGTGAGCTTTGAAGTCGGCACGATCAAAGCGGTTGGTCGCGACAAAGAGGGTAAAGAAGTCGTAACGCATGAGCTAAAAACTGCGGGCCCGGCAAAAGCGATCAAACTTACACCGCATATTGGACCTGAGGGGCTTCTAGCAAACGGTGGAGATATTGCTTTTTTCGACGTAGAAGTCGTCGATGCCGAGGGCAATCGCTGCTCAACGGATCAAGCACGCATTGATTTTGAAATATCTGGCCCCGCAATCTGGCGCGGCGGAGTGAACGAATTTAAACCAGATTCGATCAATCACAAATACCTCGACACGGAATGTGGCATCAACCGCATCTTTATCCGTTCCACTCTTGAACCCGGAAAAATTACCCTAATCGCCAAGCGTGACGGCCTGAAAAGTGCCACAATCAATGTGAACAGCAAGCCGACAGAAATCAATAATGGTCTTAGTCAAATGACTCCATAATACGATTTGTCGAAAGTAATGACAAAAATTAGATAAGAACAGAAACTGGCGTCACGGCTCTCTCCTACTCGTTTTGCTGCGGTGGAAGGTTTTTTTTCATTACCCCTCGTAGCGATATTCCGTGCCTTTGAATCCTTTTGCATTCTCAAGTTTAAAAACTTCCTCTCCGATGTGTGCCAGATGCCATCCTTTCTTACGAATACGGTTTTTAATAGACGTTGGACCACTCACATACGCAACCATAGCCTCAAACACCTTGCCCCGGTGCTCCGGTAACCAGCGAAACAGATTGGCCATCTTTTGCTCCAATTGCGGCACACAGTCATCATCAAGCTGGCTCTTCACCTCCACAATAAACCCCCGATTCATCTTCCCATTAGAATACGCGAGAATATCATATTCCTCGGCCTCCCCATTTCGCTCCAGCTCGTATTGAGGAGTTACCGCCTCCATTTTAAACTTCTCTCTTAGAATACGCTTTACCGACTCATAAGCCATTCCCTCGGTAAAACTTCCAAACTTGTTCCCCAGCCCACCAATCTGCTGCCC
>JBKEAD010000084.1:0-12421 GCA_047971915.1 Chthoniobacterales bacterium
GTCGTTTGACGCGGAGCACGGTTGATGGAACTTTTGAAACTAGCATTTCCGCGTCCTCCGCGCCCTCCTTCACATAGAATGAAGCGTTCGCCAACATTCACAAGATCCGCTAAGGGCGGCAACACGCGAGTGTCTAGCGGGGCGGGTTTCGGCGGAGGATCAATCGACATCGGATCCGGTGCCTGTGGACGACATTCCTCGGGAATTTCATACACCACGGTGCCGACGGGAACTTTGATAACTAGGTCGTCTGCCGCACGTCCGATACAATCGCTGCCTTGCCCATTTTGGCCATTTTTGGCGTTGATAAGCGGGTTATAAAATAAAGCGACGAGACTCGATGTATCGTGATCGGCTTCTAGAATGATGTCGCCGCCTTTTCCGCCATTACCACCATTTGGCCCACCCTTGGGGACGTATTTTTCGCGGCGAAAGCTACAACAGCCATCGCCGCCTTTTCCGGCTTTGGCATGGATTCGGACTTGATCGATAAATTTCAAAAGGTCTAATTAGAAGAGGTGCTGAAGTGTAACGTGGAGCTAATTTTTCACAAGCGATTCGTAAATGCCCACAATCTGCCGGGCGATACTCGACCATGAAAAAATTTCTTCCGCACGTTTACGACCGGCTTGTCCAAAGGCGCGGCGCTTTTGCCCATCTGCCATTAGTTCATTAATTTTTGCCGCCAAATCCGCAGCAAAAGCAGACGGATTTTTTGCTTCAAAAGGACTTTCTGACATTTGATCCACGGAGACTAGATAGCCCGTTTCGCCGTGCACGACGACTTCCTTTATGCCACCGACTGCACTCGCAATCACGGGCACCCCACAAGCCATTGCCTCTAGATTTATAATGCCAAAAGGCTCATAAATACTCGGACAGACAAAAAGATCGGCGTGGCTGTAAAGTTCGATTTTGGATTTATTGTCCAGCATTTCTTCAATCCAGACGACGCCTTTGCGTTTTTTTTGAGCTTCACTAACGGCCATTTTCATTTCTCTGGCGATCTCCGGCGTATCCGGCGCACCCGCGCACAACACGACCTGAAAGCCCGGGTCGAGATGCTTGATTGCATTTACCAAATGGATGATTCCTTTTTGCCGTGTAATGCGTCCGACAAAAAGAATATAGGGCTGGTGAGGATTCACCCCTAAACGCTGCAAGGCGGCGTGATTTTCCATGCGTCTGTATTCTTGGAGGTCGATTCCGTTGTAGATGATATGCAGCTTGGAGGGGTCTATATTAAAAAGCCGCTTTACGTCCTCCGCCGTTTCTTTCGATACCGCAATGACGGCATCTGCCATTTCGATAGCGGTCTTTTCAACCCATAAAGAAAAATCATATCCGCCACCAAGTTGCTCCCGCTTCCAGGGGCGTAGAGGCTCCAGTGAATGAATCGTGACGACCAGTGGAGTGCCGTAGTTCAACTTGGCAAAAATGCCGCCGAGGTGGCTATACCACGTATGGCAATGGACGACGTCGGCATCGATTCCGGCTGTGTTGAAATCTAAACATTGCTGCGCGGCAGAGAAGACCGAAACAAGCTCTGGCGGACAGGTGTATTTCGACTTGTCCACCGAGAAGCCCCGAACTTTGAGCGATTTTGAATGTGATTTCTGTTTACCGAAACAACGAACCTCTAGGTCGATGAGTTTAGCAAGTTCGCGGCTCAAATAGTCCACATGCACTCCCGCACCTCCGTAAACGTTCGGCGGGTATTCATTGGTTAAAAATAATGCTTTCATACTTTTTAAAAATTTTATTCTGCGATGATCCAGGTGAGGGTTCCGTCCGTCGGTGCAATATGTTGGCAAGGGTAATCCCCGCGCTTATTTTTCAAATCATCTAGCACCGTCTCTTTCCCCTTGCTGGCGAGGGCAAAGACAACATGGCGGGCTGCATCGATAAACGGATAAGTAAAGGTAATGCGATACATGTCGAACTTCGGCACAAAGTTCTCGATGACAAGGCGCGTTCTTTCGTTTAGTGCCGGAGTTCCGGGAAATAGCGATGCGGTATGCCCGTCCGGTCCCATGCCGAGCAAAATGAGATCGTGCCGTAAAATTTCGCCACCCTCGTTCTCGCTCAGGAAATTCATTGCTCGCTCATATTCCAGCGCGGCTTGAGCCGGCGGCTCCTCGCCCTTCATTCGAAAAATAGAGGATTCCGGCACTCCGGCAGGAGCGAACCAAACTTCATTTACCATTCGAAAATTGCTTTGCTCATCTTCGGGTGGTACGCAGCGCTCATCTCCGAAAGTAAAAATCCATTTCGACCAATCATGATTTCGTTTTGCTAGTTCGGCATAGATTGGCTTCGGTGTATTTCCGCCGCTAAGCGAAAGGATAAAGCGACCGCGAGTAGCAATCGCCACTTCAGCTTCCGACTCGATGAGAGCGACCGTATCGCGCACGAGGTCTTGTGTTTTTTTAATATCTGTTTTCATAAAGCGAAGGGTGTTGAGTAAAAAAATGCTTTTCTTTTATAATACCTGAACCGGAAGGAGAAATTGAATTTGGGCGGAAGTCGGTTGCAAAGAATGGCTGTTTAAGGCAGTCAACGAAGCTTTGCGAATGCGTAAATTTTCTGCGGATAGACCAACAAAATAAGCGATTGCGAGGGAAAAATCCGGTTCATGTCCGACAAGCAGGACCGAAGAAAACTGCTTGTAAGCCGAGAGTTCTTCGGCACAAACTTCTGGGTTCATTCCGCAAGCTAACCACTGGCAAAGGAGCATTTCTACAGTATCAAAGCTGGCTGCAACGGTCTCAGCCGTTTGTTTTGCACGTAAAACTGGACTGCTCAGAATAAGCTCTGGCGGAGTTTTCAAAGCCGCGCAAAAACCGCCCATCTTTTCGGCTTGCCGTTGGCCCTTCTTAGTGAGTTCGCGTTCGAAATCGGAAGCACGGATCCCGTGATCCTCGGCTTCGGCATGGCGTAAAAAATACAGTAGCATCGCGCCAACGCCTACATCGACATACCGCCATCAACCGCTAAAACTTGCCCCGTAATATACGATGCCGATTTGCTCGCGAGGAAATTTATCGTTTCCGCAATATCGGCAACTTCACCGAAACGGCCCGTGGGAATCTGAGACATCGCACCCTTTCTTACGTCTTCGCTTAAATCTGCCGTCATGTCTGTCTCAATAAATCCGGGAGCAACGACATTTACCGTGATGTTGCGACTCGCCAGCTCGCGAGCGAGGCTTTTACTCATTCCGATAAGGCCGGCTTTACTTGCTGCATAGTTTGCTTGTCCGGCCAACCCCATTAAACCACTGACGGAACTTATATTAATGATGCGCCCATAGCGCTGCTTCACCATAGCACGCATGACGGCTCGGGTCGCGTTGAAGGCACCTTTTAAATTTGTCGAGAGCACCGTGTCCCACTCCTCCGAAGTCATCCGCATGGCTAGGTTGTCTCGCGTTACACCAGCATTATTTATAAGTATGTCACAACGGCCCAAGTCGCCTAAAATTTTTGCACCCACTGTCTGCACGGCATCAAAATCTGAAACGTCCACCGCATAGGGAATCGCGGCATCGGGATGGGATTCGTTTATGGATTGAGCCACGCGGTTTGAGTTTGCCTCGGTGCGACTCACGATGGCGACTTTGGCTCCTTCGGCGACAAGATGGCGAGCGATGGCTTCTCCGATACCGCGTCCGGCACCCGTTACAATGGCTGTTTGATTTTCAAATTTCATAAAGATACTTCAGGCTAATAAGATTGTTTGTTGAGTGGATAGTTTTTTTAAAGAAAATTTAAACTTTCACCCAAGAGCGAGTTTTTGCACTTTTGGAAACGGCTTCGAGAACTTTTTCATTGGCTAAGCCGTCGGCAAAAGTCGGGTGGACGCTTTTACCTCCGCAAACAGCCGTGATAAAGTCCGCGAAAGTATTCACAAAAGTATGCTCGTAGCCGATGATGTGCCCGGCAGGCCACCAATTTTTGATGTAGGGATGCGCCTCTTCGGTAACGAGAATATCGCGAAACCCCTGAAGGTCGGCAGGATCGTTTGTATTAAAAAACTTGAGCCGGTTCATGTCCTCGAAATCAAAAGTTAGCGATCCTTTGTCGCCGTTGATTTCGATTGTGATGTGGTTTTTGCGTCCGCGAGCAAAGCGTGTCGCTTCCAAATTGGCTATCGCACCGTTTTTAAAACGGCCCACCCACGAGACGGCATCGTCCACGGTTACGCGACCTTTTTTCCGCGAAGCCTTTGCGCCGAGGCCAGATTTTTGCTCGGCTAAAAGCGGACGCTCTTTAATGAATGTCTCCATAAGACCGCATACTTCTTTTATCTCCCCAACCAAATAACGGCCAAGATCGATAATGTGCGCATCGATGTCGCCATGTGTGCCCGAACCCGAAATTTTTGACTGAAGCCGCCAGACGAGCGGAAACTCAGGGTCAGCAATCCAGTCCTGTGCATACCGCGCCCGGTAGTGATAAATCCGATCACCAAGATCGCCGCGCTCGATCATTTTTTTTGCAAATGCGATGGCCGGAATGCGTCGATAATTATGACAAACCATATTCACGACGCGTGCTTGCTTAGCGGCATCAACCATCTTTTTTCCTTGTTCGACGGTGAGCGCGAGCGGTTTTTCACAAAGAACCGCCTTACCCGCTCGTGCGGCGGCAACGGCGATTTCGCAATGGCTATCGTTCGGCGTACAAATATCGATGATGTCGATTTCCGGATTTTCGACGACGGCTTTCCAGTCTGTAGAAGCATTTGCCCAGCCGAGTTGCGTTGCGGCTTGTGAGACATTTTTTTGCGAGCGACCACATATCGTATGCAATTCGACATCTGCTGGCAGATTAAAAAATTTCGGAGCTTGCCGCCATGCATTCGAGTGCGTCTTGCCCATAAAGTTGTAACCAATCATGCCGACCTTGAGAGAACGTTGCTTCTTCATACACCGTGAACATCTGCTTTCAGCAAACAAAAGCCAATCTTAAATCCAAGAGTTCGTGGCTTTCTTATCGGTATTATCTCTCACGCGCCGCGAGCACTGCCGGGTGATTTTTTAAAATGTCCAATGCCCGGAGCAGGAGGGTTTTTCCCGGCTCGGTGCGGTGCCAAGTCGAAGCGCCCGATGGATGTGGCAAAGCGAGCAACGAAAAAGAATGGCCCTCATATTTGATATCTCGCACATCCCCCACGACCTCACTCAACTTACCAACCGGCATAAACTGCGAAATCGCCAACTTGCCGACGGCCAAAACAAGTGCCGGTCGAAGAATCTCCATCTCTGTTTTCAACCACCTCGCACAATTTGAAATTTCTTCGGACGTAGGCACGCGATCCCCTCCTTTTTCATTTTTTCCGGGAAAGCAACGACAGACCGCTGCAAAATATATCTGCTTCCGCGCTTCGTCCTCTTGCCAACCCGTAGCCGATTCGATCCATTTAAAAAGCGTCTTTCCGGCAGTCCACGCAAAGGGCTTTTGCATAACAGGTTCTTTGATTCCAGGTGCCTGCCCAACCAGCAAAATCTTACTCCTCACGGGCAAACCCATTACCACCGGCTTCGCCATGTCCGGACATAACGTGCAATTGCTTAATTTTCGAAAATGCGTTTGCAGGTCCATTTTTTAAAAAAACTGAAAGGTTAGTTCGTCCTATCCGTAGGAGGCTCGGTTGCTTTCTTTAATGCATTTTGAATTTTTTCGATCTGCCAAAGCTCCGAAAGTTTTTTTCCATCTTTTGTTGTGATGTAAAAAGTATCGATCGCCACATCCATCTCTGTCGTAATTCGAGATAACTCGATGTTCACCCCAGCCTCACCAAGGGCATGAAGCAAGTCGTATAGAAGCCCTAAACGGTCCGGAGTCTCAATTTCAACCAAAGAATAAATCGGGTGCGAATCATTCTGCACCGTGATTTTTGTTGGTAACTCCACTTCATGCGAGAGACGATAAAACGTCATTCCCGAACCACGTTTAAAAAACGGACGAAAATCATATTCGGAATGCTGCAAAGACTCATACAAGCGTTTTTGAAAATTTTTCCGACTTCCTTCCGAAGTCACGTTGTGCCCCGAGGCATCAGAAACACGAAAAACATCGAGAACGATATTATCTCCACGCGTGTAGGCATCCGCACTCAAAATATTCATATTTTCGGCGACAAAGGCACCCGCAATCCGCTGCAAAAGCGCATCGCGATCCCAACCGCAAAGCCGCACCTCCGAGTGTCCTTGATTAGGATGGTCAATCCACTCAATCGACGAATCCAAAATATTGCTCTCCTCGGATTTGAAATTTTTAAAAAATTTCCGAAATAACCGTAGATGCTCAGCAATCTCACTCGGCTCAAAACGCGAAAAATAGCGATCCGGCATATGCGAAAAATGCGCCTTCCCCTCCTCCTCAAATTCTTTCGGCAGCTTGCTCTTGACTAGTCTCCACAGCGCATCTTGATTTTCCATTTGCCCGTGATGTGGCGTTATTCCATTTTGGAAAAAACTCTTTGAGTATTTATAGAGCGTCCACACCAGCGATTCCTTCCAGTCTGACCAACGCTCATCCGAAGTCCCCATTCCATCCGCAAGAGTCAATAACATCAGCGCATCCAAATTTGCAGCACCCTGAACAATTCCACAAAACTCCTGAATCGTAGCAGGATCGTCTAAATTCCGTGTCTGCGCTGTATGCGAGAGCAGGTAATGATTATTTACCAAGTTTAAAAGCATACGCCGACGCTCCGGTGCGAGCTGAAGCCGACGAGCCGCTTTTTGGGCGAGCTCCGCGCTCGCTTCCTCATGTGGACGGCGATTCGTCGCCTTACCCGTATCGTGCAAAAGTAAGGCGAAATAAAGTGCCGCCGGATCCTCCAGTTTTTGAAACAAAGGTCGATACCCCTCCACCTTCGTGTCTTTTGTAAAAAGAATCTCATCCAACTTTTCGATACATACCAGCGTGTGCTCATCCGCCGTATAGCGATGAAAAAATTCATGCTGCACCAAACAAGTCAGCGGCGCAAATTCGGGAATGTATTTTCCTAAAAATCCGGTGTTGTGCATTTCTCGCAAAATGCGCCCGACCTCCCCCTTCCTCGATAAAATCGACAGGAAAATCTCCCGATTCGCTTTTGCATATTGAAAGGTGCGGTTGACGAACGACGAACGACTTCGCACAAGATCGCGCAGCGTCGCACTCATCTCCAGCGAGTGCGCCTGCATGTGCCAAAAAACGCGCATCAAACGATTTGGCTCCTGCGCAAAAATATCACGCGACTCCGGCACAAGCTCTCCACCCTTTACAATAAATCCATCGAACTTCAGCTCCTTGGGTGCTTTTTTAAAAAGACTCAAAAAACGGTTCGATAGCTTTTCCTCTTTTGGATAAATACGCGCCAAGGCTGCTTCTGTCGTAATCTGAATCGATCGCGTCGCACTATAGTAATCCCGCATAAAAGCCTCGCACCGCCGCAAAATGCTTTTTTGCGGATACCCAAAAGCCGTCGCCACGCGCCCCTGCATTTGCAAAGTAAGTTGATCGCTCGCCCGCTTATTCAAATAGTGAAGTTGACTACGAACACGTAGCAAAAAATCAAAACCCGATTCGAGCTGACGCCGCTCGGTCTCTCGCAAAAGCTTTTTCTCAACAAGCTTCCGCATCGAAGTCGCCTCATGCACAAACGTCGCAACCCAAAGTAAATTTTGGTAATCTCGCAACCCGCCGGCTCCTGTTTTTACATTCGGTTCCTGCATGTAAATACTCGCACCAAACCGCTTGTGCTGCTCCCGGATTTTCTCGCGCCGCCAAACTAAATACTCCCGCTCCCGCCCCCTCACACATTGCGCAAGAAAACGCTCCACGAAATTCTGATAAAGCTTTTTCGGACCAAATAAAAACCGACACTCCAGCATCGATGTCTTTGTCACTAAATCCTCATTCGCCTGCTCAATCCCCTGTGAAATCGAACGCACGGAATGCCCCACTTTAAACCCAATATCCCAGAGCATAACCGTATAACGCCGAATCAGCTCCTCTGTCGTATCCCGCGGCTGGCTCGACTCTGTCAAAAACGTAATATCCACATCGCTATACGGATTTAGCTCGCGTCGCCCATAGCCGCCAAAAGCTGCAACCACCATCGGCTCGTGCCCACCTCGCGGCTCTATTTCTGCGCGAAGGTGCGTGAAAAGCTCTTTTAAAATAACATCCGTCAGCTCCGCGCGTTGACGACAAATTTCCCGTGCACGTGCACCCGCCTTATGAGCAGCCTGTAGCCTCTCTTCATTGCGTTCACGAAACGCTTTGAATATAGTAAGCGCATCGCATTCCTCCGCCTTCAACGCCGCCTTCAGTTCCGCCGACGAAATCTTAAGCCCCTGATCCTTGCTAATGGTCATAAGGCTAGCAGCCTGTCGGACTTATAATGTGCGAGCGAAAGACAGGGCTACGCAAAGCTTCTTTAGAAGGATCTCCTACCTGTTTAGACAAAGCTTTTTGCTCTGGTGTTTCCGGTTCATTCATGCGCGGATGATGGTAAATAAGCCTCATAAAGTCAAAAAAGTTTCATAGCCATCCCATAGCCTCTATTATTTTATGAAGCGCATTGCATTTACCGCACACAAGCAAGCTGAATTGATCGACACCCCAGACTTTGATAAACCAGTCGGAGAGGATAGCTTGAGAGGCAAGACGCTTTGCTCTCTCGTAAGCTCTGGCACCGAGTTAAATTTTGGTTATTTGTCCGAAAGTGATTTTCCGAAATGGACGGGCTAGCGTCGGTTTATTCACCGCAAGACTGCGGAATGGTTTATGATAAGTTATTTGATCAAAGCCTCGCTACACCAGCCGCTATTTTTGATTGGAAAAAACTATGCACTGATCGCCGAAACTGAACTGAAAACGAACGGATGAAAAACTATCAATTAACTTACGAAAAACTATTAGCTTGGTGCATTGTTCCCTTTGATAAAGGAAAACGAGCGCCTAAAGCTCGTGCCGAAATGCTAAATCGATTGAGGATCAAATCTTACGTCTATGATTGGCGTGCGGAGCATATCCCAGAGTTTGAAGAAGAAATTCAGCAAATGCTGGCGCACGATATCGAAATCTTCGGCTGGTGGATGCCAGGAGAAATTAATGATACTTTGCGAACCATGTTGCGCCTCTTTTCACAGTATCAAATTAAGCCGCAGCTTTGGATCACCTATTGCGAAGATCCTCTAGAGGGCACCCCCCAACAGGATATTGTAGCAGATTACTATGAGCGTCTTAGACCACTCGTCGAGGCTGCATCGGATGCGGGACTCGAGCTCGGCTTATACAATCACATGCATTGGTTTGGTGAGCCCGAAAATGAACTTGAGCTAATGCATAAATTTCATGCAGACGGTCACCGGAACGTTGGTCTTGTCTATAACTTCCATCATGCCCATGCACATATTGATCGCTTTTCAGAAGTGATGGAGATGATCAAACCGCACCTGATGTGCCTCAACCTCAATGGAATGGATCGCCGGGGGATGGATTGGGCGTATAAAATCGTGCCTCTAGGCTACGGGGAATGTGAGCTGGACATGATGCGCGTGGTCTCGCGCAGCGGCTATACAGGTCCGCTAGGGCTACTAAACCATACTTCGGAGGACTCCGAAGAGCGTCTGGCTGACAACCTTGAGGGCTTCCACTGGTGTCAGAAAATTCTCGCTGGTGAAGACCCCGGAGCCAAACCGACTCCGCGTTCTTGGCAGCCGGTATCATCGTGAGGAGCACCTCTAGAAATATGATTTTACAGGGGTAAAGCTCTCTATGATATATTTATAGGAGCATGACCTGCCCTATTATGCATCCACTTTTACTAGCACGCATCATCAGACAACTAAGGGCTTGCTGAAGCACTCATCAACTCCTCCCACTCCTCCGTTGTCTCTTCCAAGGTCTGTGTTACAGCCGTCAGTTTTCGATGCACTTCCAGAGCACGGGCAGGCTCGGCTCCGAGATCGGGGTTTTCTAGCTCTTTGGCTAGGTCGCTTTGCAATGCTTCAAGACGCGAAATTTCTTTTTCCATTTCGGCGATTCTGTTTTCGCGCTCGCGCTTTTGGCGATTTTCCTCTTTGCGCTGCTCCGCCTCCGCTTTGCGTTGGGCGCGAATTTCTTTTAACCCCATTTTTTTCTTCGGGGCACGCTCTGTTTTCGCCTCTAGTTCTGGCTGGTGATTTTCGAGCTTCGTTACCAAAGCCTCAACTTCAGAAGCCGCATGGATTTTTTCTAAGTAATAATCATAGTCTCCCGAGTAGCGAGTAAGAGTTCCTGAATGCACATGCACAACTGCCTGCGCTAACGAACGAATAAAATAAACATCGTGACTCACGAACATGAGCGTTCCCTGATATTGAGAAAGCGCATCCACTAGTGCATCGATGCTGCTCATATCGAGATGCGTCGTCGGCTCATCCAGCAAAAGAAGATTCGGCGGATCCAAAAGCAGCTTTACCAAAGCCAGCCGGCTTTTCTCCCCTCCACTCAACACCCCGACTTGCTTAAAAACATCGTCACCTCTGAATAAAAACGCTCCCAGCAAAGTCCTTGCGGACTGCTCCGAGACAGGATTTGGCATCGCAAGAGCTTCCTCGAGAACCGTCCGCTGCACATCGAGCTGCTCGGTTCGTTGCTGCGCAAAATAACCTATTTTTGTCTTATGCCCTTCCTCGCGCTCCCCCGAAGAAATTGGAACCAATCCCGCACAAATCTTTAAAAGCGTGGATTTTCCAGCCCCATTTGGCCCCACCAAAACAATACGGTCCCCGCGCTCTAACACAAAATTCAAGTTTTCATAGACCTGCATCTCGCCATAGCTCTGGCTCACAGCATGAAGACGCAAAACCCTATGCCCACTACGCTCGGGTTGCGGAAAGTGAAACTTCACCCGTGCATCCGACAAATCCGGTGGCTCGATTCGCTCCATTTTTTCCAAACGCTTTATTCGCTCCTGCGCCTGTGCCGCCTTACTCGCCTTTGCCCGAAAGCGATCGATGAAACTTTGCAAATGCGCAATCTCGCGCTGTTGATTTCGCCATGCTGCTAGGTGTTGCTCCTCCCGCGCCTTCCGTTGCTCCACGTAGGTATCAAAATCTCCTTGGTAACGATGTAGCTTCTTATGCCGAATTTCCAAAATCCCACGGCAGATCGCATTCAAAAAAGCCCGATCATGGGAGATCACTAAAATCGCTCCGGGGTAATTTTTTAAATAATTCTGAAACCACCCCAAGGACTCCAAATCCAAATGATTCGTCGGTTCATCCAGCATCAGCAAATCCGGCTCCATCACCAACAAACGCGCCAAATGCGCTCTCATGATCCACCCCCCGCTCAGCTGCCGCGCCTCGCGATTCAAATCCTCCTCACGAAAAGCCAGACCTGCAAGAATACGCTTGGCCTTGATCTCGAAGGCATGCCCGCCACATTCCGAAAATCTCGCATAGGCCTCGTGAAAATCATCCGAATCCTCCTCGCTCTCTCGCATCTGACGATAAATTTCTTTCATTTCGGCATCCACCGAACTCGCGAGTTGAAGAATGGTTTCCGATCCGGTCGGAGCACTTTCTTGAGGCAAATAACCCAACCGCGTCCCCCGCTGCAGCTCCACACTCCCCGCGTCCGCTTCATTGTCCCCAAGTATAATCGAAAAAAACGTTGTCTTCCCCGCACCATTCGCACCGATCAAACCTAGGCGCTCCCCGGCCACAATCTGAATAGAGGCCTCCTCAAAAAGCACACGGCCATGATAAGATTTTGAAAGCTGATTAACGGTAAGCATGAAAAAAAGAGTTAACAGACTGCCTAAAAAGCACGAAATGAAAAGTTTTTAACAATCTGCCCTGCCCGCCAGACAGGGCGGGTGTGTAGGATGAGTTTTAGTGCTTTGGCTGGGTGGCGATGGTAATTCTCGAAGAAACAAGCAAGGGGTTCTCCCTGCTTGAAGGGTATGATGGCTAATAGAGCATTGCGGGTGAGTGCTAGGATTTAGAGCGGCGTTGGGTCTTCGATGGCGGTATCGGTCTTCTTGCCAAAGCGAGGTGTCGCGTTTGTAGTGGTTGCGGTTTTTGATGCTCCAGTGCTCGCGGATGGCTTGGGTGGAGCGGGTTTTTTCTTCTGCTCGAAGGCTGCTGAGGAAGATTCGGGTGTGACTTTTTGGGGTGGAGGCTTCTTTTTTTGGTTCTTCGCTATTTCAAGTGGGTGAAAGCGGAGGCAGATTAAGCTTAAGGTTAGCAGCTTTGAGATAAGCTATGATTCTAAAATTTTTAAAAGAACGAAAGCCCCGAGCCATACGCTTAGGAATTGTTACAAAATAAATGCTTCAAAACTAGAAAAGACATGCTAGCATTTTGGAATGAAGTATGAATCAGTGATAGCAAGCAAACATGCGCAACTTTCCAAGCATCTCGACGAAC
>JBKEAD010000110.1:0-10807 GCA_047971915.1 Chthoniobacterales bacterium
AAAAACCGGTGGCCACGCCGAAGATGTAAGCGATCAGGAAGTTGTCGATGGAATCAAACTTCTCGCCAGCACTGAAGGTATTTTTACCGAAACAGCCGGAGGCGTAACGGTTGCTTGCGCGAAAAAACTTATCAGCAGCGGCAAAATACCGAAGGACGAAAGCATCGTCCTTTGCATCACCGGGCATGGTTTAAAAACCCAAGAAGCCATCGAAGGAAAATGCGGCAGCCCACGCCTCATCAACCCAAGCCTGCGAGAATTCGAAGCAAAAATCGCAGATGATTTGCAAGAAAAGCCTCGCAAAGTATAGAATCTGACAACCTTTAAAACTAAAGCAAAAAATATTATGTCTAAAACCGTAAGAATACCCACACCACTTCGCAAGCTCACCGCCGAACAAGAAGTCGTCTCCGCCGAAGGAGCGAACATCGGCGAAATCATCGACCACCTCGACAAAAGCTATCCCGGCCTAGCCGAGCGCATCTGTGACGAAGAAGGAAATGTCCGCCGCTTTGTAAATGTTTTCCTAAACGACGAAGACATCCGCTTCCTCGAAGACAAGGCAACCGCCGTAAACGATGGTGACGAAATCAGCATCGTTCCCGCCATCGCCGGAGGTTAGTCCATTAGCTTTTTTAAAAAAAATTTATGAGTGAAGAAATCACAAAGTTGTGGCTGATGTTTCCGGCCAAGCTGATCACGCGCCCGGTCATTTACGAGCTTGGAAAAGAATTTCAAGTCGTCACAAATATCCGCCAAGCCAGCGTAACCGACGAGATAGGCATCGTCTCTCTCGAACTCAATGGCGAGCGCAGCGAAATAAAACGCGCCGTAGCATGGATGGAAAATCTAGGCATCAAAGTAGAGCCGGTCGAAATTAATACGATTGAGGGTTAAGAGGCGAAGCCTTCGTGCAGCTCACGTAAGGCCGTGGGAATTTTTTTAAGCAAACTCGTCGGAGTAAGGCTCTCCGGCGACTCGCAATCTCGTAGTGCGATGTCCCCCGCTCTACCGCAAACCCATGCAGCAGCACTCCCAGCATCAAGCGTGCTGAGTCCCTGCGCCAAAAACGCAGCGGATAATCCCGTAAGAATATCCCCCATGCCGCCTGTGCTCATTCCCGGATTGCCGATTGTGTTATAGCGAGCGGCCTCTCCCTTTTGGCAAAGCAAGGTGCGTGCACCTTTCAAAAGCAAAGTCACAGGGACGCGCTCGGTGAAGGTTTGTGCCCATTCGAGTCGTGAAATTGCTATGCCTTTTTTTGGAAAAAGCCGTTCCATCTCGCCCGGATGCGGAGTCAAAAGTCGCGGTCCGGCATTCGTTTCGAGTATCTGCAAACACTCGGCAGGTTCACCGAGGAGGTTCAAGGCATCCGCATCGAAAACAGCCGCCTTCTCAAAATTTTTATAAAGAGCAACAACTTCTTCCCCGCGAGTTTTTCCAATTCCCGGCCCTACAGCCAGCACATCCACCGGATGCTCCAAGATCGAATTTAAAGCACCTTTCAGCGGACGCACCATTACCGCCGGATCGCAGGCCGTAGCCAAAATGGGATAAATTTCCTCCTCCACGAAAAGTGTTACGAGCCCAGCACCTCCGACAACCGCTGCCGAACTGCAAAGTCGAGCCGCTCCGGTCAGTCCCAAACTCCCGGAATAAATGGAGACTCGCCCATACGTCCCCTTATGCGAATCCATTCGGCGCGGCGGAAAAAACGTCCGCACACTCGATGAGGTAATCAAAGACGCCGGATCATAGTGCTCGGAAACTTCGGGTTTGAGTTCGGGCAACGGCACCAGCTCCATGCGGCCTGTGAAATTCGTAGCCGAATCCGCAACAAGTCCTTTTTTAGCAAAGCCAAAAGTCACCGTAAGGTCCGCTTCGACACAGTTTGGAGCAGCCTCGCCCGTATCTCCATCCAATCCACTCGGTAAATCCGCTGCCACTACGAGAGCCTGTTGCGTCTGGCGGAGTCTATTGATTTCACGAATACTATTAGCGATTTCTCCACGCGGTGCACCTCTTGCGCCGATGCCTAAAAGTCCGTCGAAAAGCACAAGACGACGAGAGAAAAGTTGCTGATTCAATGAACTCTTTTTCTGCTCGTGGAGTTCAGTTTTTAGGCGGTGGAGCTGTTCTTTTGTCAACGGCGCAAGATGATCTTCCGGCGCAGCAAGACGTATTTCAAAAGACCACCCTGCCTTTGCAAGGTAAGAAGCTGCAACCAAAATATCCCCCGCATTATGCCCCTTGCCGCAAAATAAAATTCCATGCCCAACTGGACAAAGCGTCGCACAAACAGCTCTAGCAAGCCCAAGCCCCGCAACCTCCATTAGCTCCCGAGGCGTCGCCCCAGCACGAAAAGCCGCTTCTTCAATGGCCTGCATTTGGGAACAGCTAACGAGCATAACGCTTTGTAGGATTACTTAATTTCTCAAAACTCTCAAGTCTCAGATAGCGGCTTATTTTCAACGGATCGTCGGACGCAAAACCTACACGCTTGATAGAGGCAGTTTTTCAAGTTAATCTCGCGAAAATGGCTGATACATTTTCAGATTTAGCAGCCCCCCCTTCATCGATACGTTTTATCGATTTGTTCTGCGGTATAGGCGGCTTTCACTTTGCCTTGCGTAACGCTCTTTTAAACACTCCTCTCAACGCAAAATGTGTTTATGCCTCCGACATCGATATCACTTGTCAAAATAGCTATGAAGCGAATTTCGGCTTACGTCCCAAAGGAGATATTACTCGAATTAAAGCCTCAGAAATTCCCGACCATGACCTTTTGCTCGCTGGTTTTCCTTGCCAACCGTTTAGTATCATCGGCGAGCGTAAGGGGTTTGATGACACCCGAGGAACTTTATTTTTCGATATAGCCCGAATTCTCAAACATAAACAACCCGCAGCTTTTGTTTTGGAAAATGTCAAAATGTTAAAAGGGCATGACGGTGGGCGCACGCTGAAGGTGATTTTAAGAACTTTAGAAGACTTGGGGTATCGAACTGACTTTGCTGTTTTAAATGCATTGGACTTTGGCCTTCCTCAAAAGCGTGAGCGTATTTGGATTGTCGGAAATCGCTTCAACCGCCCAAATATTTTGCCAAGTAAAGGAGTGCCCATGATGCCTCTTGAGAAAATTCTCGAAAGAAATGTTGAGCCAAAACACTTTGCTTCAAACTACATAGTAAAGAAACGAAAGCAGGCTCATCCTCCTACTAGGCAAGCAACGATCTGGCATGAAAATAAGTCAGGAAATATTAGTGCCTATCCTTACTCTTGCGCTTTGCGTGCGGGGGCATCTTACAATTATTTATTAGTCAATGGAGAACGTCGCTTAACGCCACGTGAGATGCTCCGTTTACAAGGTTTTCCCGAAAGTTTTAAAATTGTTTGCTCTGACTCCCAAACCCGAAAGCAGGCTGGAAACAGTCTTCCGGTCAACGTAGCTCAAGCTGTCTTGTATGATCTCCTTATCTCGCTGGGATATTTGAAAGCTACACGTAAAGTCAAACACCAAAGCACTACCATTTTACTTGAAAAAGATCCTGTTTACCATGAAAAGGCCCAAACTACGTAGTGTTGAAAAACACCATCCCCCTTTTCCGCTAAATAAATTTCCGGACAATCTTCCTTATGATCTGGGACGGGAAATTATTTACCTGTTTGCAACCAGAAACAGTAGCTGACTTGAAGGCTCTGATTGGGAAGAAATTTTTGCTCGCTGTATAGGCGGACTCTGGAAACCATCTAACGTCGGCTTGGATGATGTCTTGCTCGAACAAACCGCTTGGAGTGCCAAAACAATCAAAAGCAACAATCCTTCTTCTGCTAAAAATGTACGTCTTATTTCAGGGAGAAATTCGCCGACCTCCGCTACTCAAACCCGAAGATGTCCTGAAAACTCTTTATTACAACGACTCTTGGGTGGAGATTATTTCCGACAAAAAGCACAAAGAGTGACTGTGCCTCGTGACAAATCTTTGTGATTTCTACGGGTTGGTAATTTCTTCGGGTGCGATTAAAAGTGGATGAGACTCTATAATTTTAGCCCCATCAGACTTCCTTATCTTCATCGTATTGGAGTCATTCCGGTCAATAAACTCACTGTGCGATTTTTGGAGTGCGGCGATCCTTCGCCGCTTTTGAATCAGGCATGTATCTCGAAAAAGCGGCGAAGGATCGCCACACTCAAGAACTTCATACAACTTTGTCCCCCCTACCTCACCCACTTTCAATCACGCCCAATCTCTCTTACAGCTAGGTTTTAAAGTAGTCCTTTATGCGGTCGTAAAAGGATTTGTGGATGGGTGAGTTGTGGTCTCCGCAGAGTTCGGCAAACTCGACAAGCTTCTCTTTTTGCTCTGCATTTAGGCGTGTAGGCACTTCGACTTGGACTCGTGTGAAGAGATCTCCATGTCCTGAACTTCCCAATTCCGGCATCCCTTTGCCACGGATTCTGAAAACTTTGTCGTTTTGTGTTCCGGCAGGAATTTTCAGGCTGGCTGTCCCGTCCAAAGTTGGCACGTGCACTTCGCCGCCGAGTGCGGCTGTCGTGAATGGCAGAGGGATTTCGCAGTGCAAGTCATCCCCGTCGCGCTGGAAGACATTATGTTCCTTGAGACGAATTACGACATAGAGATCCCCAGAAGTTCCGCCGCGTATGCCGGCCTCGCCGCCGCGAGCCGAGCGCAAGCGGGCGCCATCATCCACGCCGGGCGGGATTTTGAGTTTCACGCGACTCGTGCCTTCTTTGCGTCCTTCGCCTTTACAATCATGACAAGGGCGATCCACGACGCGGCCAGTTCCCTGACAATTCGGGCAAGTCTGTGCGACTTGGAAAAATCCACGCGAAGCGATTACTTGGCCTTGGCCATTACAAACCGTGCAGACCACACGCTTGGCACCTTTTTCGGCTCCAGAGCCAGAGCAGGTTTTGCAAGTATCAAGCTTCCGAATTTCGATTTCTTTCTCACAGCCCTTCGCGGCTTCTTCTAAGGTGATTGGTAAATCATAGCGCAGATCGGCTCCGCGCTGGCGTCCGCTTGCATCCGTTTGTTGACGTCCGCCGCCGAAGAATTGCTCAAAAATCCCACCGCCTCCGCCACCGAAAACTTCCCGGAAAATATCCGTCGGATCGTGGAAACCGCCACCGCCGGCAGAGCCCATACCGCCTTGGCGAAAGGCATCGTGGCCGTAGCGATCGTAGGCGGCGCGTTTGTTATCATCCATCAAGACTTCGTAAGCCTCGCCGATTTCTTTAAAGCGTTCCTCCGCCTCATTGTCGCCCGGATTTTTATCGGGATGAAATTTTACCGCCTGCTTGCGATAGGCTTTTTTGATTTCGATTGTCGTGGCCTCGCGATGAACTTCGAGAACCTCGTAATAGTCGCGTTTTGTCATCATTCTGCTGAAGGGCTAGGGCCGGCAGATACCACAACCGTGGCAGGACGCAAAAGCCGATCTCTGAGCTTATAGCCACTGCGATGCTGGGTGATAATGTTTCCCTCCGGAATCTCCTCGCTTGGTTGATGTCCGACGGCCTCATGCAGGTTCGGATCGAAGGCTCCTTCGTGCGAGATCAATTCGACGCCGGAATCTTTTAAAAATTCTTGAAGCTGTTTTTGCACCATTTCCAAACCTTGAATCAAGCTATTGCCATCGTTGTCGTTTTTTGCGGCAGTGAGGCCGAGTTCGAAATTATCGAGAATGGGCAGGAGGCGTTCGAGTAAAGATGTATTGGCATAGCGAATCGAGTCCTCACGATCCCGCTGCATGCGCTTGCGAAAGTTGTCCAGATCCGCTTTTGCACGAAGGGCCAAATCTTTGTATTTTAAAACCTCAGCTGCCGGATCTGGTGTTTCCGTATTTTCCGTTGCAGGTTCAGATTTCTCTTGTTCGGCCTGTGGAGTCGTATTTTCGGGTTCCACGACCGGATCGCTCTCAGGTGATGTTTCAGTCTGATTCATAAATTTTCTTAGGTCTTACAAATAGCAATTAAAGTAATGTCGTCGTATTGGAGGCTGTCTCCTATAAAGGTCTTTAGATCATCCGTCAAATACTGGATTACTGCCGCCGCACCTTGAGCCGCCGCCGATTGCAAACCTTGCGTCATACGCGCAGCACCGTATTCCAAATCCTTGGCGTCAAGAGCCTCGACGGCACCATCCGTATAGAGCAGTAGGCAATCCCCACTATCGAGTTGAAAGGAAAAATCCTCGCACATCCTATCAAAGACCGGCCCACTGTCAATTCCCACGGCCAGCCCCGGCGGCTTGATCTCCTCTACGGCAGTATCTGAAGCGCGGTATTTAAAAGGCGGGTCATGCCCGGCACGCGCCATCACGATTTCCCCATTATCGCAATTCAAAATCAAATAGGCCATGCTGATAAACATGTCTTCCTTGATGTCGGGATAAAGCTGACGGTTCACGCGTTTCAAAACCTCTGCCGGAGAAAAAATATTTTGCGCCTGACTCCGCGTCACGCTCCGACACATCGCCATAATCAACGACGCCGGCACGCCCTTCCCCGACACATCTGCAATCACAATCCCAATTCGAGATTCATCAATTCGAATGTAATCATAAAAATCCCCACTGACTTGCCGCGCCGGTATATTCGTCCCGCTCACCTCATACCCCGCTAAATCGGGATCCGCCGAAGGCAAAAGAATGTCCTGAATGTCCCGGGCGGTTTGCAAATCACTATCAAGTCGCCGCTTCTCGCTCGCCTCGCGGTAAATCGCTTCATTATAGAGTGCAAAAGCCGACTGCTCCACAATCGCACGAAACGGCACCAAATCCTCCTCGCTAAAAGATCGTCCCATTTCACCAATGGCAACCGCCAGCAGGGCCAGTGTTTTTTTTCGATAAATCAGCGGTGCTGCAATGACTGAGTGCGTTTTTTCAAATTGCAACTTCTCCGAGTCTTTCGCTGCATCTTCGCTCAATAAAATGATTTCACCCCTTTCCCATACCTCGCCCAATAAACCTTCGCCGCGCTTGATGTTATGGAGTTTTACATAGCCATCAATCGCCGTCGGCACACTCTCGGCCTGCTCCAAAATATCTTTCGGAATTTTTAGCAATGGCGGACAACCCTCCGAGATAAAGGCCGGAACCATATTCGTATCCGATTTATCAACAAGATAAAGCCCCCCTCCGTGCGCATCCAGCGTCTTTACCGCTCCCTCCACGATGAGCCGCTGCAACTCCAAAGAACGAACCGTCCCCGAAAAGGTCTCCCCCAATCCTCGTAGAAAATCAAAAATCCGCGTCTCCTCCACACGCAAGGCTGCAAGCTGTTTTTCGATTCGCGCCACCTTACGCCTAAAAGCGACAACGATAAAAAACAGGGCAAACAAAGTGCCCAAAAGTAAGGAGGAAAAAATATAAACCCAAAGCATGAGGTCGCGCTAAAAAAACGTTCCTCTCATAGATAAACTTCAGCGCGAGAATATCAAGAAATACGATACTAAGAATGATCCCGTTTCGCGCTTTCTCGCAAATAATCCACGACATCGCGAAAACGCGAAGCATTGCTCGAATTTAGCTCCACCAAAGTTTCATGGGCTGAGAGAGCCGCTCGTTTGGCTTCTTTTTTGCAATCAGCGTCTGCGGCAGCAGACTCCATTTGCTCTCTATCCGGGGCTGTAGGTGACGCCGGATCACCCACGTGGCGCACTTTGAAAATCTGAGTCAGCCCAAGATTTCCAAGCAGAGAAGCATTCCGGTCATTCGCATTGATAACCTCGATTTCTCCACCATCCAGCTTCAGGATTTTCAAGGCAACACTCGCCAAAGTCCCCATAAAAGTGGAGTCCATAATCTCACAATCCAAAAGATCGACGATGAAACGTTTTTCTCCCTCATCCAGCATCGTCTGTATGAAACTTTTGAATCCCGAGCTTACCGCCACCGTTCCACGCCCAATCACCCGCAGCCAGACCGTGCCATCCAAACGAGCCGCCTCCACAAAAGAACTTTGAGGAGGCATCATACTTGGAAAATAAAGAAAAAACTCAAACGCATAAGAGGGAACAGAAAAACATCAGACCAAATTTATTTCCACATAAAGGACTGTTTGAAAGCGACGATACGATCATTTACGATGAGCACCACGCGCCAAGAGGTCACGCGACCGCCCTCGTAAAATTCATCCCCAAGCACATTAAACGCCGTCTTAAAGCTCCCACGCGCCTGGGGGTAAAAAGCCTCTTTTGCCGAAAGGTAATTTCCCAATCCGGCCTGCCGATACTCAAAGCGAACTTTGACATCCGCCGGATGTTTGGAACGCCAAAACACATCATAGTAATTTCCCTTGCGCTCGTTCACATCGCTCTGCGTGATCGCTCCAAAGCGGTAACTCTCGCGATCAAAATTTACCGACTCATTTTGTGTCGTTTCGAATATATCTGGATCGTAAAAGAAACGCTTAATTTTACGAATTTGAAAATCCTCCTGCAGTTCTAGGGGCAACACCTTTATACTCTCCATCTGCACCACCTCGGGAGCCGGAGTCGAGCATCCTGCAAACCCGGCCAGCAAAACGGCCAGCGGCAGCAAATAAACAACGTTATGAAATCTCATCCAGAGCGATCAAAGCCACTTTCCTACGACCTGTCAACCTGTCAGTAAATTCCTTTTTGCGAAAGGCGGGATTAACCAAGTAGATGCGGCAGATGGCCCTCCGGTAGGGGTGCTTTGATAAAGCGACCGGGGTTGCTGCTCTTATTTTTTTGTTCAAAAAATCTTGAACTTTCCAAGGAAACTTTCTAATTCTCTTTTCGTGCCAAGACAAAGTTCCGTAAAAACGCCTGCGAAAAGCGCGAAAAGTGCGAAAAGCGATTCATCGCTATCGGGGTTTGATGCGCGTGTTTTGGAGCTTTTTTCGGGAGTCAGTCGGCTTTTGGGAATGCCGCCTTCGTTGGGCGCGATTTATGGGCTACTTTTTGTTTCGACGGAACCGCTTCCGATGGATCGACTGATTGATCGTTTAAAAATCAGTAAAGGCGGAGCAAGTATGGGATTGCGGCAGCTTCGCGAGGTTGGGGCGGTGAAGGTTGTAAAAATAGAGGGGGATCGGCGAGATCATTATTTGGCTGAATTGGAGTTGCGGCGTTTAGTTCGCTCTCTTTTGAAAGAGAGAGTTTTGCCTCACTTGGAACGTGGGGCGGAGGAGCTTTCGGAGCTTCAAAAATTAATTTCTGACCTGCCGCGTGCACGTCGTGAACATGTAAATTCGCGTTTGGGTAAATTAAAAAGTTGGCATCGAAAGGCCGATGATGTTTTGCCTATCGCGATGCAGTTGTTGAGAGATTAAGTTTTCTCAGCAGTCCGACCACTGACTTAGTTGGTGAAATTGGATGGACAGTTTATTTTAGAAAAATACGTCTTGGGACGAAAAAACACCCAAATGACCAAGGGCGGCAGCGTGCCGTTTATTATTTTATGCAATTTATCGATTTGAAACGCCAGTATGCGTCGTTGAAAACGGAAATCGATGCCGGGATTCAGCGCGTCTTAGATCACGGGCAATATATTTTAGGGCCGGAAGTTGCGGAGCTTGAGGAGAAGTTAGCTGCTTATGTGGGAGCGAGGCATTGTCTCACGGTTGCGAGCGGGACGGATAGTTTGGAGATTGTTCTTCGTGCGCTGGATATCGGGGTAGGGGATGAGGTGATTACGGTGCCATTTACATGGATTAGCACGGCGGAGGTGATTCATCTTGTCGGTGCGAAGGCGCGGTTTGTGGATATTACGCCGCATGATTATAATATAAATGTTTCGCAAATCGAGGCCGCGATAAATGATAGAACACGGGCGATCATGCCAGTGAGTTTATTTGGGCAGATGCCGGACTACTCGGCGATCAATGCGATTGCTGAAAAGCATGGATTAACCGTGATCGAGGACGCTGCACAGAGTTTCGGAGCGACTCAAAATGATAGAAAAAGTTGCAACGTAACGCATGTGGCGAGCACGAGCTTTTTCCCGGCGAAACCTTTCGGCTGCTATGGGGATGGGGGAGCGACTTTTACCTCAGATGTCGAATTGAATGAGAAAATGACCGCGATTCGTAATCATGGGGGACTGAAGCGTGAAGACCATCGTTATATCGGTATGAATGGTCGTTTTGATACGGTGCAGGCTGCGGTTTTGTTGGCGAAGTTGCCGTCTTTTCCTAATGAAGTGCAGGCGAGGGGAGAAATCGGAGCGCGGTATTCGGAGCTGCTGGAGGGGCTTTGCGTAACGTCAAAAATTTGCGATGGAAATACACATGTCTATGCGCAATATACGATTCGTTCCGATAGGCGAGACGAGCTTGTAGCCCACTTGCGCGAGCGGGAAATTCCTTGCGCGGTTTATTATGGTAAGTGTCTGCACGAGCAGCCTGCTTTTGAGGAACTCGGATATAAGTATGGTGATTTTCCCGAATCGGAGCGAGCTTCAAAAGAAGTTCTCAGTTTGCCGATGCATCCGTTTTTGACGGAAGAAGAGCAAGTGAAAATCGCCGGAGAAATACGTGCTTTTGTAGAGGCGTAGTGAATTTTATCCTGAACGATGGGAGTAGATATTACAATGGTGGCGGAGAGAAAATCCTCTCAGAGCGGAGAGTGGGAGTTAGCTGAACCTCCTGTGGTTCCCGCCTATTACGAGCGTTCCCGTAATCTGAGACTTAAACCTCAGACAATAACGATCAACAGAAACTCTGCCTTTTTTGCTA
Organism: Chthoniobacterales bacterium; assembly: GCA_047971915.1. GTDB lineage: Bacteria > Verrucomicrobiota > Verrucomicrobiia > Chthoniobacterales > JBKEAD01 > JBKEAD01. The sequence goes on from JBKEAD010000110.1 coordinate 10,726, forward strand.
TCCTTGCAGATGTGAATAACGGGTGTTTTAGCGAAGAAGATTTTAATACAGTTACTCCTTTTCCGCGTGGTTTTCCATCCGA
>JBKEAD010000129.1:0-5187 GCA_047971915.1 Chthoniobacterales bacterium
GCGGATGCCAGCCTACTGATTCGGGATATTTTCTAGCAACTCAGCATTAGTCGGATATTTTTTCATGAAAAAGATAAGCCGCTCAATGGCTTCGATCGGCTTGTGACCGGCCAGACCTCTACGGATGATGCTGATTTTATTTAGCGCATCCGCCGAAATTAAAAGCTCCTCGCGACGTGTGCCTGATAGAAAAATGTCAGCAGCCGGGTAAACTCGCTGGTCGCTAATTTTGCGATCCAAGACAAGTTCCATATTCCCCGTTCCTTTAAATTCTTGGAAAATAAGATCGTCCATCCGACTTCCCGTCTCGATTAAAGCCGTGGCAATAATCGTCAGCGAGCCTGCTTCTTCGGTGTTTCTCGCAGATGCAAAAAGGCGCCGCGGAATTTCTAAAGCACGCGAATCGACACCACCACTCATCGTCCGTCCTCCGCTGGTACGAGCGTTATTGAAGGCGCGACCAATACGCGTGATCGAATCCATCAAGAGAAAAACATCGTAGCCCATTTCGACAAGACGCCGCGCACGCTCGATCGCAAGCTGCGAGATTCGCGTGTGGCTTTTTATATCACTATCGTTCGAACTTGCGAGGAGTTCAGCAGTCGGCAATTCGCGACGCAGCTCCGTTACCTCCTCGGGACGCTCATCGACAAGCAAAACAAGAAGTTTGATTTCTGGATTTTTCTTGGCGACGGCCTCGGCAATATGCTGAAGCAGAGTTGTTTTTCCGGTGCGCGGCGGAGCAACGATAAGTCCGCGTTGGCCTTTACCGATCGGTGCCATCAAGTCGATGACCCGTGTTGTAAAGCGATCCGGAACCGTCTCTAGCGGAATTTGTTCAATCGGATTAATCGTCGTCAACTCTTCAAAAACCGGTAGATTTTGAAAATCGGTCGGCGGACGCCCCTCGATTTCGGTAAGTTTGTAAAGCTGCGAACCACGATTTCCACGACGCGTTTCTCCCTTTATATACATGCCGTCTCGCAAACCGTGATTGCGGACGACCTCCGGGGTTACAAAAACATCGTTGTTTGATTGCTCGTAGTCTCTACGCGACTCTCGTAAAAAACCGAATCCCTTCCCGGAAACCTCTACGATACCCTCCGCAAAAACAGGCTCCGCCGGCTCTTCAAATTGGCCTTCGGATTCGGCTCCATTTCGATCATTCTGAAAGTCGTCTTGGGAATCGTCGTTACGATTATCAAAGCGGCGGCGTCCCCGAAAATTACGGTTCCCGCGACGGCCACGGCGGTCACGAAAATTCCTCGTGCGTTGTCGGTCGCGAGATGGGCTTTCATTTTCATCACCTGCCGCTTCTTGCGGAGATTTAGATTCATTTGGGGCATTATCCTCTCGTGCTTCGGTAGTCGGCTGTTCCTGAGTTTCGTCGGTTTCTGCATTACGACGACTACGCGAAAAACGTTTTTTGACCGTTGGAGCCTCTTCTTTATCCGCGGTAGATTCGGAAGCCGGGCTTGAAACGGATACTTCTAAATCCGCAACCTTCTCTTCGGTTGATTTTTTTGCCGATGTTTTTCTGGTCCGTGGAGTTGTCGTCTTTGTTGCCGCTTTGGCCGTCGATTTAGTTGCTCTCTTGCGCGATGGAGCTGGCTTTTCGGAAATCTCTGTTTGTTCGTCCCCAGGCGTTTTTTCGACTTCGGCAGCTTTTGTTTTTTTCTTGATTGTCTTGGGCTTTATGTCTGTTTGAGAATCGCTCTCTGCGGTAGCCTTTGTCGTGCGCCGACGTGTTGTTGTTTTCTTTACGGTCCTCGTCGCCTTTGTTTTCGAACTAGCAGCAGATGAGGGCGTATTATTTTCAACTTCTGTTTGGGGACTTGTCTGCAAGTCCGAACTAGAAGCAGAATCAGAAGTAGAGGAGGCGTCTTTCATAAAAAATAATCTAAATTACAAGGTTCAAATTTCTAAAAAATAGAGAGGGATAAGTTGTGAAGTTTGGGGAAAATAAAAGAGGATTAACGGGCAAGATTCGAGTGCGTGGTTAATACATCGGCATTGTCTTCGAGAGCATCCAAAAGGCTCAGATTGCTTTGAATGACAGTTTCGTCCGTGGGGGTAACCGGAGTTTCCGGAATAAAACTCAGACGCTGATTTTCGATAGGAACACCCGCGCCCCGTATAGCTTCGGCGATTGCATAGAGTGATTCCGGTGGCGTTTGCACGAGATAGATTTCTGTATCATCCTCGTTTTGTCGTTGAAAGTCTTCGCCACCCGCCTCAATCAAAAGCTCTAGCAAGCTCTCCTCACTGATTGAATCAACCGAAATCAGAATCTCTCCACAACGGTGAAATTGAAAAGCCACACTCCCTGAAGTCGCTAGATTACCACCATTTTTGCTAAAAATAAGGCGCATATCTGCTGCCGTGCGATTCCGATTATCCGTTGCCGCCTCCACTAGGATAGCCACACCGCCGGAGCCATACCCCTCGTAGAGAACCTCCTCGACAGCCGCTGCCGAAAGCTCTCCCGAGCCCTTCTTGATTGCTCGCTCAATATTGTCATTCGGCATCGATTTATCGCGGGCAGACTGCACGGCAGCACGCAAGCGAGGATTAAAATCAGGATTTTCTCCGCCCAAGCGAGTCGCGACGGTGATCTCCTTGGAAAGGCGGGAAAATACCCGAGCCCTGCGAACATCAACAACCGCTTTAATGTGTTTAACTTTCGACCATTTACTGTGGCCGGCCATATCTAATCAAATGCTAAAGGTTTCTTTTTTTTACGTATCGGGGACTGCCTCGGCGCAAGTGCGGGTGGGTTTCAATTCCCGAAAGAAAATTAATCATTCATTCGGCAGACCGACGAAAAAAACGCGGCTGACAAATTTGTTTATCAATAAATGAGCTGAACGAGATAAATGAATCGACAAAAGCCAACGCTGGCAATGCCGGGGTGGAAAGTCGAAGAAACATCCCTATTCAACCAACGCGGCCATCTTTTTTCAGTCGGCACCTTTTGTCAATGTCGAAATAACCCTTCCGGTAGAAATGGCGTGATTAAAAGTGGGGGAGGTCGGGGGTAGAAAGTCGTACCTTGTTTGTGCCCACAGGCTCTAAAGTTTTTCTAGGATGTTGTTGAAGGTGCTGCTTGGGCGCATGGCTTGGGCGGCTTTTGCGTCGTCGGGGCTGTAGTAGCCGCCGATGTCAGCGGGTTGACCCTGAACGGCGAGGAGTTCTTCGACGATTTTGGCTTCGTTCGCGGCGAGGGCTTCGGCGATGGGTGCGAAGGTGGCTTGGAGTTCGGCGTCTGCGTTTTGCTTGGCGAGTTCCTGGGCCCAGTAGAGAGCTAGGTAAAAGTGGCTGCCTCGGTTGTCGATGCCGCCCAGACGACGCGTGGGGGATTTGTCGTTTTCGAGGAAGCTGCCGGTTGCTGCGTCGAGGGTGTCGGCGAGGATTTTGGCTTTGGGTTTGTTGTAGGTTGTGGCGATGTGTTCGAGGGATGGCGCGAGGGCGAAGAACTCGCCGAGGCTGTCCCAGCGGAGGTAGTTTTCTTTTAGGAATTGTTGGACGTGCTTGGGTGCGGAGCCTCCGGCACCGGTTTCGAAGAGTCCGCCGCCTTTCATGAGCGGGACGATGGAGAGCATCTTGGCGGAGGTGCCGAGTTCGAGGATGGGGAAGAGGTCGGTGAGGTAGTCGCGGAGGACGTTGCCGGTTACCGATATGGTGTCTTTGCCATCGCGGATGCGCTGGAGGCTGAAGAGGCAAGCGTCGGCGGGGGCGGCGATGCGGATGTCTAGGCCGTCGGTATCGTGCTGGGCGAGGTAGTTTTTTACTTTTTTAATAACCTCTGCGTCGTGGGCGCGGTTTTCGTCGAGCCAGAAGACGGCGGGGGTGTTGGTGGCTCGGGCGCGGTTTACGGTGAGTTTTACCCAGTCTTGGATGGGGAGGTCTTTGGTCTGGCAGGCACGCCAGATGTCTCCGGCTTCTACGGCGTGTTCGAGGAGAGTGTTGCCTTCGGAGTCGATGACGCGGACGTGACCGTCGGCAGGGATTTCGAAGGTTTTGTTGTGGGAGCCGTATTCTTCGGCGGCTTGTGCCATGAGGCCGACGTTGGGGACGGAGCCCATGGTTCGTGGGTCGAAGGCTCCGTGTTTTTTACAAAATTCGATGGTGGTGTGATAGACGCCTGCGTAGGAGCTGTCGGGGATGACGGCGAGGGCGTCTTGTTGCTTGCCGGCGGCGTTCCACATCTGGCCGGAGGTGCGGATCATGGCGGGCATGGAGGCGTCGATGATGATGTCGCTGGGGACGTGGAGGTTGGTGATGCCTTTGTCGGAGTTTACCATCGCGAGGTCGGGGGCGGCGGCGTAGAGAGCGGCGAGGTCGGCTTGGATGGCGGCCTGTTTGTCGGCGGGGAGTTGTTTTATTTTTGCAACGAGGTCGCCGAAGCCGTTGTTGAAGTCGATGCCAAGGCTTGCGATGTCGTCGCTGTATTTGGCGATGAGGTCGGCGAAGAAGACTTTTACGGCGTGCCCGAAGATGATGGGGTCGGAGACCTTCATCATGGTGGCTTTCATGTGGAGGGAGAAGAGGATGTCTTCAGCTTTGGCGGCGGCGATTTGCTCTTTGAGAAAGGCGATGAGGGCGCGTTTGCTGAGGAAGGTGCCGTCGATGATTTCTCCGGCTAGGAGTGGGAAGCTGTCTTTTAGGAGGGTTGTGTTGCCAGCATTGTCGGTGAATTCGATTTTGACCTTGGTGGCGGCGGGGACGGTGGCGGATTTTTCGTTGGAGAAAAAGTCGTCGTGTCCCATGGTGGCGACGCGGGTTTTGGAGTCGGGGGACCATGCGCCCATGGAGTGGGGATTTTTGCGAGCGTAGTCTTTTACGGCTTTGGGAGCGCGGCGGTCGGAGTTGCCTTCGCGGAGGACGGGGTTTACGGCACTGCCTTTTACTTTGTCGTAGCGGGCTTTGGCGTCTTTTTCGGTGTCGGTTTTTGGAGATTCGGGGTAGTCGGGGAGGGCGTAATCTTGAGTCTGGAGTTCGGCAATGGCGGCCTGGATCTGCGGGATGGAGGCACTGATGTTTGGGAGTTTGATGATGTTTGCCGTGGGGTCTTGGGTGAGGGCGCCGAGTTCGGCGAGGGCGTCGGCAGTTTTTTGGGACTCGGGGAGGAGGTCGGAGAAGGCGGCGAGGATGCGGCCTGCGAGGGAGATGTCGCGAGTCTCTACG
>JBKEAD010000164.1:0-4828 GCA_047971915.1 Chthoniobacterales bacterium
CGCCCTGAACACGCCGCCTTCTCCCACCCCACAGCCCTCGCCAACTGACGCCACGCCTGAAGTTCTTTAAGAGGCAGCCCTTACAGAAAAAAGAGCCTTCACTAAAAAATTTCTTATTGATTTCTTTTTAGGGATGTCCATTGTGTTCACCCCATGAGTCAACATCCTACATTGAAAGGCAAGGGTTCGATCCAAGCCAAGCGCAGTGTTTTAAAACGCTTCGAGCGTGTCGAGCTTCTGAAAAAGCGCGGCGAATTCAAAAAAGACGATAGCGTCATCGGTCTTCCTAAAACTAAACCCGAGGAATAAAACCTCTCTCTCTTGTCATGCGGCTAAACCGCTTTTTGGCAGCCGCAGGACTGGGCTCTCGTCGGTCGTGCGAAGCTCTCATCCTCGAAGGTGCCGTTAGCCTAGACGGCCAAATCGTCACAAAACTGGCGACTCAGGTGTTGCCGGATTCCGTTGTCGAAGTAAATGGGAGCCGCGTGCAGGCAAAGCAAGCCACCTATTTGGCCTTCTACAAACCACGTGGCGTCCTGACCACGCGAAGCGACACAGAGGGACGCTCCACGATTTACGATTTGCTCCCCACCGAATTTGGAAATCTTTTTTATGTCGGTCGTTTAGATAAAGACAGCGAAGGGTTGCTTATCCTGACCAACGACGGAGATTTGAGCCAAAAAATCACGCATCCCTCGCATCTCACAGAAAAAGAATATGAGGTCTGGCTAGACCGAGCTTTCATCCCGGAAGACGGGAAAAAACTCGTTGCAGGCTTTCATATTCCCGGCGGTAGGGCTCGCGTGGCAAGCGTTTATAAAACCGGGTCGCGCCGCGTAAAAGTCACCCTACAGCAGGGAATAAAGCGACAAATCCGACTCATGTTTTACAAGCTCGGCTACGAAGTGGAGCGTCTGCGCCGCGACCGTATCGGCGGTATTTTTTTAAATAAAATGAAACCGGGCGAATACCGAAAACTAAGCGCACAGGAAATTAGACGTTTGCAAAAAAACGATAAAGCTCCCGCCCCACGCGAAAAAAGACGTCGATCCTGAAAAAATTTCAATTTGCGATTTTGTTCTATGTTTTTGCTCCACTCTGCGGCATGAGTAGCTGAGTGAAAATATTGGAAGAGCACCGGAAAATGGATCCTGCAAAAACCGTTTTGGATCATATCCTCGTGGATGTTCGTGCGGCTTTGGAAGCGGCAAAAACGAAACAACCCCTTCGTGAGCTAAAAGCCCGGCTGCCGGACGCGCCACAGGCTCGGCCTCTCTCTAAAGCACTACGACAAAAAACTTTTTCGCTCATCGCGGAGATAAAAGCCAAATCGCCGAGTGTCGGCAGCATGCGGCCGGAAAATCAAAAAGCCGCCTTGCCTGCTTACGAGGCTTGTCCGGCAGTCTCGGCAATTTCTATTTTGACAAATGAAACGCACTTTGGCCAAGGCATCGATTTTTTGGCAAAAGCTCGCGAGAGAATCTCGAAACCGATTTTGCGAAAAGATTTTATCGTCGAAGAATATCAGGTTGTGGAGGCGCGAGCCTTCGGAAGCGATGCCATTTTACTCATGGCAAATGTTTTGGATGCGGCACGACTGCAAGGATTTTACGATCTCGCACGCGAACTTGGCATGACGGCTCTCTTTGAAATCCACACCGAGGAGGAACTCGCACTTTTACCAACCGATGCCGAAATTATAGGAATCAACAGCCGCAAATTTAAAAGCCAATCCGGCTTCGTTTTAGGCGGAAAAAACTCAGCTCAAGATTTCAGCATCAACTTATCCGCCTTTGATTTGGTGAAAAAACTACCACCACAAACCCTACGCGTTGCCGAAAGTGGACTTGATGCCGGAAATGTGAGCGGAATCACCGAGCACTTCCAAGCCGGACTCGTCGGCACCTCGCTCCTGCGAGATCCACGCGGTGTCGAGGCCGCACTCAACGATTTTCTCAAAGCTCTCCCGGCATGAATCCTGATCCCAAAAACCTCCCCCATTCAGAAGTCCAACCTGAAGACAGGGTTTACGATGTCTCGCTACGACCTCCCGCATTCACGGAATTTTCCGGGCAAGAGAAATCCGTCGAGCGCCTTCAACTAATGGTCGAGGCCGCCCAACAACGGGGCGACGTGCTACAGCACATCCTACTATGCGGACCACCCGGACTTGGCAAAACGACCCTAGCCCACATTCTCGGAAACGCGATGAATGTCGAAGTGCGCAGCACAAGCGGACCCACTATCGAAAAAGCCGGAGACCTCGCCGGCCTACTCACCAACTTGGAACGCGGAGCAATTTTGTTCATCGACGAGATCCACCGCCTCCAACCGGCCATCGAAGAATATCTCTACCCGGCAATGGAAGACTTCAAACTCGACATCATGATCGATCAAGGCCCAAGCGCACGAAGCGTGCAGCTCAATCTCGCTAAATTTACGATGGTCGGGGCAACCACGCGCTCCGGGATGATTAGTGCTCCGCTTCGGTCACGCTTCGGAATGACTTGTCGTCTCGATTATTACGATACCGATGCTTTGAAAATCATCGTAGATCGCAGCGCAAATCTTCTCGATGTAGAAATCGAGCCGGATGGTGCCCTAGAAATCGCACGCCGCTCCCGAGGAACCCCGCGTATTGCCAATAACTTACTCCGCTGGGTTCGAGATTTTGCACAAGTGCGTGCCTCGGGCGTCATCACAGCAGATGTCGCCGCAAAGGCACTCTCTCTACTCGAAATCGATGCGGAAGGCTTCGACGAAATGGACAAGCGAATCATTTCCAACCTGATCGAAAAATTCAACGGTGGGCCCGTAGGGCTAAACTCACTCGCGGTCGCCATTGGCGAAGATGCCGGCACCCTCGAAGAAGTCCACGAACCCTACCTCATTATGCAAGGCTACATCAGCCGAACCGCGCAAGGACGCATCGCCATGCCTCGCGCCTATCGCAAACTCGGCCTCCCAGCCCCAAAAGGCAGCGCGGAACAAAAACAGCTTTTTTAACCAAAAGAACAATCGGGAAAAAAGTTGCAAGGAGGTATTGCGGCACTTTTCCATGCACTGTTAGGCTGCTCGCATGCCATCCGAATGGATAGAAAATGATGAACGTCTCAACGAGGCCTTTCGCCTTGCCTATCTCTTATGTGCAGACCGCGAAATAGCTCTCGGCATTCTAAAAACCGCTCTCAATAAACTTGCGCACTATGCCGAAAAATCGAACCCCCAACGCGCCGAACGTTTTCTCCTCTTTGAAATTCGCCGTCTCTGTCTGGCACGAAAAAAAATCGAAAATAAAATTCTACTGGTGGATAAAAAACAGTCCGACTCCCCTGCCGCACTGCTCGCTCTCGCGCCCTCCGCTGTTTTGGCCTTGCTTCAGACCTTACCCGATCCGGGGCGCAGCGTGGCGGCTCTTTTTTATGCCACAAAGCAAACGGCTGAGGAGATCGCCCATATTCTCTCGCTTTCCGAAAAACAAGTTTTTACAGAGTTAGATATTGTTCGCCGCACACTTCGCCAAAAGGCAACAGATTCCAAATGAACTCAAAGACCGCGCAACACCTATTGAGATTCACTCACCCCGATCAGCTCGCAGACCGCGGAATCCAAAAAGCAATCGTCGCCGCAGGAAATGCTGACAATTGGAAAGCTGAATTCACCACACAAACACAAACCGATAAATGCATCTCCGCCGCCCTTGATGAGCTTTCTCTACAAGCAGACGACCTCAAAAGTCTCGCCAGCACCAGAGCTCTTTTCAGCGGCAAAGCTAATAAAATTCACTTGTCTTTGCGCGACCCAACGGTCCTCGGAGTCTTGTTTGCCATTCTTTTGCTGACAGGATTTTTTATTTGGTTCTTTCTCACCTCTATCGACCGTATTCAGGGAGAAGAAAGATTGTTGGACCTCGTCAAAGCCGGTGCGACCGAAGATGTGCAGCAATTTGATGAAGTGGACACAACACTCGGAACACTCGACGACTGGTTCACTCTGAATGGAGTTTCAGACATCTGGATTCCAGAAAAATTTCTATCCAAAAAAGTGCTCGCAGCACGCACCTTCACACACCGTGGCAACAATATCGCCTGCGCTCTGCTCCCCGAAAACCAAATACTCGTTTATATCTTTCGTGGTGCTCCCCAAGGGATCAAAGCACCCGACGAAGACAAATGGTATTACGCCAATAACTCAAAAGAATCCATCGGACTCATCGAGCACGACGGCGTTTGCTTCGTCGTCGTCATTCGCGGCAAATTGCAGGAATTAAAAAATGCTCTCCGCTAAAAGCCGCTTTCGCTCTCAATAGCCAAGTTTTTTTCCTTTCGGTATTGATATAAACAGAGCGTCGGATCACTTCAAAAGCGCAGCCGAATCGTAAAGAATTTGCAGGACAATTTCCGTTTTTAGCTTTGACAGGCCCTAAAAAGATTGGTCGTGATTTTTATTTAGACCTGCTACAAATTTTTTTATGCGCCGTTTTTTTCCATTTATTTTTCCTATCATTATTTTGACTGCTTGCAGCTCCGCACCCCAAGCCCAAACATCTTCTTCAGGTATCCATCTGAGTAATTCCCAGGCCCAGGAAATAGGCCATCGCATTTGGAAAAATGAATGCGCCGGCACCATCGACGGACTCACCTCATGGAACTCCGGAGAGCAATTCGCTTCGCTCGGAATCGGCCACTTCATTTGGTATCCCGTCGGAAAATCCGGTCCTTTTGAAGAAAGTTTCCCCCGACTCATCAGCTACCTTGCTCAACAAGGCGTCGATATTCCTACATGGTTACAGCAAGCGCGGGGTTGCCCGTGGCCGAACCGCGCCGCA
>JBKEAD010000193.1:0-8950 GCA_047971915.1 Chthoniobacterales bacterium
GAGCCTCACGAGCACGATGCATTTCACTAACATCCTGCATACAGCCATAGAGCCTTCGAACTCCACCGTTTTCTGAAAGATCGGGCTCTAAACGAATTAATATATTAATATGTTCGTGGGCGTCACTCGCATTTGTTTTTTTTGCGAGCACTTCAAAGACATTTCTTTCTCCAAATTTTAAAGCTAAATCAACAAATCTATCAATTCTAGCTAAAGCACTATCTTCAAAATTTTTCTCAATTTCCTTTAAGTCAATTTCATGGCTAGCAGACTTTATCCCCAAAATGCGGAATAGCTCTTCTGTGCAAACTAACTTATCACTTCCTACATCCCAGGACCAGCCACCAAGCTTTGCTATTCTCTGAGAGAGTTGTAAATCCTCATTCATGCGCATCATGCGCTGCTCGGCTAGTTTTTCACGAGTGACATCCAATCCCGTTCCCCGAAAGCCGGCGAATAAACCACTGGAATTTAAAAAAGGTGTTCCGCTATATCGCACCCATGCCAAATTTCCATTTGAACGTTGGATACAAAACTCTAATTCTCGAAAAGCGGTTTCTTTTTCACGTATCGATTTCCAAACTTGCGAAACCCATTCTTTATTTTCGGGAGGAGCAAAGTCCTCGGGGTGCTTGTAAAGAGCAAGCTCTTTGGAGATTCCAAAAACTTTTCCGGCTCCATGAGAGAGCAGAGTGTAACGTCCCTCGCTATCTATTTCCCAAAGATACTCACCGGCGGCCTCTGCCATGTCGCGAAAACGCTGTTCACTCTCGCTAAGAGCTTTTTCAGCTAATTTACGCTCATCAGCTTCGGCTAAAAATCCATTCCAGAGGATACTGCCGTCCTTTTGCAATGCCGGTTGCGCTTTCACTTCTCGCCACGTCGTTCGACCATCTTTTGTTTTGATTCGAAACTCCTCTGCCCACGGTTTCAGCTCCTTTGCACAGATCGCCATCGAGTCCTCTACCTTTTTACGATCTTCAGGAAGGATACATTCTAACCAAAGATTCGGTTCTTTTAAAAACTTTTCCAGAGGTTGAAAAAATAACTTTTTCATACCTGGAGAGACAAACTTCATCAAAGATTGCTTAGTATCCGGCCAATACTGGCTTTGATAAACCACACCGGGAATGGTTTTTCCTATATTTTCCAACATTCCCACCGCTTCGACACGGCTTTCTAGCAACCACTGTCGCTGCAAATAGGACATCGAAAATAATAGAACTGCGAGAAAGGTGCAGGCCCAAGCCGCTATAATATTTCGTTTTGTATCTGAATACAAAGTCGCCAAAAATAAGTTTTCCTGTATCGCAAAAAACTGTCCCACAACGGCTCCTGATAAATCTGTTTGTGGATAGACCAGTGCATCCCAATACTTTCCACCATGTTCAAAAGAAGTAATTCCCGAACTTCCCTGTGTAAGCAATCTGGCAAAAGCCTCTCTTGCGGCTACCTCTACACCCGACCATTCTTCACTTACCGAAGAGGTCGCATCCAAACGGCTATCCTCCTCTATGTCCGAGTCCGTCAAAACAAAATAACCCGGCAAAAATTCGCTAGGTTTATAATTTTCTGCAAAATCATTTCGCCTCTCCTTTGTGAGTAAGGTGGCTTTCACTCCAAAGTCACACCATCCGCTTCGCGACCGCCTTAAAAAACCCGTGACCGCATTCGGTGAAAATCCAATATCTAGATTCGCGACATGTTTTTTGTCTGAAAACAAAGGATAAATAAAACGAAACCCCTCAAACGTGGGACTCTCGACAAAGGCACTCTGCGAGATCAAAGTGGAGTCCGTCATCGCCATCATCGAAGCCACAATTTGCAGCAAGCGCGAATCTTCTTTCCCAGGATACATCTGCTGCAAAAGTTCCCCATCCGGCAGCCAATAATCCGCTGCAACCAAACCCGTATGTTTAAAAACGTTTAGGCTGGGAGATTGAACCTTTTTTAAGTAACGTTTGGCCTCAGCCTTTCCTTTATCATCGCTTGCGTTGGCTAATACCTGCATCAGCTCAGGTGAATTTTGCACCGATCCCCAAACCGATGCGGCAACCTCTTGTTGTCGACTCATCGATACCCGCAGTGCCTTTACCCAGGCATCGAGATGATCGCTTTCATAACGCTGTTCGCCGCGCCGCTGTTGCATGGAAATAAACAGCGTTAGGATGCCGCCTAATATTAGGCAGGCAATTACTGCGGGCAATCCGATAAAATACCAGCGAGAAGACTCCTTTAAATATTTTTCCACTGCTTGTCGGAATCTTCAGTCACGGCAAATTTATTGCAAGACCTATATTGCTGCTTACGTACTAATTATGAATGCGTCCACGAGAACGAATGCTTCTTTTTTTTAATAAAATCCCGGACGCCTTTTCTCGTCCCAGCAAAATTAGGCGACGTTCACTCGTTCAGCTTCTGCCGGAGAAGGCTTCTGTACTTTTTTATCTACGGTCGGCTTTTTCGGATAGGCAATTCGGGAGTGCAGCATGCTCTGCAAACTAAAACGAAAACTTGCTGCAATACGCCGGATTTCATCAAGTGTCAGCGGTGCCTCATCCAACTGATGGTCGGCAAGACGATCCCTGATGATCCCCTCGACCAAATCTTCGATTTTTTGCGGGTTTGGATGCTCCAAACTGCGCGAAGCACTTTCGATAGAATCTGCGAGAGAAAGAATCGCCGTTTCCTTCGTCCGCGGACGTGGGCCGGGGTAACGATAGTTTTCCTCATGGACCTGCGGAACGTCTTCTGGCCGGAGATTCATGATTTTGCCGCCAAGCTCGGCATCTTCTTTTTGTTTCAGAGCGCGGTTGTAGAAATAGCTTACTAAGGAATTGCCGTGATGTTCGCGAATGGCATCAATGATTCGTGGATTCAAGTGATTTTTAACCGCAAGATCAATCCCCTCTTTGACGTGGGCGATAATGATTAGCGCACTCATCGTCGGTGTCAGCTCATCATGTGGATTTTCGCCACGCGGAATATTTTCTGTAAAATAGTTCGGCTTCACCAATTTGCCAATATCGTGAAAATAAGCCGAGACACGACAAATCGTCGGGTTTGCCCCGACCTTTTCGGCAGCAGCCTCAGCGAGGTTGGCGACGGCTAGGCTGTGATGATAGGTGCCGGGAGCTTCCATGCTCAGACGTTTCAACAAGGGATGGTTTAGATCCGCCATTTCGAGCCAAGAGATATCGGTGGTGATTCCAAAAATACTCTCCAAGGCCGGTATGAAGCCGCTTACTAAAATTGCCGTGCCGATTCCAACGCCGATCGCGGCGGCACACTCCCACAAAATTAAATTCCAATCCGTGGCAGCTATATTTTCCCAATGAATCGGGCCGATTTTTCCAAAAATCACCGCCAAAAGTAGGATCGTAGCACCCACGTAAATACCAGCCCGAATCAGACGGCTCCTTCGCCGAACCTGTTGGGTGACATAAACGACGACGCTGCCCGAAATCAAGGAGGCAATCAGCAAATACACGTCTATCCGCCCAAAAAGCATCGCCCCCCATAGACTGCATAGGAACGCCGCGAAGAGGCCCAATTGTCCGCCGAGAAGCACGGATAAAACCAATGGAGCCAAAGCATACGGAATCAGCAGGGGAGCCATTTGCTCAGAAATATCTCCCTGAGTCGCTTGGCTCATGATGTATTTGATCGATATGAGCTGAACGAAAATAATACCGAAAATCAGAGACAGGCGGCGATTGCAGGAAAAAATCTCGGCTTGATTGATTCGGAGTTGAGCCAGCGCAGCTCCAAAGATCAAGAGTGCGATCAGACTCGTCTTGAGCGGCTCGATGGCATTACCACTGAAAATGAGGAAGACGAGACCAGCTCCAAATGCGGAAAAGACAAGAAAACGTCCCCAGCCGCTAGTTGTAAGCTTGGTTAAAAAAGGATTTGCCTCGCCCTTGAGACGGGCTTTTTTTGATTTTTTTCTAGAGAAAAAGGAAAACATAGCAAGGTGAAGGTAAGGTCGATTAGTCCCTTTTACAGGTAGGGGCTAGAGCCGGCTCTCTTGGAGGCCGCGATGCTTTTTATAAGCGCGAATAATGGACTGGACCAATGGGTGTCGAACAACGTCTGTTTCTGTAAAATATTGAAATGCTATACCGTCAACGCCCTTTAGGACATCGACGACCTCTATGAGACCGCTTCGCTTGCTGTTTGGCAAGTCGATTTGTGTCTGGTCGCCCGTCACAACACAGCGAGAGTCGGCACCCAAGCGTGTCAAAAACATAAACATCTGCTCGGTCGTCGTATTCTGCGCTTCGTCCAAAATCACGAACGAATCACTCAGAGTCCGGCCTCGCATGTAGGCCAGTGGCGCAATTTCAATCACGCCTTTGTCAATATAGCGTTGAATCTCCGAAGCCTCAATCAAGTCATACAACGCATCATACAGCGGTCGTAAATAGGGCAAAATCTTCTCCTGCAAATCACCGGGCAAGAAGCCGAGGGCCTCGCCTGCCTCCACGGCCGGACGAGTCAAAATGATACGGCTGACTTTTTCTTGCTTGAGTTCGCTCAGAGCCAGAGCCATCGCAAGGTAGGTCTTGCCTGTTCCGGCAGAACCAATCCCAAAGGTGATGTCGTGGCTTTTCATTGCCTGCAGGTAGGCACGCTGCCCATCCGTGCGCGGTACGACGGGCGGGGCATTCGGCGTCACGGCTATCCCTGCTTTAAAAAAGGCGACTAAATCGGGTGTTTGCCCTTGCAGCAAGGCGTGCATGACATAGCGAAACTCCTGTTTGCGAATGCTAAAACCATGCGAAGCCGCATTTTGCAGAATTTGAAAAAAAAGTTCTGTCCGCTGCGCATCCTCGACTTTTCCTTCGATACGGATCCATGCATCCCGTGTCGTTATTTCAACATTAAACGCCTTTTCAAGCTCGCGGAGCAAATTTTCATCATTGCAAAAAAGAGCACGCGTCGCCCGTGCATCCTCATACTCTAAATGAACCGTTTTCATGTAGCTTCAGAAAAAAATCTCTCTGCTCTGGATTATTTAAATCCGTAAACCAGCGACCAAGGAGTGCGTTCTTCAGGAGATTTCTCGACGGTTACGATAGCCCAATACGTCCCTGTTTTAGAAGGAGTCACGAGTGCGCCGGCAAAGGATCCTTTATTCCAATACTTGGATTCGGCAATGGTGCCGTCCGAGTCATAAACATGCACCGTGAGCACGGCTCCTTTGACATCCGAGGCGATGACAAACCAGTATTCGTTGCCTTTGAAAAGTTGTGCGGAAACGGCTTTTTGATCTTTCACCCCGAGATCGCCACCCCAGGCATCTTCGCGGAAAGTGAAGCCTTTTTTTACAAAAGGAGTCGCCGCTTCGTAGGCAAATGAAAGGGCATCATCCACCGTTGCAAGCGCGGTTAGGCTTACTCCACCTATCAAAAATAGAGCGGCTAAAAGAATGCGAGTTGCTCTCATTCGGCCTCCCCTCTGATGTTGTTGATAGCATGGGTTGTCAGTGCTAAAATGCGATCAATGTTTTTCTTGGAGATATTATCTCCACCGCTCCGTCCGATCAGCGGACGAATGCGCTCCAGCGTTTTTTTAATTTCCAAAACAATATTCTCTTGGGCTAAGCGAGGGTTTGTCTCGTCGATGCGGCGCAGAAAATAATTCACAAGCTCAGGCTGGTAAAGAAGCTCCGCAGCCTGTTTGGAGTAGTTTTTACTAATAATAGAGGTCAAAACCTGCGTCCCTCTCAGCCACCCGCCAAGGCTGACGAGTTGAGCCAAGTCGCCATCATTTAGCTCATCCATTGCCGAGCGCACATCCTGCAAAGCACCATCAAACTCGACTCGCACCGCAGACCAGTTTTGCGCATCAGATTTATCCATGATGCTCTTACTCCGTGCGACTACGGCATCTTTTATTCCAATAGCCTCCGCCAAAAGGAGAATTTCCCGTCCGATATCCTTGATTTTTTCGTTATCGTGAGCCTGCACCGCAATGAAGCCATCCGCAATCACGTTACCAAGCAAAAGAGCCACCTGAGCCCGGTTGCCAGTATTTTTTCCAAAAGAATCGCTCATTTCCTCATGCCAATTTGGAGTGCCGAGTTTATCCAAAACACCAAAAACCTCGCTCGGCACGGGGACAACAACGTCATCTACTGCCGTCGCAGGGAATTGGCTAAGGTCGATTTTCAACGGCGGAGGCTGCACGTCATCAGCCACGCAGAGGCCCACGAGGGATAAAAATAAAGAAGCCATAAATAATTTTAAGAGCTTCTTACGAATTCGTTTCTTGCTTAAACAATCAGACATCGGTGATGGTGTGAATCTTGTGATGAACTTAAAAAGATTACAACACATTCTTGAGGTCGCCCGCACGAAACGTATCCTCGTCATCGGCGACGTAATGCTAGACCGCTTCATTTATGGACGTGTTTCCAGAATCTCACCGGAAGCACCCGTCCCCGTCGTAGAAGTGACCAGCGAGACAAACTACCCCGGTGGCGCGGCCAATGTAGCCCGCAACCTCATCCCCTTTTCCTCTCATGTCGCCATTTGCGGACTGATCGGCTCGGACACTCCCGGAGGCGAGCTCAACACGATGCTCGAACATTGCGGCATGGATACATCCTGCCTCCTGGCTCGTGAAAAAAAATCTACCATCGTCAAAACACGCGTCATCGCCCGTCAACAACAAGTCGTTCGCGTAGATCGTGAAACTCTCTCCAGCCCGGACCGCAGCGATATAGAGGACATCGTCGCAAGTATTAAAAATGCTAGCGACAAGCAGTCCTTCGACGGAGTGATCTTTGAAGACTACGCCAAAGGATTTCTAACGCAGGAATTAGTAAATGCGATTCGTAAAACTCTTCCCGAATCCTGCATCGTTACCGTAGATCCAAACCCCACAAACAAACTCTCTTGGAAAGGAGTCACGGCCATAAAACCAAACCGCAAAGAAGCCTTTGCCGACTTGAACCAAATCGACCGAACCCCCGACAAGCCAGCCCTAGAAGACGAGCACCTACTCAAAGTCGGACAAGACTTTCTAACAAAAAGCGAAAGCAAAACCTTGCTTTTAACTCTCGGAGAGCAAGGAATGCTCCTCTTCCAAGATGGCCAAGCCCCCTATCATACCCCGACGCGAGCCAAGGAAGTCTTCGATGTTTCCGGCGCGGGAGACACCGCCATAGCCCTATTCACAATCGCCCTCTGCTCCGATGCCACGGGCATCGAGGCTGCGGAAATCGCAAATCTAGCCAGCGGAATCGCCGTCGGCAAACTCGGCACCGCCACCGTCACCGCCGATGATTTACGGGGACTATACTAGAGCCAATCACGACAGGGCTTAGCCAAATTTTGTGACCAATCAATCCCAGTTTTCACCGCATCCCCCCTCATGCAAACTGCCGTCCCCCCCCACACGCATCGGTTTTTTATTTAATCACGATCACCTGCACCAAATCCCCCACGGAGCACCGATTCTTGCAGAGCTTGCCACCCTTGCAGACGCACACCCCGAAGTCGAACTACACGCCTTCGCCTCCGGATCGGAACGTTTGGCTTTTTTAAAAAAACTCCTCCCTACGGAACTCCACCCCAAACTCCATTGGCACGAAATTTCATCCCCCTTTTGGGCACTTACCCTCGATCGGCTCTCTGGCCGCGCTATTCCTTTTGAGCGCATCGGCACCTTATTTAAAAACCGTCGTGTTCTTACCGGCATGAACGTTATGGTCGTTCCTGAAACAACCAGCCTCTTTCTAAAAGAACATTTTGGAGGTAAAGACCTACGCCTCATCTACACCCAACACGGGGCAGGGGACCGCGCCGTCGGCTTTAAACCCTCCATTAAAAAATTCGATCACGTCTTTGTCCCCGGAGAAAAAATCCGCAAACGCATGCTCGAAGCCCAGATCATCCGGCCCGATGCTTTCTCCGAAGTCGGCTATCCAAAATTCGACCTCATCGACCTCACCCCCACGGCACCGCTTTTCGAAAACGACCGCCCCACGATCCTCTACAATCCACACTGTCATCCCGCTCTTTCCTCATGGTTTCGCGACGGTTTGCGTGTGCTCGAATTTTTTTACAAGCACCGCGAATACAACCTCATTGTAGCTCCCCACGTCATGCTCTTCGCACGCCGGGCGCATCTTTCAGTCAGCCCGTGGAACCTAAAATTTCGCGGACGTATCCCCAAAAAATATTATAATGCTCCAAATATCCTCATCGACACCAGCAGCCCCGCCTGCATCGATATGACCTACACTCGGGCTGCCGATATTTATCTCGGCGACGCCTCTAGCCAAATCTACGAATTTCTCTATACCCCGCGCCCCGCTATTTTTCTAAACAGCCAAAATGCCAACTGGCAAAATAATCCGAACTTCGCTCACTGGAAACTCGGCCCCGTGATCAACCAAGTTCACGAACTCCACCCACTCCTAAAAGACCAAAGCTGGCACCCCACCCAATACGCCGAACGCCAAAAAAACGCCTTCACCGCCACTTTCGGAAAATCGGTAAAAGGTGGAGCCAAACGCGCAGCCCAAGCTGTCCTAGATTTCGCAAACCGCCCTCGCCCAGCAGTATGCTAAGCAAAAAACAAACATCCCTCACAGCCATCATCCTCGCCGGCACCCGTCCGGAAGGCGACCCTGTGGCTGACTTTGCCGAGACCGACTGCAAAGCCCTTGTCCCCATCCTCGGACAAGCCATGATTTCCTACGTCTTAGACGCCATCGCTCAAAGCCAAGTTGTAAAAGAAATCATCCTAGTCGCAACTCCACACGACGCTCTATCCGCACTCCTAGCCGACGTCCGAAGCAAATATCCAAACATTGAAATAGAGCAAATCCCACCCGCAGCCACCATCAGCCAAAGCGTAAAAAAGGCTATCGAACAAAGCACCGCCCCCACCGCTCACCGCTCACCGTCCACCGCTCACTCCTTCCTCATCACCA
>JBKEAD010000199.1:0-13857 GCA_047971915.1 Chthoniobacterales bacterium
ACGGAGGAATCGCCCTAGGCATAGATCGTTTGGTGATGCTTCTTGCGGGAATGACATCGATTCGCGATGTGATCGCCTTTCCAAAAAACAACCGTGGTCAGGAACTAATGACCTCGGCACCAGCAACGGTCGAGCCGCGTCAACTTCGCGAGCTTTATTTAGAGACCAAACTCAAAAAAGCCGGCGACTAACCTTATTGACGCTTGGATTCAAAAAGCAAATGCAACACGTCAGACCAGACTAATGCGGCATCCATAAACTTCAAAAGAGCAGTTAGAAGAACGCTTTGCTTGGAGCTGGAAATTGTCAATGCGGGTTATGCAGTGGGCCTCAAGCCGGAATACATCATGATCAATTCACAGGAGTTTGCCAAGACATCCAATTGCTGGGGGATTGATAATAATAAAGTTGGAACAAACTCGAACCGTATCGTCGTTTTCTCTCTCGACTAACATGAAATTAGTCGGGAGTATGTTCTTTTTTTAGGCTTTTTTCTTTGCTGCGTGGGCCGGGTCGAAAAAGATTTTTACATCGGTTTTTTCGTCGCCGAGGAGATGTTGGGCGCGTTTGAGTGCGTTGCGTGTGGCGAGGTTGGGATTTTTTATGGAGCCCAAAAAGAAATTTTCGCGGCCTAAGACATTTAGCACCCCGGTGTCGCGCATGATGCGGTAAACGTCTTTTGTCGCACCGCTTAGGAGCAGGTATCGGCCTGTGCTGCGGAGGTAGAGGATGAGTTCTTCGAGTGCCATGATGCTGGTGGCATCGAGGTTTCGCGCATTTCTCATACGCAAAATAACGGCGCGTAAATCGGGGTCGCGGCAGACGTGACGAATCTCATCGCGGAAAAGATCTGCCGCTCCAAAAAAGAGTTCGCCCTCGACGTGGATGATGGAGATGTGTGGGTGGCTTTTTTTAGGAGTATCTATTTCGGCTAGATTGCCTTCATCGTTGAAGGAATATTCGATCAGCGTGGGGCTGCTTGCTTTTCTCAAAAAGAGAGCGATAGAGGTTGTGACGCCAAGAAAAATAGCAATGTCTAGGGGTAATAGAATCGAAGCGATGAAGGTTGCTAATAGAACGACGGCATCAGATTTTGTAGATCGAAAAGCGATGCGGATAAGTTTCCAATCAAGCAAAGAAATAGCGACGTAGATGACGACTGCGGCGAGGGCGGTTTTTGGAATATAGTGGGTCAGTGGTCCGATAAAAAGTGCGCCGAGCAGGCAGACACTGCCACAAACCAAAGCGGAAATAGGAGAGACGGCACCGCTTTGGTAGTTTAGTGCACTGCGTGTCGGAGAGGCAGATGCGGGCATGCCGGATAAGAAGCCGGAAGCGATATTTGCTAAACCGAGGCCTAAAAATTCTTGGTTGGTGTTTACGATTTGTCCAGATCGGCTACTGATTGTTTTTGCCATAATACTTGTCTCCATCAAGGCAAGGAAGGCGACAGCTAGTGCCGGTGCAACCATATTGTAGAAAAGTTTGTAGTTGGCAGGAGGGAGTGTCAGGGACCAAAAACCGGAAGGCATAGCGGCGGCGGTCGGAATCTCAAAGCCTGCAAATACTAGTCCGACGCCGACAAAGCTAGCCAGTATCAGACCGATGGCTACGTTCGGTAATTGTGGTAAATATTTTTTGATAGCCCAAATGCTAAAGAAGGTCGCGACACCGAGAGCGAGTGTGATAAAATGTGTTTGGTTTATGGATTCTGCCGTGTGCCAAAGGACCTCCAGCATGGTGGAAGATTCACGAATTGGAAAACCTAGGATCTGATGGATTTGATTTGAAATAATAAGCAATGCTGCGCCGCTGATGTATCCGATAATGACGCTTCGCGAGATAAATTTGAGCATTGAGGAGAACTGAAAAATAGAGGCGATAATAAGAAAAACTCCTACTAAAATGACGACAAAAGCGGTTGCTTGTAGGCGATCTATACCCGGAGGAAAATTTTGAAAAACACTCAGGAGCATAACTGCCGTAGCATTTGTGGGTCCCATTACCGTGTGACGCGAGCTACAAAAAAAGGAACCGACAATGCCAGAAACGGCAGCGCAATAAACCCCGTATTTGATCGGGAGACCCGCGATGATGGCGTAGGCAATGGCTTGCGGGAAGGCGAGAAGAGCGACGTTTATGCCGGCACGGAGATCTTTTTTGAAAAGCTCTGTGTTGTAGCCGTGAAGCGTTTTATAAATCGGCAGGGGGCTTAGCTGTGCGCCGCGAACTTGTTGAAGCAAGGTAAGCCAGCTGTAGCGGAGAAAAGCGAACCATTTATGAAGTCGTAAGCTCATCTACGAAAAAATAAATTTCCTGTTAAGTGTTCGCTGCTTACTCACTCGTGCAGCTTAGTGCAAATCGTGTCTCTGATTCAATACAGGAATTGTTCGTGAAAAATGTATCGACTCTGCGTTTATGAAAAACTCTGGAAATAAGGAGGCTCTCAAAGTCCACCATGTTTCCAAATGGAAAAAACCAGCCGGGCGCATAAAAGCCCACCTGCCGTCAGCCCGATGACGCCAATGACAGAGATTCCGTAAAAGCGGGGAGGAATGTCGGCGAGGACCAAAATGCTGGAGCAAATGAGCACGGATGCCGCGAGAATGGCATTGGCAAGGCGGTTGGCAATAGAGTCCATCGTGCGTCGCAGAGGCTCAAACCCCTCGGGATCCAATTTGTGTTGAAGGGGAAAATTGATATCGCCACGTTTTAGGCGTTGATAGAGCGTCCGGAAGTCATGTGGAAACTCTTCGAGAAAATCGTAGGTGTCGGCAGAAAGGTTTTTAAATAATTTCATGAAGCGCCACGGCGTATAACGCTTCATAATGATTTTGGTCGCGAAGGGTTCTCCTTCGCTAATGAAGTTGAGTTGCGGATCGAGCATGCGCCCGATGGCTTCGACTTGGGAGAGAGCTTTGATTCCTAGATAAAAACTTCCCTTCATGCGGAGGCCGTTATTTCGCAGCAAAGCGAGGAGCTTGTTTAGAACAAAGCCTAGGTTGATTTCCTTAAGCGGTCGATCGAGATGTTCGCCGGCAAAATTGGAAACGTCAGAGAGCATTTTATGAGCATCGGATACAAACCCCTCCTCTGACATTTCAAGAATCGACCGCATGACTTGGCGATGATTTTTTTCGACTAAACCGGCAATGGTATGAGCAATCCCAATACGAAAATCAGGACTAAAAGACCCCATCATTCCATAGTCATAAAGCCCGGTCACCCCACCGGGCAGGACGCACATATTACCCGGATGCGGGTCGCCATGAAAAAAACCATAATCGAAAATCTGCTCGTAAATGAGATCCGTAATATTTTTTGCGAGCACGGAAGTATCTATTTCCTGAGCGCGTAGCTCCTCAAGATCATCAATTCGAATCCCACTAATAAACTCCATCGTCAGAACTTTTTCTGTGGATAGATGAGGGTGCATTTCAGGAACTTTGATTGCCGAATTTTCAATAAACTGCTTTGCAAAACGCTGCGCATTCCCAAGCTCATTGGTGAAATCAAGCTCCCTTAGTAGGGTGAGTGAAAATTCTTTTACGATACCCGAAGGGTTTAGTGCAGAAAGATTGGAGACATGTTTTTCGAGGAGGCTAGCAAGGTCCGCGAGGATTGCTAAGTCTTGCTCGATAACGTCGCGGATATGAGGTCGCTGAACTTTTATGGCGACTTTTTGTCCATCCAGAAGATAGGCCGTGTGGACCTGCGCGATGGATGCTCCACCAATGGGATCATCCTGAAAATTTACAAAGATATCGTCTATCGAAGCTTCCAGTTCTTTCTCGATCAGGTCTCGTGCTTTTTTAGAT
This sequence comes from Chthoniobacterales bacterium, assembly GCA_047971915.1. GTDB lineage: Bacteria > Verrucomicrobiota > Verrucomicrobiia > Chthoniobacterales > JBKEAD01 > JBKEAD01. The sequence continues at coordinate 3,819 of JBKEAD010000199.1, forward strand.
GAAAATGGAGGCACCTCCTCTTGCAGGCGGGTGAGCTCTTCATAAGTTGCATCATCAATTAAATCGCGCCGAGCACTGAGAATCTGTCCGAGTTTTACAAAAGTTGGTCCAAGCTCTTCGAGAGCTAAACGCAAGCGGACGGCAAAGGGTTGTGATAAAATCTCTGCTTTGCTTTGCGGTAAATATTTATCTTCTATTTTTAAAAAATGCTGTACAGCCGCTAGGCGCAACTCTTCGGCGAAACCATATTTAAATAAAACATGAATGATTTCGCGGTAGCGCGGCAAGTGGGTTGCAAAATCAACAGCCGAACGAATGCTTTGAAGAATCATAAAAACACTCTTCGTCGAAAGAAGGAGGCTTGCAAAGAGCAATCGACGAGAATTCTAGTCGAAAGCTCTTTCTTTACCTCAGTATTCTTCTAACCAAATTGGTAAACTTTTGACAAAAGTCGTAGGCTTTCCATCCTGTTCGGCGAGGTTTACTTGCAAATACGCCCGAGGACCGTGAGGAGGTAGATACATGTAATTTTCTTCCGTTGGTTCTTCTATCGTAACCGTCCCCGCCGATTTTGGTATGACCATATGAAACGGATAATCACCCTCCGCAGATGGTTTTGTCACTTCTCCTGTCCACTTAATACTTGGAAGATTGCTTGCTTCTTCAAAAGAAAGCTCCATCTCATTTCCTACGACCGTAAACAGATAAGCCCCCGCTTTTTTTATTGTGAGCACTCCATCTACCAGTGTCGTGTCCCCTGATTTACTTATATTGTCAACCGTGACCATGAAAGCATCTCGATACACATAATCCGTAGATGTAAATACGCGAAAGGCGGTCAAACCAAGAATCAACAAAGCCACCGTCATCGTGGGAAGCATAAATGCCGGCAATACTTCCTCCCGCCCCTTCGGTAAACGCCATGTCATATAAAGAATACCGATGAGGTAAAAAAGCATGAAAATCGGACCAAAAAGGCGCGTGGTCTCGACGGTGGCAAAGTGCCGATCATAAAAGAGGTCCAGCGTCCATGTCCCCAGCAGAAATAATGCGAAGGGGGAAACATAAATCAGCGAGTTAATCAATACCGCCAGAAAATTCTTTTTTTGGATTATGCAATAAACAATCGACGCAATGGCAACCGCAGCGAGGCCCCACAGAAAAGCGTCCTGCCATGCGGAACCAAAGGCTTCAAACACCGCATAGGATATTTGCTCCTCGCCCGTTTTGTAACCCAGTATAAAGGTCGCCGCAGCCCAAACGATAACACCGATGACATAAATTATCGTGACCGGACGTGGTTCAAATGTGTTTGTGAAAGATAGCAAAGACCGACGTAGGGGACTGACCGTAGCACTCATGACCATACATTGTGAACACAAGTTCGCTGGAACAGCACGTAAAAAAATTCACAAAAACCATAAAAATTCACAACGTCTCAAAAATTACAATTTCTGTTCGATGAGCAAGCACTTGCATAGCTCGGTGAAGCTCACGCTAAATTCCGGTATTTAAATTAATTTTTTGAATGGCTTTTTGGTAGGTGCTTTCGACTTCTTCTGAACCGGAAACGGTCATACCCAAGTTGCGAAGAAGGCCGTCTTTCAAACCATAGATCCAACCGTGAACCGAAACGGGTTGACCACTACTCCATGCATCGCGAACGACGGTGGTGAGGCAGAGATTTAAAACTTGCTCGATGACGTTTAGCTCACAAAGGCGGTCCACCCGAGCTTCTTCCTCCGAGAGTTTATCAATGCTGCCGGCGTGTTTTAAACCAACATCATGCACATGCCGAAGCCAGTTATCCACAAGCCCAACGCGCTGTTTTTGCACGGTGGCTCTCACCCCTCCGCAACCATAGTGCCCGACGACCATGATGTGTTTTACTTTCAAAACATCGACGGCAAATTGGATGACGGAGAGACAGTTTAGATCTGTATGAGCAACTACATTTGCCACATTGCGATGCACAAAAACCTCACCGGGCTGCAAGTCGATAATTTCATTTGCCGGCACGCGACTGTCGGAACATCCGATCCAAAGATACTCCGGCGACTGTTGCCGAGCTAAGTTTTTAAAAAAATCTCTATCATGTTCACACATCCGCTCTGCCCACGCACGATTTGAGATAAAAAGATTGTTGAGCGGACCATCACAGTCACACGTAGCCCCATCGGATATAGGATTTTCAGAATTCATGATTCGAGTATTTTTTTATTTGAGCGCGGACCGTGAGGAGGCACCTGATTTATACTACTGGCTAACTGGCTGCGAGCCTCAATAATATCGTGCTCGTTTTTTCTCGCATAGGAGAGAGCTTTTTCAATTTTTTTAATGCCCATCGATGGGTGCCCGAGGTGGCAGACGGGCTCGCCGGGCTTTACTAAAGGCAGAGTTGTCATTCCCAAAATAATTCCCGCATTTGGCGCAAAGAGGAGATTTTGTTGCTCTCCTAGCAGTGTGTAATTCGAAGCGATGGCTTGCCCCGCCCGGATAACTTGCCCCGGAACGACGTGAAAACGTAGGATACCCCCCACCGTTGCTCGAATCCATGTCGAGCTTTTGATGCGTGTCTGATAGGGCGGTAAGATGGGTTTTCCGGCAAGCATGCCAAGCTCCATGAGGACATTACGAACACCCTGCACGCCAAACTGCACCATCGCAGGCTCCATTTTCCAAGGCTCCCCGGCCTCGACACAAATCGTAGGACACCCGGCCAGTGAGGCCTCTCTACGAAAAGATCCCTCCGGTCCGGCACCGTTTAAAATGACTTCCGCCCCAAAAGCCTTTGCTATGCGTGCAACCTCCGGATCGCTAAGACGGCCCCGAACGTTGGGATAGTTTGTTCGTTGAATCGCCGCCGTATGCAAGTCGATACCGTAATCGCACTGCCGCACGACATTTTCAAAAAGAGCATGTGCCAGCCGCCCCGCCAGACTGCCAATCCGTGACCCGGGAAAAGAACGATTTAAGTCGCGGCGGTCCGGCAAATAGCGTTCGTTGCTCTCAAAACCGAAAACATTTGCCACCGGAACGAGGACGAGTGCCCCGCGTTTTAGCTTCAGGTTATTACTAAAAAGAAGATCGTGCACGACGCCCACACCATTTAGCTCATCCCCATGAATGGCCGCCATCACAAAAACAACCGGCCCGGGCCGCCGAGCGCGAATCACCCGGAGATGCACCGAGACATCATCCCCAAAATAAGTTTCCGAAACCTTTAAGTGGACGTCCGTGCTACTGCCAGGCGGTATGCGGGTGCCGGCGATGCAAAGTCCCCGACGCGATGTTTTAGAATGCTTTGATTCCGTAGATTCCGACATTATTTCGTTTCGGATTCTGCCTGTTTACCAGCGTCTTTGGGAAGTTTTTTAATTTTACTTTTGCGCTTAGGCCTAGGGCGGGCATTGAGTGCAGGCAGCAAATTGCGCAGTGCGGACTGAACTCCGTAGCAAAGGAGAACGTCGCCGGCCAAGATGGGACGATCCACGCGTGGATTCGGAATCACAATCCCTGCACGGTGAATACTCAGCACCACGATGTCGCGTTGACGGAGCCCCGACTCGCCGATGGTTTTTCCAACCAGCTCTGATTCCACGCCGACGGGCAATTCAGCGACTTGGTATCCACGCGCCAAGGTCAATCGCTGGCGGATGTCAAAGTCGTCAAAAAGAACCCCCTCTTCGAGATGTTCTATAATTTGACCCGCAATATCGAGACCGGTAGCTCCCTCGATCCCCTCTAGGCCCGGGGAAGAGTTTACCTCCATGATTTGTGGGCCATCATGCCCTTCGAGCATATCCACGCCGGCCACACGCAAGCCCAAAATTTGGGCAGCTTTTACAGCGGTCGCCTCATATTCGGGGTCGAGCGTGATGGCTTCTGTCGTGCCACCACGGTGGATATTGCTGCGAAATTCTGTTCCGGCAGCACTTCGGCGCATAGCCGCTACGACACGGTCTCCGACGACAAAAGCACGCACGTCTTTGCCCTTACTTTCGGCAACGAATTTTTGGATAATGACGTTTTGCTTCGAGCTCTGAAGAGCCTCTACAATGGCTTCTGCAATCTTTGTCGTGTCCGCAAGAATCACTCCGATACCCTGCGTCCCTTCAAGCATTTTAATAATCACCGGAGCACCTCCGACGTTGTCAATCGCGTCGAGAATGCTTTTCCGATCTCGCACAAAAGCTGTTGCAGGCATCCCGAGTTTGTGACGACTCAGCACTTGCAGAGAGCGTAATTTATCTCGGGAAACAGAAATAGCATGCGAGGGATTCAGAGTATAGGTTCCGATCTGCTCAAACTGTCGCACCACGGCTGTGCCATAAAAAGTCACCGAGGAGCCGATGCGCGGAATCACCGCGTCGTAGTGGCTGAGCGACTTTCCTTTCATCATGATAGAGGGACCAGACTCGTCGATTTGAAGGCCCATTTGCATGACGTTTAGAGCTACGATTTTGTGGTCGCGAGCGATGGCGGCTTCTTTTAATCGACGCGAGGAGTAGTTGTTTGGTTCACGGGTAAGTAGAGCAATTTTCATAGAGAGTTATTTTTTCTTTTTGAGTTTTAAAATTTTGGAAACGGCTTTTGTTTTTCGCTTTTTGGGTTTGCGCGTGATGTAGCGTTTAGAAACATCAACTACATAATTCGGAGTAAGAGCCGTGCGTCCGATCAACATCCGACAAAGCATATTTGATCTCCGAACCAGCGTGAATTCGACCTCTCGGACCAAGTCTCCAAGTCGCAAATTCGTAGAAACGACATAGCGAACCTCGCGAGTGCCATTACTGGAGCGAACGACCGTATGACGAACCACGTCGGCTGTGATCCAATGGGTTCGATGCCGATGTTTGTTGTTTTTGACAACATCAAAACGAACTTGTCCATTGGGTAATGCCTCTACTTTATTCACATCAATTGCCGAAGTATTCGCACCCGTATCGATCTTGGCTCGAATGCTTGAAATATGCCAGTCAGGCAGGCTGACAAGCTCGCGCCAACCAACAATTATTTTCGGGGTTACAGACATACGTTAAAGCACTGAAAAATAGCTATTCTCCAAATATTTCGCAAGTCGCAGCTTACATAAGCATCTCAAAAAACCTTCTTTCCCCCGCTTTATTTTTTACAAATGATCGCGCCAAACGCTAGATTCTTGCGAAATGAAAGCTGCACTCAATTGGAAATCCGTCTGCGATTTTGAAGATATCCGCTACGAAAAAGCGGAAGGAATTGCAAAAATAACCATCAACCGCCCCGAGGTGCGAAACGCCTTTCGCCCCCTAACGGTTCGCGAAATGATGCGTGCGCTCGATGATGCACGCGATGATGCAGAAATCGGTGTCATTATTTTAACTGGTGAAGGCAAAGACGCGTTCTGTTCCGGTGGAGACATCCGCATCCGTGGCGATGCCGGCTATGCCGATACAGATTCAAAAAATACAGAACGTCTCAACGTGCTCGATTTCCAACGCCAGATACGGACCTGCCCCAAGCCGATTGTCGCAATGGTCGCGGGCTGGGCCATTGGCGGCGGCCACGTCCTGCACGTGCTTTGCGACCTCACGATCGCTGCCGACAATGCAAAGTTCGGCCAGAGCGGTCCCAAGGTCGGATCCTTCGATGGCGGTTACGGTGCGAGCTACCTTGCTCGGATTGTAGGGCAAAAAAAAGCTCGGGAAATTTGGTTTCTCTGTCGCAGCTACACCGCCGCAGAAGCTGAAAAAATGGGGCTCGTAAACACCGTTGTTCCCTACGAAGAACTCGAAATCGAAACGGTAAAGTGGTGCAAAGAAATGCTCGAAAAATCCCCCCTCGCCCTTCGTTGCTTGAAGGCCGCGATGAATGCCGATTGCGACGGACAAGCCGGTCTCCAAGAGCTCGCCGGAAACGCCACCCTCCTCTACTACATGACCGAAGAAGGACAAGAGGGGCGCAATGCCTTCCAAGAAAAACGCCGCCCCGACTTTTCTAAATTTCCACGTCATCCATGAGTCATGAAACGACAAAAGAAATGGCCAAAGAGACGGCCAAACGTCCCGCGCTCTGGCGGTGCTGGCTGCATGCCATTCGCCCCAAAACTTTGTTCGCCGCGGTCAGCCCTGTCGTCTTGGGAATAGCGGTCGCTGTCCGCAATGAAGTTTTTGATCTCCTTCCGGCTCTAGCCGCCTTGCTTTGCGCTTTGCTTATTCAAATAGGGACCAACTTTGCAAACGAATATTGGGATTGGAAAAAAGGGGCCGACCGCGATACGCGCAAAGGACCGCCTCGCGCAACCTCGCTCGGCTGGATCTCTCCGGGCACGATGTTAGCCGCAGTTATTGCCACGTTTGGAGCTACAGCTTTACTCGGCAGTTTTCTCGTCTGGCACGCGGGATGGCCGATTTTGCTCATAGGAATCCTATCAATTCTATGCGGTATTTTTTACACAGCCGGACCTTTTGCATTGGCCTATCTCGGGCTGGGGGAGATTTTTGTTCTTTTTTTCTTTGGCCCGATAGCCTGTGCCGGAACCTATTACGTGCAGACGTTAAACCTCGATATAACCTGTATTTTACTTGGTTTCGCAGCAGGAAGCTATTCTGCGGCTTTGTTGACAGTTAATAATCTTCGCGACATTCGCGACGATATTGCGTCGAAAAAAAACACGCTTGCCGCACGTTTTGGCGAGAGATTTGCTCGCATCGAATTTCTCGTTTTTCTCATTTGCCCTGCCCTCTTGGCCCCGCTCGCGGCATGGCTCGATGGCTACACGATTTTATGGACAGCTCTGCTTTTTGGTCTCCCGGTCTTTTGGGCTTGGCGAACGGGGAAGCGTTTCATGGAAACACAGGTTGGCCCCGTGCTAAATCGTTTTTTGGGTGAGACAGGTGGCGTCTCGATGGCCTTTACCCTACTTGTTTCACTTATCTGGATTTTCATACGATGATCCTTCTGGACTTTGTAGCAAAGGCCGCGGCCACCTTTCCAAATGCCATCGCTCTACGTGACTTCAGCCGTGAAAAAAAATGGACCTACCTGCAATTGGAAGCTGAAACAGCCCGGCTCGCATTCGACCTCCATCAGCGCAACTTTCAGCGGGGAGATCTCTTAGCCACTCACGCACGCAACTCCTCAGAGCATCTTTTGCTTTTGTTGGCCGCGTTGCGAATGGGAGTCAAAATTTTTCCCATTTCCTTTCGACTTCCGCGTGAAGAAGCTGCGAATTACGTGGATTTTCTCGGTGCAAAATTCGTGGACATCGATTCATTTGCGCCGTCTCTTTGCTCCAAGCGACGTTATTCCGAATTAGGTTCAGCAGCCTTTCTGCCGGCAACTTATCTTTTGACATCCGGCTCATCCGCTACGCCAAAAATAGTTGTTCACTCCCTACAAGCTCATCTCGCGGCGGCCTTTGCCTCGCAGTATCACCTACCCGTGAAACCCGGTTCTTGCTGGCTGCTAGATCTCTCTCTCAGTCATATCAGTGGCCTCTCGATTATCTTTCGCTGTATTTTACACGGTGCTTGCATGAGTGTTTGCTCGACTCAAGAAGGAGCTTTGCTGGCTCTAAGAAATTTCTCAGCCAGCAAAATTACCCATCTATCTATGGTTTCCACACAGCTTCAAAAAGCAGTGGAAAGCGGAATTCAATTGCAAGAAGCAGAAGCCATCTTGCTCGGTGGCGGACCAATTTTAAAAGCACCTCTCAAAACCGCGCTGCAGCAAAATGCGCCTCTTTATCTAACCTATGGCATGACCGAAACAGCATCGCAAATTGCCACCTCTACACGTCTCATCCTTGCTGACGCCGAGGCTCGTCGTTGTGGACAAGCCCTGCCCGGACGCTCCATCCGCATCGCTTCCGACGGTGAAATTCTCGTTCGTTCCGATTCGCTAGCTTTAGGATACCTAACGCTCGACTCGAAAAAAAAACAATCCTCTCCCAATAATTTGGAAAGTCTCCTCACAAACGACGAAGCCGACAACGAAAGAGTGGGTTGGTTTTGCACAAAAGACATAGGCGAACTCGACGAAAAAGGTTTACGCGTGCTTGGGCGCAAAGATCGCTGTTTCATTTCTGGAGGCGAAAACATCCAGCCCGAATCGCTAGAATGTGTGCTCGAATCCCTTCCCTCCATCCGCAGAGCTGTCGTTGTGCCCTACCCCGACACAAACTTCGGACGGCTTCCACTCGCCTTTATTTCTACAGATATGCCTCGCACTTTGTGGGAAAAAGAAATTGTAGAGCCTCTCCGGAAAAAGCTGCCCAAGTTTGCAATTCCACGAAAATTCTTGGAGTGGCCCACAGAGATCGACCCGACTCTTGCAAAACAGCCGATTCAGATTTTTATCAAGAAAGCTTCCTCTCTTATCGAAAAATCATAGCATCACTTGCTTTAATGAAATGGTCTTATCACATTGTCACGGTCGCCGGGATTCAGGTTCGCATTCACGCCACCTTCTTTTTGCTTCTGCTTTTTTATGCCTACATGGGCTACACCGACGGCGGAACGGCAAGTGCAATCTATGGGGTTATTTTTATATCAGCACTTTTTTTATGCGTTACTTTGCATGAGTTTGGCCACGCGTTCGCTGCGCGTTATTTTGGAATCCGCACGCCGGACATCACCCTATTGCCCTTTGGTGGCGTTGCGCGTTTGGAGCGTATGCCAAGGCGCCCCTATCAAGAACTCGTCGTTGCACTTGCCGGACCTCTGGTCAATGTCTTCATCGCTATCGGGATCGCTTTCTTTTTAGGCAGCTTTGGAACTTGGAGTGACTTTTTAAATCTCGATCGCACCGGTGGCGACCTTCTCGCTAAGCTGGCGGTCGTAAATATCGCCCTTGTCGTTTTTAATATGATTCCAGCTTTTCCAATGGACGGAGGACGCGTTCTCCGTGCACTGCTTGCCATGAAATTTCCACACACAAAAGCAACTTATCTCGCCGCAAGAGTGGGGCAGGGCGTGGCTATTCTTTTTGGCCTCTGGGCCATCTTGCAACCCGGTGGAAATTTTATCCTTATCTTTATAGCCATCTTTGTTTTCATGGGCGCACAACAAGAACTAATGGCTGCGCGTTTCGAAGAATCCATCCCCCAAAATGCGCAAGTTCGAGAAGCGATGATAACTCAATTTTTAACTTTGTCAGCTTCACTTTCCGCTGCCGAAGCGCGAGAAACAGTGCACCATCATCCCCAGCCATCGTTCCCCGTGATCGGGCCGGATGGTGCCCTGCTCGGCATGTTAGCACGAGAGCAAATCGAAGGAGCCGGACTCGCTCGTCCCGAACAAAATATTGCTTCGCTCGTCGAACCCGGCCCGTTTTTACGCTCTACAGATCTTTTGCCTCCAACTATCGAAAAAATGCAAAATAACGGCAAAATGATCCTACCTGTCATAGATGAAACCCATCGTGTCTGTGGTATTCTGAGTCTTGTAAAATTTTGATTTAAAAAACTTACAATATCTCGTCAGGTAATCACTTCCTTTTGCAAATCGCGTAACGTTCGCAGTTCTCCCCAATCTGCGCCACGCATTCCTCTCGCTCCGCTCTTTCGTTTCGGACCGTAACGCTCCCGGTTCGTCTTAAATATTTTCTCCACAAACGTTTTCCCCCCAAAAACTGCTCCATCACAAAAATATCTTACGCGACACCTTAAAACTTCCGTCACACTCAGCTTCCCTCCACTCGCGATCACTTCTTTCACTCGTTTGCGAGCTATCCCTCGCCGCTTCTCTCGCGCATCTCCAGTATCGTAACTCCGCTCCTCCCCGTGTTCAAACAACAACCGCCGATACCGCCGCGACACGCCACCCCAATTCACCTTCCGATTTGTCCCATACGATGTCTGATCCAGCAAACGACATAGCCCCTTCTTAGCCAACACCCCACCAGCAACCGCCTCCGCATATCCACACCAACGATAACCCTTCGGATCCTCCACCAGCCCCGCACGCACAGAATTCAACTCAATATACGCAGCAACGGTCATCAACGCTTCATCCGACCCCTCCACCAGCACACTCTTAAACCGATCCTCCCAAAGTGG
>JBKEAD010000007.1:0-20348 GCA_047971915.1 Chthoniobacterales bacterium
GGTCACAAAGCCCTCGAAAACCTTATTCCGATACTCCGGCAACCAATTGAATAGATTCTCCATCTTACCCTTCATCTGCTCCACCGCAGCCATGTCTAATTTACTCTTCATTTCCACTACCGCCCCGCGATTCAGACCTCCGTTTGTGTAGCCATACATATCGTATTCCTCGTGCTTCCTACCGCCCCCATCCTTCTTCTTAAACTTTCCCCATCCAACAAATTCCATCCCAAAATCATCGCGTAGAATTTTTTCCACAGAACGCTCCACAAAACCCTCTGTAAACGAGCCAAACTTATTACCCAATCCCCCAATCTGTTGCCCAAGTTCTTTTAACTGTCGATCTGTTTCCTTCATTTTACGATCCGTCTCTTTCATCTGTCGATCTGTTTCAGCCTGAGATTTAGCCAAGTTTGCAACAAGCTCTTGTAATTCTACCGTAGACATACTCGAAAGCGTAGTCAACCAACGCTAAAATAGCAATCCGATTTCCATGTCGATAAGGCCGGAGGTGACGAGGCATTGTAAGGATTCTTCGTTCGGGAAGAGGCCAACGACGCGGATTCGGTGCTTAATTTGAGAATTGAGGGTTTCACAGGATTACTCTATCGCATAATCCGCTGGGTTTAAAATTCGTCCTCGTCGGTGTGGCGACATTCAAGCGTTTTGGTGTGCTGTTTTTGTTCTTTGCGAGTTTGGCTATTGCTTTCTCGGCGAGTGCGTCGGGAGATGGTGATTTGGCGTTTTTTTCGACGGGTATGGAGGTTAGCTATTTCTTCGTCGAGTTTTAAAAAGGCTTTGAGGCGTTTTTCGTTGAGTTGTTTATCTTGAATTGCTTTTTGGATCGAGCAGCCGGCACTTTTTGGCTCATGACGACAATCGCCGAATTTGCAGGTGGTGGCGAGGTCTTCGAGGTCGGCGAAATGTTCGCGTAGGGTTGTCTCGTCGGTCCACATGTGAACTTCGCGAATTCCGGGATTGTCGATGAGGATGCCGCCGTCGCGTAGGACCATGAGTTCGCGTGCGGTTGTGGTATGGCGGCCTTTTCCGGTTCGTGTATTGACCTGACTGGTCCATTGGTAGTCGCCGCCTAGGAGGTGGTTGATGAGCGTGGATTTCCCCACGCCGCTAGAACCGATAAAGGCGACCGTCTGGCCGGGGCGAAGGTAGTTTTTTAAAATCTCTAAGGTAGCGAGATCTTGGATGCTGGTGAGGTGGACGGCAGCGGCGGGATTGAGTTCACGAATAGCTTTGAGCGCGTTTTCATTTTCTGTGTGACTTGAGAGATCGACTTTATTTATAAGGACGACGGGGCGTGCGCCGCTGCGTCCAATGATGGCAAAGTAGCGTTCAATCCGACGAAGATTGAGGTCGGTCTGTGGGTCGGTGACGACGATGACGGTATCTACATTGGCCACGATGACTTGCTCTTCGGTGCTGCGGCCGGAGGCTTTGCGCGAAAGACAATTCTGACGCGGAAGGCGGGCGCGGATGACATTTTCTTCATTGTCTTCGCCAATTTCGAGAGCTACCCAGTCGCCGACAGCCGGGAGGTCGGCATCGGTTTCGGCATCGTGGTAAACTTTTCCGGACATGACGACTTCGAGTTCTTCGCCGCCTTCGAGCAGTGCGCCGTAAGTAATCTTATTATCACGAATGAGGCGGGCCGGTCGCCAAGTGCTATCGCTGTATTTCTGCCAGTGGCGGGCATGGTGAGAGTTCCATCCCAAAACATCGAGGCTAAGACGGGTCATGCCTGTGATCGGATCTCCGAGCTTACTGAACCTTGCTCCTCAAGGCTGGCTGAGATAATATCAAGGATTTCTTTGCGGCCTTTGCTGAGCTTAGCTGACGTGAAGACGTGGTGAGGTGTGTCCTCGGCAAAATTTTCAACTTCAGAAAGAAAGGCGTCTTTATTTTTTTGAGCGGCCGATGCGGAAAGTTTGTCGATTTTTGTAAAAAGTAAAATGAATGGCCGTCCGGCAGAAATCATCCAATAAACAAATTCCAAATCGATGCGTTGAGGCTTGTGACGAGAATCGACGAGGATGAAGGTGCCGCAAAGGTTGGAGCGTTTCTCTAGATAATCTGTAATGAGTTCGGCAAAGGCACTGCGTTGTTTGTAGCCAGTTTTCGCATAGCCATAGCCGGGCATATCCACGAGATTCCAGCGTTGATTTATGGTGAAAAAGTTGAGGAGCTTTGTTTTACCGGGGGTTGCGGAAACTTTAGCGAGATTTTTTGAGCGTGTCAGGGAATTGATGAGAGAGGACTTTCCGACATTGGAGCGTCCGATAAAGGCGAACTCGGGCAGCTTGCTTTCAGGACAATCTTGAAAGCTAACGGAACTAGCTAGCCAGTTGGATTGACGAATGATCATGTGAACTGCCTAGGAAGAAATGTGAGAAGGGTCTGATTCATCAGAGGCGGAAGTTTGGCATAAATTAAAATTTTTGAGGAGTGCGAAAAGTTTAATTTATGCCAAATCATCAAATTTTGACATCGGGCGGGATAAGCCCAACTGGCCGCTAGCGGGAAATTCTTTTTTACATGGATAAACAGGATGGACAGGATTTTATTTTTCAATCGAGGTCGTAAATCTAAAAAGTGGACATGGATGCGCAAATCTTTGCCCATTTTTTCTCTATGCGCTTTGCCTTAATCCGTAAGTCTGCCCGATTCCCCAGCGTGGTGGAATGCAAAGACAACAAGGGGTGGAATCGCAATTTCATGGGCGTCATGTCGTCACAACACTGAATGGATTCAGCTTTTGATATTAGGCTTTATCGGATACTTCGTGACAGAGATCGGGCGCGACAACATTGGCCGCGGCAGCTTCATTGAAGTCACCACCAAGAAACTCAGCTATCATTTTAGCAGACTGGACCGGATTCTCTAATACATCGTGATATTTGATATCGAGCACATCCAAAACACCTTTTTTTTGCAAACCGCGTAAAAGCGAGCGCACCTGTGTGATCTGCCGTTGATAAGCCATCTTGAGTGCATCATCCGAAAGACGCGCGCCATCCTTCCCTAGGCGATCTAGCATTTTTCTCTGCGAAGGAATGACTTCGGATAAAGGACGATGCATCATAATCAATCTATATTTAAAATCTTTCGGAAGGGACGGGATAAGTTGAGCTACAAGTTTTACCGCCTGCCCTTTAGCTTCTGTCACCCATGATGAGTCTTTGGCTAGGGCTTTTGCCGGTTCATATTCCAGATAGCCCAGTTCATTACTTTCATCAGCGGGGCGGTGAGAATCTACCAGCACCGGCACGCCTCCTGCTTGGAGCATCTGCATCATCATCGAGGTGCCGGAACGTGGAAGCCCTGTTACGACGACTACGGTTTCTCCTAGTGGCGGTAGAGATACCGACGGCAACGGAGATCTGTCTAAATCCTCTTCTTTGCCAAAACTTTCTCGAAATTCCTGTGGATGGGCATTTGAGTTGGCCGTGACGGCTCTTTGTTTACGAATACGCTTCATTGCTTGGCGTGCGAGTTGCAAGTGCTTGCGACAAAGCTCCCATTCACCTTGTTTTAAATAATAACTCGCCAACCTGCGGTGAGCTGCCGGATACACGGGATTGACGGAAATAGCTCGCTCCAGCGCAAGCACCCCATCTTCTTTTTTCTCTAGTTTTAATAAAGAACACCCTGCTATGTAATGAGCCCGAGCGTTGTGATACAGCAAGCCCGCCGAAGTCATCGCCTCATCAGCAGCCGTTTGCCAATCCCGCGAGTGAAATGCCGTTCGAGCAAGCCCCAAGTGAGCCGCTGCATTTAAAGTATCCAACTCTAAAATACGACGATAATTTACGGCTGCCTCCTCCCAGTCTCGTAGGGCTAGACAAACCTCTGCCATCTTCAGGTAGAGGCTGGGGAGATTCGCAGTTTGTGCGCCTGCGGCGTGTTTTAAAATATCCAGAGCTTCTTTATTACGTCCCTCTAGATGCAGCAAGCTACCTTCCAAAAATGCGAATGCTGCGGGATTTACTCCGGCATTCCTCCTCAGACGCCTTAGCTTTCGCTGCTCATTTTCGGGGACTTTTTCCCAATCTAGCTCCACTTGAGGTGGCTTGGCTTTCGTATTATCTTCCTCCGATTTCTCTTCAGCTTCTTTCGCCGGGGGATATTTTTTTTGCAACTCAGTAAATAGCTCTTCAAGCTCCTTAGTCGCAGACTGGGCGGCCTCCTTTTTCCGTGTTTGCAGCAGCCCCATCGTCTCGCGTGCTTCCAGAATCTGCCCCACCTCCATGCGTGCATTAAGTAGCTTCACTCCAAAACGGCTTTCTTGCGGCCAACGCTCCCAAAGTTCGGAAAAAATAGCTGCTGCTTCCAGATGCTTTCCTGCATCCACCAGCGACATGGCCAAATTGTAGCGCAGCTCACGTGTTGTCTCCTCTACCGCCTTAGACGCATCTTCACTCGGCTCATCTATGTAGCCCAGAGCTACTAGTTGTCGCAGTGCCTCTTGAGAATCGACAGGATCTAGCTGCATCTCCTCCGGGTGGCGACCATCCTCACCGGGCACGGCATCCCAAGAGTCTATAAACTCTGCTTTTTGAGGAGTTTCATAAATTTCGCTAAGCACCCGGCCATCCATATCCCGACCCGTCGGTAAGCCAAAAAGACTTAAAATGGTCGGTGTAATGTCCAGCACTCTGGCTCCAAAAATCAACTCGTCTTTGCGAATTTCCGGTCCCGAAGCTACGAAAATACCGAATTGTCGGTGCTCAGCCGCAGGGCCAGCCGGTTCATTTGGGAGACTCTTTGGCCGCAAGTGATCCGGGTGAAAACCGTGGTCACTCATCAAAATCACCGTTGTATCCGGCCCGGCCAGATCCATCAATACGCCCAACATCATGTCGTGATAGATATATCCACCACGCACGACATCCTTATACATCTCAAAATCTCCTTCTTCCACCCAATCGAGACGCGGCGGGTGGTAACGCATGAAAGCATGGCCAAAATGATCAATCGCATCGTAATACACCGCCATAAAATCCCAATCCGGGCGCGTATGCATAAGGTGCGTCGCCGCAGCATGGATACCGGAGCACTCCGCGACAATCTTCGCCAGCGTCATCAAACGCCGATCTTTTTTCTGATCGATCTCCGGAGCGCGAGGCACCCACGTCCTGAGCATATCTCCATCCAGCTCCATTGGGTGAATGCGCATTTCGGCAAGCTCCTGACTCAACTTCGGCGGATAAACCGTCCCCGGACGCATCGGCCACGGTTTATCCAAATCCGCAACCGCCTGTTGAAAGTGGTTTGAAACCATACAGCCCCGAATCGGCTCAGCCGGGCTACTCGGCCACCAACCCACGACATTCGAATGCAATCCCTCTTGATTAAGAATATTCCAAACCGCTTTCGTCTTCCGCGAAAGATTCGTTACAGGACGCACCATGCCGCTGCTGGGATCCGGCTCGGAAAATCCGTGGATACCATGCTTATACGGACGCTTACCGGTCGCGATGGAAGTCCACAGCATCGGAGAATAAATCGGATACAAAGTTGCCAAATTACCGGTAACTCCATTTTCGACCAAACGAGCGACATTCGGCATCAACCCCTCATCAACCAGAGGTGAAATAACTTTCCAATCCGCCGCGTCCCAACCGACAAGTAATACTTTACGCTTTTTCAATGCTTCCAATCTTTAACCAATGAGGTATTCCCAAAAAAACGCAAAAAGCACTTTAAATCTTTGTGCTTTTTGCGTTTTACGGAGATTTATAAAAATAACATCAAGCCGCTTGCTTCCGGCGACGCCATGCAGCAAGCCCACCCGCTCCAAGGGCTAATAAGGCAACGGAGGATGGCTCGGGAATCGCTCCGACCTGGATGGATTCTCCGGGTGTAGCGTTATAGTAAGCTCGCGTTATCATATAGTTATCACCAGGCTGCGATACACTTCCACGATCTCCAATTACCATTTCAGCCCAACCGTAATACGTATTCCCGTCACTAATAAACGAAAACCCAAAATAACCTGTGCCGGGATTTGTCCACCCCGCTCCCATGTATCCGCCTAAAGCGTTTCCCACAGTCACTGCATTTTGATTTATAGCACTATAGGCAAAAGCTGATCCAAATATTGCCCCTCCGGGGAGTGTATTTCCAACTAAAAAACCAGCACTCAAATTGGCAAATTTAAAAGAGCTGACAGCACCAGTAAGCACAAACTTAGCACCATTATAACTGGTTGAGTAAATTTTAGCGGCATAACTAAAATAATTAAAAAGGCGAAAATCATTCGTTCCATTTCCATCTACATCCCAAAAACTGTTTCCCGCACTATCCGGCGGAAAAGCAGGAAGACCCGAAGCTGAAACAATGCCTGCATCTGCTTGTGGAGCGAGAGCCGAAAGAACCGCACCACCCCCAACCAGTTTAGATAGTTTACGTGAGTTCAAATTAGACGAAGACTAATCTTTTTTCATATTATATAGAAGGAGAAGCGACTCTTTTTTTATTCATTGACATTTGTCAAGTAAAATTAACAAAAATTTTTTGGAGAAATGAGCTTTTCAAGAGAGCTAGGCTGCTAGCATTTTCTGAAATCAAAAAAGCCAGCAGCGCGGAGCCACTGGCTTTTTGATTAAAACTGAACTTTGTTTGTTTGTTAGTCGAGCAACTCGGCGGGGACTTTGCCTCCGTTTTTAGCGAGTTGTTTGATGACTTCTTTGTGGAGCCAAATATTCATCGAAGCAGAGTCGCTGGTGTCTCCGGTGTAGCCGAGTTCGGCAGCGAGTTCTTTGCGGTTGCTCAAGCTGCTGTCCATGTCGAGGAGTTTCATCAGATCCACGATGGATTTTTTCCAATCGAGTTTTTCCGAATTTTTGGAAGCGAGCTCGCTAAGAACGGCGTCCACATCGACGGGTTCCGGTGCTGGTGCAGCAGGTGCTTCGGGAGCAGCGGACGGAGCACTTGCGGCAGGTGTTTCGACTGCGACCGGTCCGGCTTCGGGTGCTTTTGGTGCGATGATTTTTGGTGCGGCGGTTCCGAGAACCTTGCTAAAGATAGTGGAGAGTAATCCCATTTTAATTTATATTTTTATTTGATTTTGATTTGTGGTTTTTTGTTTTGAGGGGTGATTAGCGTTTCATCTTGAGAAAAATACGATAGAGGATCAGAAGGATAATCGCACCGACCGTGGCGATGATGATTCCGCCTAGGTCAAAGGAATTAGGCGTGCTCCAACCGATAATTTGCCCGACAAAGCCTCCGGTAAAGGCACCCGCGATACCGATAAGGATCGTGACGATAATGCCGCCCGGATCACGCCCAGGCATGATGAATTTAGCCAATGCGCCTGCAACGAGGCCGAGAAGAATCCAAGATAGGTAACCCATGATTAAATTTAGCTGGCTTACTTGAGGAGACCTTTGAGGGCTGGGATTTGGTCAATGATGTTTTGGACCGCATCGCCACCGGCGACACCTTCGGCCTGTTTCATAAATTCGTTGGCAAAAGGGCCGACTTTATCAAGAGGGATACCAGCCTTTTGCATGGCACCAAGTGCCTCCGCGGCATCCCCAAGATTTCCGCCAAGGAGACCGCCCGCACTTCCGAGGATGCTCCCCATTAATCCGCCGCCACCCGACTCGCCCGACTCGCCGCCAGCTTCCTGACTCATAAGGCCGGAGGCACCCGGAAGGAGGTTTAGCAGCGTCTCAACCTGCGAGCCCTCTGCTTTATCTTTAATGAACCGAAGGAGAATACCGACACCGGAACGAACAATGGTTTCGGAGAGTCCTAAACGTTGGCTGATTGCTTGAATAATTGCTTCCATAAAAATTGTGTGATTAAAAATTTGTTCGCTGTATGATGGAGGGTTTAAATCGATGATTTTCGCAACCAGTCGAATTAGCTAACCCTCGCAGAGTAATTGGTTTTAGCTATTCGTCAATCCTCAACTTTTTAAATTCCCCATTTTGGATTTAGTGCTTAAAAAAGCTCCCCTTAGCAAATGTTTAAAGATGAACGTAATCCCCTATCGAGGCCGCATTGCTCCGACACCCACAGGCTTTCTCCATCTGGGACACTTTCATACGTTTTACATCGCCCAAAAGCGTGCCCAAGAAGCGGGAGGAAAACTTATTTATCGAACGGAAGATCTCGATCCTCAACGTTGCAAATCTGAATTTGCAAAAGCTGCTAAGCAAGATCTCCAATGGGCTAAAATCCACTGGCAAGAAGGCCCCGATATAGGCGGTCCTCATACGCCCTACGAGCAAAGTCAGCGTAAAGAGTTTTTTTTAAAAACTTGGGCACAACTTCGAGATGGAGGTTACATTTACCCCTGTCGCAGATCACGCAAAGACATCGCAAAGGCAGATGTCGCTCCGCATACAAATGCCGATCCTATTTTTCCACCAGCCTGGCGTCCTCCTAGAGGGATTGAAAAAAATTTATCTACTCCCGGCGACTCCAACTGGCGTTTTCGCATTCCGGATGGTCGTCAAATTCACTTCCGAGATCAATGCTGTGGCGATTACTCAGCCGAGGCAGGCAAAGACTTCGGCGACTTTCTCGTGTGGCGACGCGACGGCATACCGGCCTACGAACTCGCCGTTGTCACCGACGATATTGCCATGCAAATCAGCGAAGTCGTGCGCGGCGAAGACCTCCTGCTTTCAACCTGCCGCCAACTCCTTCTTTACGAAGCCTTAGGGGCAACACCGCCCGATTTTTATCACACTCCCCTACTCTACGACTCCAATGGCCAACGCTTGGCAAAACGTACCAGATCAAAAAGTCTTCGCACCCTCCGAGCCGAAGGCGTTTCTCCCGATAAGCTCCCCCAACTCGCAAGCCAGCTAGTAAAAGGCTGAAAAAATTTACCCAAAATATTTTTAATATATTCGTCTTAACGTATATTGTTAAATACGAATATATCACCCCCATGAAGCTCATTCAAATTTACCAATGCCTCTGCGACGAAACGCGCCTTCGCATTGTCCACTTACTCACCCACGGTCCCCTCTGTGTCTGCCATTTTCAGGATATTCTTAAAATTCCCCAAGCAAAAGTATCCCAACACCTTGCCTATCTCAGAAAACATAAAATGGTAAAAACGACCCGCAAGGGCACATGGATTATCTACCGTTTGCCGTCCAAGCCTGAACAGGAATTAGACATTCACCTGAAATGTCTCCAAGACTGTGCCGCCTCCGACAAACTCTTTCGCAACGACCTCAAACGCCTCGCTTCCGCCAAAAAATGCATCGACTGGGTCGAAAAAGCCCTTTCTCAAAAAAACTGCTGTTAATTTAAAAAAATGAATACCACCAAACCAAAATATAAGCTCCTCTTTCTCTGCACCGGAAACTCAGCTCGCAGCAAGTCATGGAGTGAATTTAAAGACATCCCCTTCGACTTCGTAATCACCCTCTGCGACAACGCAAAAGAAAGCTGCCCCGTCTGGCCGGGACTGGTATCAGCAAAAAAACACCGCTGTGTAAAAAAATGGGGTGACCGACGGGACTCGAACCCGCAACAACCAGAACCACAATCTGGGGCTCTACCATTGAACGACGGCCACCATTTTTTTCTCTCTAAAAAAGAGCAAGCACTCTGCGTATCCACCTCTGCCTTGTCAATCACGATATAAAAAAATCCATAAATTGATTATAAAACAAGATTGTTTCCTATTGAGAGCAAGCTAGTTTCGCCGCAATGAAAAGATGGATATTTTTTACAACGCTCGTCCTTTTTGCCGCAAATCTAGATGCGGCACCGCCAACAAACATTCGGGACAGCGTCGTTCGCATCATGTGTGCGTCACAAAATCCAAATTACGGCCTCCCTTGGGAACCCGGTCAATTCAGCGGAGGCCGCGGCACGGGCTTTATCATTAATGGCAACCGCATCATGACCAATGCGCATGTCGTCAGTAATTCCCGCTTCATCACCGTTTCCAGACAAAACGACCCGCGCCCCTACCCCGCACGGGTTCTTTTTATCGCTCACGACTGCGACCTTGCGCTGATCGAAGTCGAAAACTCCGGCTTTTTTGAAAAATCCGTGCCACTCGAAATCGGAGAAATCCCTAAGATCGAATCCACGGTCTCCGTTTACGGCTACCCCATCGGTGGAGACAAGCTCAGTGTCACACGCGGCATCGTTTCGCGTATCGACTTCCAACCCTACTCCCACTCCTCCGCCGACCAGCACTTGGCAATTCAAATCGACGCTGCAATCAACCCCGGAAATAGCGGCGGCCCGGTGTTACAAAACGGCAAAGTCGTCGGTGTCGCCTTCCAAGGTTACAGTGGCGATGTCGCGCAAAATGTAGGCTATATGATCCCAACACCCGTTATCCGGCATTTTCTCGAAGACATTTCCACAGGTGCCTACAACCACTATGTGGATATTGCTCTCACTTACTATCCACTAGTCAACGAAGCGACACGCCACGGACTCGGGTTGAAAGATGAGGACGGTGGCGTCCTAGTCGGAACGGTCTATGGCGATGGTTCGGCGGACGGTCACTTGCAGAGTGGCGATGTCCTTCTCGCTATAGATGGACTCAAAATCGAACGCGACGGCACCGTCGATTTTGAAGATGACAATATCGAACTCGCCGAAATCATCGAACGAAAATTTAAAGGCGATAGCGTGACAATCGACTTTCTCCGCAACGGTGAAAAACAACAAACCACCTTCCCTTTAAAAAACTTTCCGCACCAAATCTATGCCAGCAAATACGACGAAGCACCGCGTTACCTCATCTTTGCCGGCCTTGTCTTTCAACCCGCAGAGCAAAACTTTGTTCGCTTCTACTCCATCGACAAATTTCTTTTAAAATACCTCTACGCCCGCTACCTCGACGAGGGGTATTATCGCGACCACCCCGATCTCGTCGTGCTCAGCCAAATCCTCTCCGACCCGATAAACTCCTATGCTGAAGGCTTCCTATTCAATGTCGTCGAATCCGTAAATGAGCAAGCAATCAAGACCCTAAAAGACCTCTCCGAAGCACTCACAAAGCCCGAAGAATTTTACGTCATCCGCTTTGTTGGAGAAAAACGCCCCCTTGTCATCGAGGCAAAAGCAGCCCGAAAGGCGCAAACCCGCATCCTCCAAAACTACGCCATTCCATCCAGCGAAAATCTCTAATTTACAAACCGTCTCACAATTTTTCTAAAACATGACTCTCCGCACTCTATTACTCCTTTTTTTACTAGCCGGACTCGCCCAAGCCGGAACCACCCCCCCATCCCGCACGCAAATCAGCAACGCTGACTCGGAAGCAACAGACAAGCTCGAAGCAAACGAAATAGCCAACTCCGTCATCCGCGTAAACTCCACAAATCAAGAATTTAATTTCCGTCTCCCTTGGTCCAAAAAACCAAACTACGAACGCCGTGGCCTAGGCGTTATCGTCGGAGAAAACCGCGTCCTAATAAACGCCCAGCTCATAGCCAATCACAGCGACATCGAGCTAGAAGAACCAACCGGCGGCAGCAAATCGAAAGCCCGTATCGTCTGTATCGACTACGACAGCGACCTCGCTCTCCTCGAAGCCATACAGCCCGATTTTCTCAGCAAAAAAACACCATTAAAAATCGCCCCAAATCCCCACCTCGGCGATTCCCTCGAAGTCCTCCAACTCGAAAATAACGGCGAACTCATCGCCACACCCGCCAAGCTCACCCGCATCACCACCGCCGGATATGCCATAGACGATATCGCCATGCTCGTCTTTCGCCTTGCCCTAACCCTACAACAACGCGACGGCAGCTTCGTTCTACCCGCAATCCAAAACGGCAAACTCCTCGGCATGCTTATTCGCTATGATCGACGCAACCAAAGTGCCGACGCCATTCCCGCCCCAATCATCAATCGCTTCCTCGAACTCTCCAAAGAAAAAACCTATAGCGGCTTTCCCAGAGCAGGCTTCGGAATCGCCATGCTCCGCGACCCCCAGCTCCGCAATTACCTAAAAATGGGCGACAAAGACGGCATCTATATTGATAAAATCTCTCCCGACAGCCCCGCTGACAAAGCAGGCCTCCAAGTCGGTGATGTCCTCCTCGCCGTAAATGGCTACAACATCGACAACGAAGCCAACTACATCGACCCCGACTTTGGACGTATGCCCATTATTCACCTCACGACAGGCAAATACAAAACAGGCGAAACCCTCGATTTCCACATCTTACGAGACGGCAAAGAACTCGACATTCCGGTCACTCTCACCAGCAGAGACCGCGACCACATGACCATCCCCATCCAGCTTTTTGATAAATCTCCCCGCTACACCATCCTCGGCGGCATTCTTTTTCAAGAGCTCTCCCGCCCCTACCTAAAAGAATGGGGAAACGACTGGAAAAACAACGCACCGGCCAAGCTCGTCTATTACGACGAAATGCAAGAAGAAGAACTCAAAGACCACAAAGCACTCGTTTTTATCGCCCAAATCCTCCCCCTTTCCGAAACCCTCGGGCTAAACAGCACAGCAGGCTCACCCGTCACAAAAGCAGACGGACAGAATGTAGAGTCCCTCGAAGATCTCATCAACGCCGTCAAAAACAGCAAAGAACGCTACGTGAAAATCGAAATCGAAGCAGACCCCAAAGTCCTCTACATCGACAAACAAGCCGAAGCAACTATCGAAGCAACCATCAAAAACAAATTTGGCATCCAAAAACTACAGCAACTTGATGAGTAGCTCAAAGCCCCGATAAAGCACGGGGTTTTCCTAAAATCTCTTTAAGCAAAATGGCTTTCCGCAAGGCTTGCGGAGATTTTAGAAATCCACGAACCGACTCCGTTGCTATTTGAGGCATCTTTTGGATAACGGGCGTCGAAGTCTCCGCTGCTTCTAAACGCCTTGCAAGAGCCATCTTCGCTTCGTCGGGCTGTGCAATCGCAGCCTCCTGCGCAGCAAAGTCCGGCAATGGCGGTGGAGCAGAAACAGCTCCCGCAAACTCCGCTTCATAAACCGGCTTGGCATAAGTTTCTTGCTGATAAAACTCCTGTTGGGAAATTTCCTCTTGATAGCTTTCTTGCCCGTAAGACTCAAAATACGGAGACTCTTCAGGCGACGACGTAGGCTCGGCCTCCGTCGGGGTTTCCACTGGGCTTTCCACTCCGATGGCTTTATAAAAATCCTGCAAACCCGCATCCGAAACCTCCCAATTTTGGGCACGCTCTGGAGAATTTGCGATTGGAGTGGCCTGTCCGGCCTGCGCGGGATAGTTTGGCGTATTAGCCCGTCTTTCAAGCTCAGCTTTTTGGTCTTTATACTCCTTCGATTTCTGAATAATCCAATTAATCAGACTCAATAGCCCAATGACTATCAGAATGACGAGTTGCTCCATAGCGATGGCTTAAAGTTTCGGATCTACCTACGTTTACTCGCTGAGGGAGCCTTCATTTCCGGCAATAGATTCACGCATAGAAGTATCGGACTGGATATTTTTTATCCGCATGTAATCCATAATCCCGAGATGTCCATTGCGAAAGGCCTCCGCCATAGCCAGAGGAACTTGTGCCTCGGCCTCGACGACCTTGGCACGCATTTCTTGAACGCGTGCTTTTTGCTCCTGCTCGCTAGCGACGGCAGCTGCGCGACGCATCTCAGCTTTCGCTTGAGCTACGACTTTATCTGCCTCTGCCTGCTCTTCTTGTAGCTTCGCACCGACGTTTGCACCCACATCGACATCCGCTATATCAACCGAGAGAATTTCAAATGCCGTTCCGCTATCGAGTCCTTTTTCCAAAACAACTCGCGAAATGCTATCTGGATTTTCCAAAACAGCTTTGTAGGAATCGGAGGAACCAATCGAAGTCACGATTCCCTCACCAACACGCGCTACAATCGTTTCCTCCGTAGCACCACCAACAAAACGATCTAGGTTTGAGCGAACGGTTACACGCGCCCGCACCTTTACCCCAATCCCATCACGAGCGACGGCTTCGATAAAGGAACGCCCCTCCGTGCGATTCGGGCAATCAATAACCTTTGGATTAATGCTCGTGCGAACCGCTTCTAGCACGGTTTTGCTCGTTCCTTTGATCGCGAGATCGATTGCGCAAGCCCGATTAAAATCCAGATCGATATGCGACTTGCTCGCAGCAATGAGCGAAAGAACAACGTGATTGACATTACCCCCGGCAAGAAAATGCGCTTCCAATAAGTCCGTAGGAATATCGATGCCGGCTTTCACAGCCGTAATTCGATTATCTACAATCGTCCCCAAAGGAACGCGACGGAAGTGCATCCCGATCAGGCTTCCCAAAGTGACCGGTGCTCCCGACACCCTTGCCCGAAACCATACACCAAAAAAGTTTATGAGAATCACAAAGACCACAAGGGCCACGACCCCAACGACAGCGAAGAAAATAATGCTAAAAATACCCATGATAAGTAAAAGTTCTGCGACAATACTAACGAGTAAGCTTGATTTCTAAAGACCTAATTTTCGGAATTTGCAACTCGCCGCACCGCAACTCGACTCCCCTCGACTTCCGTGACAACAACGGTCTCGTTTTTTTTAATATAAGCAGCCTCCGAGACGACATCCACGCGTCGGCTATCAAAAAGCACCAAACCCGACGGACGCAAATCCGTCAACGCTGTCCCCGTCTTACCCAGCAATACATCATATTTCGACTGCTCGGGCGAATCCACGACATGATCGAGATTGCTCATTTTTTTTCCAAAATAACTATTTGGAAACGTATACATCCAAACAATAAAAGCGACAAACGCAACCACCAGCAAACAAACCCCAAGCACACTCCCAACAAAAAATCCATAAGCAACATACCCCCACACCACCGCAGCAAATAAGACCGCAGCAGCCACCAAGCCCAAAACTCCTCCGGGAATAATAATCTCGGCCGCGCCAAGCACGAAACCGATAAAAACCAAAAGAGCGATCCCAAAAGCCGGAGAAATATCTGTGAGCATAAGCGTTCTATTCGTTCCCGATTGTGCGCTTACCGGTGAACCACTCTTGAACATTTCCAATGATTCGCAAAGTCCCCTTACGAACACTATCCGAAGTTTTTTTCGCGGTTCGTCCAACAGCACCAATCGCTCCCCCACCCTCCTCTTCGCTCGTCGCAGACTCCTCTGAAGACGCCGACTCCTCTAGATTTTTTCTTAAAATTCGCAACGGCGATACCACACTGCCATCACTCGCCGAAAGAGCAAGATTCCCAACCTCAACATTCCGGTAATCCAAGAGTTTAAGAGCCCAAATGGGCCGCCCCGTCGCCGCATCCGTCCGCAAAGCATAATCCACCCAGTGAAAGCCAAGATTGCTTTTCGTTGCCTCCTTGTTTGCAATCTGAAAAGCCTCCGACGAATCCGTCTCAATGTCATTCGCTTGCAAAACAGGCATCCCCCCAACACCGCTAAACCCACTCAACGGTGTCCTCTCCGCATCAATCGCCCCATTGAAAACTTCTATCTCTCTCACCCCACCCCGCGCCTCAGAATCATTAAAAAGAAAGGTCCAAGTATCCGGTTGGGGACCGCCCTGCCGTCCATTAATTTCGACAAGCTGAGCAACTAGGGCACTCGATTTATTTTTTTTAACAACGGCCAATCCCTTCAAAGCCGTCTCCGCTCCAAAAGCGGTGCCTGCAAATAACAAAGACACCAAACAAAGCGATCTCACATATTTAAACAAAGCTTTCATCACGAATCGCAGTTTAAAAAAATCCACAAACAAAAGAAATAACTTTTCCGATCACTCAACGATCTTGTTTTTGCGAAATCGTATTTTGCCGCTCCAAAATCGCACGCTCCGTCGGCGTCAAACTCTGCAAGCCCTCGCGCATGACCTTTGCAAAAATACGCTCCACCTCACGGCTCGACGGCGACACCAAACGAATAAACCCTCTCGAAACCGTCTGCATCCCCGGTAAAGCAACACTCGTCCCGATCCACGGCAAGCGATTCGTATAAAAATACGCAAAAGCAATTCCTACAAGCCCACCGCCAATATGCGCAAGGTGCCCCACCCCAGGCATTATGCCAAGTAGCTCCGACAAAATCGCAAAGCCCAGCAAAAAGAACCCCAACTGCCGTGCCCGAACCCGCAAAGGCAACACAAAGAAAATCAAGGCCGTAATCAACACATTCGGAAACATCGTCGTAAACCCAAGCAACACCGCAAATACTCCCCCCGAAGCTCCAATCAAAACACTCGACGAAACAAAAAACACCTGCAACAAACCGCCCACAACACCCCCACTCAAATACAAAAGCAAAAATCTGGAACGCCCCAAAATTCGCTCCATCTCCGCCCCCACAAACCACAGGGTCACCATATTAAAAAGCAGGTGCAGCAAACTCCCATGCAGAAACATATAAGTAATGGGCGTCCACAATCGCCCCGCCGCAAGCCCCGGATAAGTCAGCGCAAAAACTGCAAAAAAATTCTGCTCCGCCAACGGACCTCCGAACGCTAAAAGCGCAGATTCAAAAAAGAAAATAATCGTGCAGACCAGCACGATAGCCGCCGTTACCGGACGTTGACGAGCACGAGCAACAATAGACATCTGCCTTTTCCTTTTTTTAAGAAACTACTATCTCGCCTTCAAATCCTCGGCGTTTTTTAAAAAAACTTTTCATTAAATCCATATCGCATTTTTTTAGCAGACAAAGACCCAGACAAAAGCTTTAAAGAAAAATTTAGTATTTTATACCCCTCATAATTTGAGCACTTCTCCATCCATTTGTCATCCATCGGGCTTCTTCGGCGACTATCGTTTCACAGAAAGCTCGGCTACGCGAACGATCAGGTCTGTGCCATAATCATATCCGCTGCAATCAAGTGTCATAAGTTTCTTACTTGTAGATTGCACGAAGGGAATAGGTTCTTCACTATCCAACCACTTAGCAGAGCCAATCCGTGCGGATAATCCGGAGATTGCCCGTAGCCCGTTATTTTCACTACGCAAAACAACATGGGAATTTCCGCGACGAGCAAGATCAAAGGCGAAGTAATAATAGACGGATCGACCTTTGAGGAGAAAATCTCGACCGAGACACTGTGCGTTCACCGGGCGGGTGCTATAGATCGGATGTTTTGTAAGGGTTAGCCATTTGCCGATTATTTTCAAAACAGAAGCTTCGTAATCGGGAATAGTTCCCTCAGCCGTCGGCCCCACGTTTAGAAGATAGTTGGCACCAACCTTGCGGCAGAGACAGAGGCGCTCGATGAGTTCCGCCGGACTTTTGAAACGAAAATCTTGGGCACCGATTCCCCAATGAGCGTTTAGAGTTTCACACATCTCACCCGCGACGTATTTAGAAAGTCCTCGTCGATCCGGGGCAGATGGCAAGCCTTGTTCAAAGGTAGTGCTGTCGATTTCGGGATGACCAATTTTACCACGGGCATTAAGTCCTGTGTTGTCGATAATCATCGCGTCGGGCTGCGCTTTACGAATCATTCGATAAAGACGATCCTCTTTCCAATCCGCATCGGGGCGCGACCAGTTACCATCAAACCACAGCCCACCGATTTTTCCATAGTGACGGCACAATACCTCTACGGAGCCGTGGAGATAATCCAAGTATTTAGCAAATTTAGCATCGGAACAGTTTTCAGAATCCCACCGCCAATCAAGCGTGGTGTGATAAAAAAATGGTACGATCCCCTCGGCGCGACATGCGCCAACAAATTCGGCAACGAAGTCGCGACCGGCAGGCGAGTGCGGCGCATCAAAAGTGGACAAGCCCCGTGTATCGTAGAGTGAAAACCCGTCATGATGCCGTGTGGTGAGAACGATATATTTTGCCCCGCTCTGCTTTGCCAGACGGGCAATCGCCGAAGCATCGAATGCAGATGCAGTGAAGCTCCCGAGAAGCTTCTCATACTCTCGGACGGAGATATTTTGTGCGTGTTGGATCCACTCCCCTTTCCCCATTTGGGAATACAACCCCCAGTGAAGAAAAAGACCGAAGCCAAGCCGCTCAAAGGCTGCAACTCGATTTGTTGGTTTAGGAAGGGCGGCGCTGCTTTTTTTCTTTTTCATAATTTGAGTCTATCTAACATCTCCTATAACCCCTCTTTTCTTCAACCTCAAAAACCTTTCCCACATGCTTAACTACCTTTGGCTCTTTCTCGTCCTCGCCGCTGTCATCCTAGGTGGTTTCACTGGACGGCTTCCCGAAGTCGCAACCGGTGCCATCGAGGCCGCAAAAGTCGCTGTCATGAACCTCGCACTCCCCCTCGCCGGCGTCATGGCACTCTGGCTCGGCATCATGCAGCTCGCCGAAAAATCCGGCCTCATCTCCCATCTCGCCACCGCCCTACGACCCATCCTGCGTCGTATTTTCCCGGAAGTCCCCCCCGATCATCCCGCTATGGGAAGTATCGTCATGAATATGGCGGCAAACATGCTCGGTCTCAGCAATGCCGCCACTCCGCTCGGCCTCCGCGCCATGCAAGATCTCGAAAAAATAAACCCCCACCCCGGCACCGCCAGCAACGCCATGTGCACCTTTCTGGCACTAAACACATCCTCCGTCCAACTCATCCCGGCCACCGCAGTCGGCATTCTCGCAGCTGGTGGTTCCAAAGACCCTACCATCGTAATTGGCACCGCCTTTGCCGCCACACTCTGCTCCACTATCGCCGGACTTATCTCTGTAAAAACTCTCCAACGCCTCCCAAACTACCGCCTCCCCGCGCCCACCC
Organism: Chthoniobacterales bacterium; assembly: GCA_047971915.1. Lineage (GTDB taxonomy): Bacteria > Verrucomicrobiota > Verrucomicrobiia > Chthoniobacterales > JBKEAD01 > JBKEAD01. The sequence goes on from JBKEAD010000007.1 coordinate 18,690, forward strand.
CAGACCGCCTCGCCGAGATCGAAAAAGAACATCTCAAAGAAATCAGCGAAGAAGACTCCACACATCCATCCCTTTCTCTTTTTGGAAAAATCGCTCTTCTCGCACTTGGTCTTTTTTTAATCTACTTCGGCTACCTTATTTTTGCAAATGACCCTGCGGCTAGGGAACAACCCGTCATCACGATACTAAAAGCCATCAGCATTCTAGCCATTCCCGCGATCTTTGCCTACTTCCCACTTTTTGCAGCACTGCGTGGAGTCCCCGTCTATGAAGAGTTTGTAAACGGTGCCAAAGAAGGCTTCCAAGTTGCTCTCCGAATCATCCCCTTTCTCGTTGCCATACTCGCCGCCATCGCCATGTTCCGCGAAGCCGGTGGCATCGACCTCATCGCCAAAGCTCTCGCCCCGCTTCTGAGCCTCCTTGGCATCCCCGCCGACCTTTTACCCCTGATTTTTATCCGCCCACTAAGCGGCAGTGGCGCACTTGGCGTCTTTTCCGAACTCGTCCAAACCCACGGAGCCGACAGCCTCATCGCTCGCACGGGAGCCACCATTATGGGTAGCACCGAAACAACCTTTTACGTTATTGCTGTCTATTTCGGCTCTGTCGCAATAAAAAGAACCCGCCATGCCGTCCCCGCTGGACTCCTAGCCGACGCTACCGGAGTCATCGCCGCCATCATCATTTGCCATCTCATGTTCGAATAACTCACAAAATAACACTTCTTATTCTCCTCACGTTTACTTTAGGACACCTTTAAAAAAAATACTTATGCTCCACCTTCGCTACGACACCCCGGGGACACCTCCTGCCACCCTACTATCGCGAAAAAATGTCGCTGACGACTGTTCCTCACTCGTGCTTTTCGTCTATGATGAAGCGAGTATTCAAGAAATTGAATTAACGTCCATCGACGAACTAGAGAAACATTTCGATCCCCAAAAAGTAAACTGGCTCAATATCAGCGGAGTCGCAAATATGGCTAAATTAGAAAAGCTTAGCCACTTTTTCGGACTCCACCCCCTAGCCCTCGAAGATGTCGCAAACACTTCCCAACGTCCCAAACTTGAACCCTACGATGAAAATCTCTTCATCGTTTCTGAAATGGTTTATTTCGACGAAGAGCACAAATTCAACGCCGAGCAAATCAGCCTCTTTCTCGGCAAAAATTTTGTTATCACCCTTCAAGAAAAAGAAGGCGAAGATTGGTTTGAAGTGATCCGAACTCGCCTGCGCGGAGGAAAAGGAAATAGCCGCAAAATGGGCAGCGACTACCTCACCTATGCGATCCTAGACGCCATCGTCGATCACTTCTTTCCCGTCCTCGAAGCCATCGGTGACCGCCTCAACGCCTCCGAAGAAGAACTCCTGCAAAACCCCAGTAAACAAAGCCTCCACACAATTTTCAAAGTCCAACGCCTCCTCCTCCAGTTCCGCCGCGCTGCATGGCCACACCGAGAAATTTTCAACGCACTTTTGCGAGACGACTCCGGCCTCGTTCACTCCGGAACCCGTGTCTTTCTACGAGACTGCTACGACCACTCATCTCAAATCATCGACATGATCGAGACCTACCGAGACCTCGCAGCCAGCCTCATGGATCTCGATTTTGCAAGCCTAGACTCCCGAACCAACGAAATCATGCGCGTGCTCACTCTG